>CAZFSO010000041.1:0-1323 GCA_964522095.1 uncultured Phycisphaeraceae bacterium | reverse complement strand
CGCGGGCGGGGGCAGTTTCAAGGACCGCAAGAGCGGGCGGATGGGCACGCAACTCGGCCGGCCGCCCTTCCGCAACGGGGTGGGCACCTGGATCCACGAGCACATCTCGCAGGAGACCTTCGACGAGTGGATCCGGCTCGGCACCAAGATCATCAACGAACTGCGGCTGGACCTTTCCCGCGACGAGCACGACGCGGTGTACGACTACGCCATGCGCCGCTTCCTGGGCATCGACGACGCGCTGTACGCCGACCTGATGGACGGCAAGTCGCCCCCGCACACCGATGCGCACTTCGCCGACGTGGTCGACGAGATCCTCAAGAGGGGCGGGCACCTCGAGGAGTTCCAGGGCGAGATGCACACCCGCGTGCAGGGCTGAGCACGCCCCCGGTGCCCCGCTACGATCCGCGATCCCAGCACACCGCCGGAACCGTTGGCCCCGGCTTTCGAGGAACCAGCCATGCCGAATCCCGCCGACCGCAAGTACGCCGAGAGCCACGAGTGGCACCACATCCAGGGCAACGTCGTGACCATCGGCATCACCGAGCACGCGGTCGATCAACTGACGGACATCACGTTCGCCGAGTTCAAGCCGGTGGGGACCGCGATCAAGGCCGGCGACACCATCGGCGAGGTCGAGAGCGTCAAGACCACCTCGGACATCTACTCGGCCGTGACCGGCGAGATCGTCGAGGTCAACCAGGCCCTGTCCGACACGCCGGAACTGCTCAACTCGGACCCGTACGGCAAGGGCTGGCTGGTGAAGATCAAGGTCGAGGACGCCTCGGAACTCGAAGGCCTGATGGACGCCTCGGCCTACGACGCGTCGGTCTCGTGACGCCGGCGTCCGGTTTGCCGGCCGGGCGCTCTCAAAGACAGACACCATGATCCGCTGCGTGGACGTCCGCAAGACCTACCGAACGGGCGGGCGCTCGGTGGAGGCCCTGCGCGGGCTCTCGGTCGAGATCCCGGGCGGCGGGTTCGACGCCGTCATGGGCCGCTCGGGCTCGGGCAAGTCCACGCTGCTGCACCTGCTCGGGGCGCTCGACCGGCCGGACGCGGGCACGATCGAGGTGGCGGGCGCCCGGATCGACACGCTGACCGAGCGGGCCGCCACGGCGTACCGGCGGCGCGGGGTCGGCATCGTCTTCCAGGCGTACAACCTCATCCCGACGATGACGGCCGCCGAGAACGTGCAACTGCCCGGCCTGCTGGCGGGCGACGACCCGGGCCCCCTCCGCGCCCGGTCGATGGAACTGCTCGACCGGCTGGGCCTGACCGACCGGGCGGGCCACCGGCCCGAGGCGATGTCCGGCGGCGAGC
>CAZFSO010000040.1:0-19358 GCA_964522095.1 uncultured Phycisphaeraceae bacterium | reverse complement strand
TCGACGTAGTACAGCACGTTGAGCGTGAACTTCGCCGCGTGCGACTCGGGCACGATGTAGTAGTTGAACCCCGCGGTGACCGTGTGGAAGTCGTCCACCCCCGCCCCCCGGTCCGAGTCGACGAACACGCCGTCGTACCGGCCGAACAACTCGACCCGGTCGGTCACGAACACGCCCGCCTGGACCAGGAGGCCGAAGTCGTCGAACTCGTCCGCGCCATGGTCGACCTGGCGCCACACGCCCGAGGCGTAGGCGTTCCAGCCGTCGCCGACCCAGCCGAAGTCCGCGGCGGCCGTCAGCAGCGCCGCGTCGTCCGGCGCGGCGGGGTTGGTGTCGCCCCCGCTCTGGTAGTGGACGGCTGCGCCCAGGAGGCCGCCCGGGGTGGCGCCGCGCCAGGAGGTGAACTGGTTGTGGGCCGACCAGCCCGCGTCGCCGAGCCGGACCTCGGCCCGGGCGGTCAGGGCGTAGTCGGCCTCGGCGGCGTCGTTGAAGGCGGTGTTCTGCGTCGAGAAGCCGTCGGAGAACGCCACCCAGCCCCGCCACGCGTCCGAGACGAACGCCGCCTCGACGAACTGGCTGTAGCCCTGCCCGAACACCCGGTTCTGCACCGACCCGTCGGCGGCCAGCATCCGCGTCGTGCCGAGCGTGTCCTCGCGCAGGAAGTGGACCTTCTGCTGGCCGATGCGCAGCGACACGCTGTCGCTGACCGCCCAGTCGGCGAAGGCCTCCTGCAGGCCGGCGCTGCCGTCGGCGGCGTTGAAGTCGATCTGCACCTTGCCGGTGATCGAATCGGTCACACGCCCGGCGAGGTTGACGCGCGTGCGTCGCATCTGGAAGCCCAGCGTCGTGTCGTCGTCCGGGTCGGCCAGCGCGCCCGAGTCGTCGCGCAGGTTGAGGTTGTACTGGAACTGGGTCTGGACGGACGCCTTGATCGCCGGCTCGGCGAGCATCGAGAGGCTGGCGGTCTCGGCGTCGAGCAGCAGCGCCGCCCGGTGCGCCTCGTCCGCGCCGGCGGCGACGCCGCAGAGCGCGGCGAGGGTTCCGATGAGAATGCAGGTCCGCATGTTCCGCTCCGGTCTGGACCCCGCGCCGGTGGTGGCCGCGGGGCGTGTGTCGTGTGCGCCGCGCCGCCGCGGCGGTCCACCATCGGAACCCTCCGCCCGCACGATAAGCCCGCGCCGACCAAATGCGCGGAACCGCCCACCCGGAACCCCCCACCGATTCGCGGGCACGCCCGGCGCGGTGCGCAGGTGCCGCGCGGGGCACGGGGTTGCCAAAAGAAGACCGGCCGGCCCCAGGGGGACCGGCCGGCGTGGTCTTGCGGACGCGGGCGCGGGGCCCGTGCCGAAGCGGATCAGAAGAGGAACTGGAACATGACGTTGAGGTTCAACTCGCCGTCGCTGTCGCCGATGAAGCCGCCGCCCAGCAGGCCGTCGGTGCCGGCGCCGGTGGTGTCATCGAACGCGTATCCGAGCTCGGCGGTGATCTTGGCCGCGTGCGACTCGGGCACGAGGTAGTAGTTCACGCCGACGGCGACAGCCTGGAAGGTGTCCTCGTCGCCGATGAAGTCGTCGTCGAAGACGACGATGTCGTAGCGGGCGTAGCCCTCGAACTGGTCGTTGAAGAACATGTTGGCGCCGACCTCGAAGCCGAAGTTGTCGGCGGTGGAGCCGCCGTCGGGGTCAACGTGCTGTCCGAAGAAGGCGGCGTGGACGCCCCAGCCGTCGGCCTCGTACGAGCCGTCGATGGTGTAGCCCAGGGACTCGTCCTCGGAGCCGGAGGGGTTGGTGTCGCCGTAGGACGCCCAGTAGGCGCCGGCGCCGACGCGCCAGCCGGCGGCCGAGCCGCGCCACGAGGTGCGGTCGTTGAAGCGCTCCTTGTCGGCGTCGGAGAACAGGTCGAAGCGGCCGTTGAACGCGTAGTCAGCCTCGATGGCGCTGCTGAACGCGGTGTTGGCCGAGAAGGGGCCGTCGGTGAAGCCGACGGCGGCCGACCAGGTGTCGCCGCCGAAGTGGGCCTCGATACCCTGGCTGTAGCCGGTGTTGCCGAGGATCGACTGGGCCGACGAGCGGAAGGCGCCCATCATGTGGAACTCGTGGATCGAGCGGCCGTGCGAGAAGGCCTGCACGAACTGACCGGTACGCAGCGTGAAGCCGTCGTTGATCATCCAGTCGGCGTACGCGTCCTCCAGGCGGACGCCGTCGTCCGAGGCCGAGACGCCGGGAACGCCGAACTGGAAGTTGTCGTCGTTGCCGAAGTCGAAGCTGATGGTGGCGCGGACCGAGTCGGTGACCTGGCCGGTCAGGCGGACCTCGACGTCCTCGAAGCCGAAGCCCACGGTGGTCTCGTCGTCGTCGCTGGCCAGGCCGCTGTTGTCACGGAAGCTGGCGCGGTAGCCGAAGCGGGCGCCGGCGGTGATCTCGAGGTTGGTCGGCTGCGCGTTCAGGACCGAGTAGGCGCCGGCGTCCGAACGAAGTTCGGTGGCGTACGAACGGTCCAGGTCCAGCGAGCCGGCGGTGGCGAGACCGGCGGACGCCGCGATGGTGATCGCAGAAAACTGAGCAAGCTTGTTCATCTTAAATCTCCGGATGACTCGTGGACCCCGGGACGACCCGGCAGTCCATTCCTAGGACAAGTCCCACACAAGCCAGTCTGCCGCGGGACACCCCTCCCGCCCGGGACCAACTCGTCCCGGAACCTGTGTGTTGGTACTTACTATCGTACGGCCGGCCCGGCCCTCGTCAACATTCCAAGCGAATTCCACGCCCGATTCCCAGATTTTTATGGGGGGTTCGGCTCAGAAAACAAGCGTCAACTGCGCCCGGAGCAGCAGTTCGCCGTCCGAAACCCCCAGAAGACCGGTCGAGGCGGCGTCCCAAGCCCCGCCCGAGCCCAGGGCGTCGAGGGCCCCGGTGTCGGAGAACGAGTACACCGCGTCGGCCGTGAACCGGGCCGCGTGCGACTCGGGGACCAGGTAGTAGTTCAGCCCGGCGGTGAGGAAGTGCAGGTCGCGGTCGCCCGCGCCCGCGGCGTCCTCAATGTCCGAGTCGAGGTACAGCGCGTCGTAGCGCCCGAACAGTTCGACCTGGTCGCTGGCGAACACGCCGCCCTGCACCACCACGCCGTGGTTGGTGAAGGAGGGCAGGCTGCCGGCCGTCGGGCTGGCGTCGACGTGGTTGCCCAGGTAGGCGGCGAAGAGGTTCCACCCGTCGGCGTGGTAGGAGGCGTCGACCGTCCAGACGGCCATGTCCACGTCCTCAACGCCCACGCCGCCCAGCACGTCCCAGGTGAACGCCGACGGGTTGGTGCGCCCGTGCTGCTGGAAGTGCCCGGCGACGCCGAGGCGCAGGCCGGTGTTCGAGCCGCGCCAACTCGTGAACGCGTCGAACTGGTCCCAGGTGCCCGAGACCAGCAGGTCGGCCCGGACCGTCACCGCCCAGTCGGCCTCGCCCGGCGAGTCGAACGCGGAGTTGGCCGTGTCGTCCCCCCCCGGCAGCGCGGCCCCGTCGGACACGGCGACGAAGAACCGCCAGTTGTCCCCGGTGTGCTCGGCCCCCACGCCCTGGGTGTAGCCCGGGCTGAAGAAGGCGTTGACCACCGACCGCTCGACCGCCAGGCCCAACTCTTCGTCCACCCGGTCCTCGTTGAGCAGCGGGCTGTCCCACTGGCCGATGCGCAGGGTCCACTGGTCGCCGATCTCCCACTCGGCGAACGCCTCGAGCAGTTCCGCCGTCCCCGCGTCGCCCGCCTCCGCGCCGCCGAAGTCGAACCGCACGTGCCCGGTGATCCGGTCGGACACCCGCCCGGAGAGGCGCAACTGCGCCCGGGGGATGTCGAAGCCCAGCGTGGTGTCGTCGTCGCCGAGGTCGTCGCCCGAGCGCTCGTCCCGCAGGCTGGCCATGTACCTGGCCTGGAGCACCACCGACGCGTTGATGTTCGGCTGGGCGTTCAGGCCCAGGAAACTCGCCCGCGTCTCGGCGTCGGCCCGCATCTGCGAGGCGTAGGCCCGGTCCAGGTCCAGCCCGGTCTGGCCCAGGACGCTCCCGGCACAGGCGGCAAGAACGGCGGCACACACAGCGGCGGTCGGATTCATGGTCGGGCACCCGCGGTCAGAGTCGATGGCCAGCACCGGAGCCTGCGGCCCCGGCGCTGCGGAGGATTCGCGGGCCCATGGTAGCGGCCGGCCCGGCCGCGCGCCGGCACGCCCGATGCCGCCCCCCCACCGCCGACAGCCCCCGCCCCCCCCCCCGTTCCAGCATCGCCCGACCAGACAGAGCCGGCCGGCCCGGGGTGGGGTCGGCCGGCCAAGTCATCCGGGATCGGGGTCGATCCGGAATGACCGAGTATAAGCCGCGTTCTGACAAAGAATTAGAACAAAAGTTGCAACTGGGCCCGGAGCATCCACTCGTGGTTCGTCCCGCCCAGCAGGCCGGTGACCGTGGGGTCCGGGAAGAACACCGTGTCGCCCACCCCCGCGTTGAGCACCCCGCTGGGGTCGAGGGCGCCGGTGAAGTCCACCTGGAACTTGGCGGCGTGCGACATGGGCGTGAGGTACCAGTTGGCGCCCACCGTGAGGAACTGGTGGTACTTCTGGTCGCCGCCGAAGCCGTTGACCAGCGTGGGGTCGAGCAGGATGCCGTCGTAGCGGGCGTAGACCTCGACGTCGTCGGAGAGGAACACGCCGGCCTGGGCCACGAGGCCGTGGTGGACGAACAGCAGGGTGATGGCGGGGAACTCCCATTCGAGGCGGGCCCCGACGTAGCCGACGAAGGCGTGCCAGCCGTCGGTCTCGTAGGAGGCGTCGACGGTCCAGAGCAGGTTGCTCATGTCCTTGGTGCCGCCGGTGAGGTAGTCGGGGTCGGAGGTGCCGGGGTTGGTGTCGCCCTGGCGTTCCCAGTGCAGGCCGGCGCCGACCCGGGCGGCGGGCTCGTCGCCCCGCCACGAGGTGAAGTCGGCGAAGCGGCCCCAGTCGCCGGCGAGTTTCCAGTCGAACCGCGCCGAGACGGCGATGTCGGACTCGAGTTCGGAATCGAAACCCGATTCGATCGGCTCGCGGTGCCCGGAGAAGCGCACGCCGTCGTTGACCGAGACCTCCCAGGCGTAGTTGGGCCCGACGAACCCCAGCGCCGCGCCCTGCGTGACGCCCGTGCCGAAGAACCCGTTGACCACCGACCGCTCGACCGCCAACTGGTGCTCCGGCGCGACCGCGTCCTCGTGCACCAGGAGCGTCTGGAACTGGCCGACCTTGAAGTAGTAGCCCGTCTGCTCGCCGGCGAAGTTGTACTGCACCCAGGCCTCGCGCAGTTGCGGCGAGCCACCGCCCGGCGGCACCGCGTCGACGCCCGTCCCCCGCCCGCGGTGGCCCTCGGCGTCGCCGAAGTCGAACATGACGTGGGCCAGCAACTGCTCGTTGGCGATGTTCGCGTCCAGACGCACCTGCGCACGCGGGATCGAGAAGCCGATGGTGTCCAGGCGGCTGTCGTCGAAGGGCGAGGGGTTCTGGCGGAAGTTGACCGTGTACCGCGTCTGCAGCAGGATCGACGCCGTCAGCGGCACCGGCGCGTACCGGCGGCTCACCGCCTCGTAGGTGTCGTACGAGGCCGTCTCGGCGCGCAGGCGGGCGGCCAACTCGCGGCTCTCACCCCCCCACGCCACGGGGGACAGCGACAGCGCAAGCAGAACGGACGGACCGACGATGGACGGGCTGGGCATGGCGGATCGTTCCCCTCTCATCGCCCCGGATCGAGCGGGTGGCCGGCCCGGCGGGGGATTTGGTCACAGTCCAGTCGGCGGGCACTCGGGCCGGGCAACACAAAACGCCCCGACGCGTCCCCGGCCCGGCGCCCTCGCGCCGAGCCGGCGCCGTCCGTTCAGATTCGCTTAAATCACGCCACGCACAGGGCATAGGCCGCCCGCCCGTCCCTACGCTGATCGGCCACCTCAACGGACGACGCCATCTCCACCACCCCACCCTCACCACCCACCCCTCCACCCCCACCACCCGGCACCGTTCTCGTCGTCGACGACGAGCCCGACCTGCTCGAACTGGTTTCCTACAACCTCCGGCAGGCCGGGCACCAGGTCGTGACGGCCCCCGACGGCGTGCGCGCCCTCGAAGCCGTCCGCGACAGGACGCCCGACGTGGTCGTCCTCGACGTGATGATGCCGGGCCTCTCGGGCGTGGAGGTCGCCCGGCGCCTGCGCAGCCAGACCGGCACCGCCGCCCTGCCCATCCTCATGCTCACCGCCCGGGCGGAGGAACGGCACGAACTCGAGGGCCTCCAGGCGGGGGCGGACGACTACCTGACCAAGCCGTTCTCGATGCAGGTGCTCCTGGCGCGCGTGCACGCGCTGGCCCGGCGGTCCGGGGCCGGCGGGTCGGCCGCGCGCGTGCTGACCCTCGGGCCGATCGCCATCGACCTGGACGAGCACGCCGCCACGGTCGAGGGCGAGCCGATGAAACTGACGATCACCGAGTTCCGCCTGCTGGCGGCCATGGTCAGTTCGCCCGGCAAGGTGCTCAGCCGCCCCGCGCTGATCTCGCGGGCCATCGGCCCGGGCGTGACGGTCACGGAGCGCACGATCGACGTGCACGTGACCTCCATCCGGCGCAAACTCGGCGACCACGCCGACCTCATCAAGACCGTCCGGGGCGTGGGCTACCGCGCCAGCACCGAGCCCGAACCGGCCGACACCGCTCCCTGACGCTCGCGTCCCGCCCGGGACCAGCCGCGACCGAACAATCCCGCGTGCCCAGCCTGCCCGAACAGCCCGCACCGATCGCTGCGAACCCGGGCCGGGCCTTGGCCTGGGCCTGGGCGGCCGCGCTGCTGGCCGGGGTGGGCGTCGCGTTCGTTCCGTGGATGCTCGTGGCGCTCCTGGCCGCGCTGGCGTGGCTGGGCTGGGGCGTGCGTCGGGCGCTCGGCCGGGCGGGGGCCGACCTGGCCCAAGCCGCCGATCGCCTGGGCGATGCCGCCCGCGAGCGCGAGCGCCACGAGCGCATCCGGCGCATCCTCGACGCGGCGGGCACGCCCATCCTCGCGACCGACGCCCGGGGCGTGATCACCGCCGCCTCCCGCTCGGCCTCGCGCACGATCGGCGCCGGGCGCCCCCTCGCCGGCGTCCGCTTCGACGAGTTGCTCACCCAGCCGGAACTGCACGAACTCGAACGCCACGCCCGCGCCGGCGAGCCCGGACGCGCCCGCGTCAGCCTGCCCATCGAGGGCGAACTGCGCACGCTCGTCGTCTCGGCCGACCCGCTCGAGCCCGACGCGGGGTGCGTCGTCACGCTGCGGGACGTGACCGAACTGATCAAGGCCGCGGACCTCAAGGCGGACTTCGCGGCCAACGCCTCGCACGAACTCCGCACGCCCATCGCGTCGATCCGGGCCGCCGCGGAAACCCTGCAGGGCCCCGCGCGGTCCGACCCGGCGATGCTCGAGCGCCTGACGGGCATGATCGGCGCCAACGCCGCCCGTCTCGAGGCGCTGGTCAACGACCTGCTCGACCTCTCCCGGCTGGAATCGGGCGACACGCCGCCCGCGCTCGCCGAGGTCGACCTGCACGCCGTCATCGACCAGCAGCGCGAGCAGTTCGAGCCGATCTGCCGGCGCAAGAGCCTGCGCATCGAGGCGGACCTGGACCCGGCGGCCCGAACCGTCCGCACCGACCCCGTGCTGCTCGAACTGATCCTGCGCAACCTCATCGAGAACGCGCTGAAGTTCACCCGCCCCGACACCGCCGTCACCGTCACCGCCCGCCCCGCGTCCGTCCCGGCCGACCCCGTCAACCCGCCGCCCCCGGGCGCGGACCGGCCGGACGGGCTGTGCCTGGCGGTGCGCGACCGGGGCCCGGGCATCCCGCTCGGCCAGCAGCAGCGCATCTTCGAGCGCTTCTACCAGGTCGACCGGGCCCGCGCGGGCGGCTCGGCCCAGCGCGGCACCGGGCTGGGCCTGGCGATCGTCAAGCACGCCGCCCGGCGACTCGGTGGCTCCGTCCGCGTCGACAGCGTCTACGAGCAGGGCGCCACCATGATCGTCGAACTGCCCAACTGCGTCGGCGACCCCGGGGGCCCTACCGCCCCGCCGCCTTCAGACGCTCGGTGACTTCGTCCAGCACGGCCCCCTCCAACTCCGGCATCCCGAAGCGCCCCAGGCGGATCGTCAGCGACAGCCCCGCGTCCGACCGCTCGACCATCAACTCGCCCGGCTGGCCCTGCGGCCCGTGCAGCCGGTAGATCCGGAACCCCGACACCGTCTCGGCCGGCCAGGCCACCACCATGTGCTCGATCGCCCCCGCACGCACCGCGTCGTCGATGCGCCCCCACCCCGTCCAGCGCCCTTGGGAAGGATCGGCGGCGTCCGCCCGCTGCGCGGGCCCGTCCAGCAGCGGCCGTGGACGCGGATGCCCGGGGGCGCAGCCCGCGAGAGCCAGCGCGAAGGCCGCGCAAGCCATCCCCCCACATGGGGTTGTGCGTCGACGCCCTGCGGAACGGGTGGGCCTCATATACTCCCCCTTGGACCCGGCCGGCCCGCGCGGGCGCGTCCCGCGTCCCGGCGCGTGCCGGACAGCGTAGCACAAGGTGGAGCCCGCTTGGAAATCAGCATCCCCATGCCCCCCGGCCACGACTCGATCGGGGTCACCGGCTCGGGCGAACGCAACCTCAAACTCATCCGCGAGGCGCTCGGCGTCTCGGTGACCAACCGCGACGGCGCGATCACCCTCCGCGGCGAGGAGCCCGCCCTGGGCGTCGCCCGGCGCGTGCTCGAGGAACTCGCCCGGCGCGCCCGCGCCGGCAAGGGCGTCTCGCGCGAGGAGGTCCTCGACCTGATCGCCGGCGAATCCGGACGCGCCCGGCGCGACGGCGCCCGGCGCGCCGGGTGGGACGGTCGCCTGCGCGTCTACGCCGCCGGGCAGCCCGTCGAGCCCAAGACCGAGAACCAGCGCCTGTACCTCGACGCCATCCGCGCCAACGACCTGACCTTCGGCTTCGGCCCGGCCGGCACCGGCAAGACCTACCTGGCGGTCGCGGCAGCCGTCCACATGCTCCGCGAGGGCGACGTCTCCCGCGTCATCCTCTGCCGCCCGGCGGTCGAAGCGGGCGAGAAACTCGGGTTCCTCCCCGGCGGCCTGGAGGAGAAGGTCAACCCCTACCTCCGCCCCCTCCTTGATGCCCTGCACGACATGATGGAGTACCGCGACCTGCGGCGTTTCATCGAGTCCGACGTCGTCGAGGTGGTCCCGCTCGCCTTCATGCGCGGGCGCACGCTCAACGGAGCCGTCATCATCCTCGACGAGGCCCAGAACACCACCAAGGGCCAGATGAAGATGTTCCTGACCCGGATGGGCCACGGGTCGAAGATGATCGTCACGGGGGACACCACCCAGATCGACCTGCCCGACCCGGCCGAGTCCGGCCTGATCGACGCCGTGCGTCGTCTGCGCCGCGTCCCGGGCATCGGCATGGTCGCCCTGACGGGCCAGGACGTGGTCCGGCACAAGCTCGTCCAGCGGATCGTCGATGCGTACGGGGCGAGCGACGACCACAAGGCGTACCGCCAGGCCGTCGAGGAAGCCCTGCGCGAGGACCCCGGCGTCATCGCCGGGGGACCGCCCGGCGAGGGCCCCGACCGGGTACCCTGAAAGGTCCGATGGCCAAGGAAAGCACCAAGTCCGGGCAGCGCCGCTCGCGGGTCAACATCGACACCCCCGGGCGGCGTTGGCGCGACCGCCTGGTCGGCCTGGCCGACCACGAGGCGCTGGGCTGGGGCCTGCTGGCCGGAGTCGTGTTCATCGCGGTCGTCGGGTCGCTGGCCGCCTGGAGCGTCGAGCAGCCCCGCGTGGCCGTCGGCCAGATCATGCGCGAGACCCGCCTGGCCCGGGTCGAGTTCGCCACCGAGGACGCCCAGCGGACCGAGATGCTCCGCGAGGCGGCCCGCCAGAACACCCCGCGCATCTACGCCGCCGACCTGCCGGTCCTCGAGGAACTGCGCTCCTCAATCGCCAACCTGCCCCGCACGCTGGCCGGCGTCGAGTCGCTGGGCCGCGTCGACCACGACATCCGCGTGAAGTTCGGCCTGTCCGAGGACCGCCTGGCCGCCGTCCGCGCCATCGCCGCCGACCCGGACCGCGCCGCCGAGTGGGCCGACCGCACCGCCGCCCTGGACGAACTGCTGCGCTCGAACCCCATGCTGACGGGCCAGAACTGGCAGCGCGTCACGCAGGAGGGCCTGAGCGCCCAACTCGAACTGCGCGAGGGCCCGGCCGAGGAGGGCGGCCCGCGCCGCTTCGTCGGGCGCGACGACGCCGTCAACATCGACAACGCCGACATGCTCCGCCGCGAGGTCGACAGGATCGTCCGCCTGGCGGGCTTCGAGGCCCCGGCCGACGCCCTGGTGCGCAACCGCCTGACCCACGCCCCCAGGCCGACCTACTCCTTCGACGCCACCGCCACCAACGCCGCCCAGCAGCGCCAGGCCGAACTGATCCCCCCCGAACGCCGCGACGTCGCCGCCGGGCAGAAGATCTTCTCGCGCGGCGACGTGCTGACCAGCGACCAGTTCGACCTCTACCTGCACGAACGCCGGGCCTTCCGCGAGCGCGGCGGCCTGCGGGCCATGATCGTGCGGCGCGCGGGCGTCTTCGGCATGGTCGCCGTCCTGACCGTGCTCCTCGCCGGCTACGTCACCGCGTTCTGCCCCAAGATCGCCAACCGGCCGGCGCGCATCGCGTGGCTGACGCTGTGCCTGATCGCAGCCGTCGCCGCCGCCTGCCTGCTGGGGGTCTCGGACCCGCGCCTGGTGTGGGTCGCGGCCCTGACGCCGGTGGTGCTGGTCGCGGTCCTGCTCTGCGTGGCGTACGACCAGCGCACCTCGCTGGCGATCAGCAGCCTCCTGGCGATCTTCGTCGCCATCGCGCTGGGCCAGCACGTGGGGATGCTCGCGCTGATGGTCATCGGCATCGCCGCCGCCATCAGCCAACTCCGCGAGATCCGCGAGCGCCGCACCCTGGTACGCATGAGTTTCGCCGTGGCCCTGGCCCTGTGCGGCGCGGCGATGCTCGACCAGGTCATCGAACTGCCCACGGTCGGGCCCTCGCCCCGCGTGCGCACCGCGGCGGTCCTCTCGGCCGGCGCCCAGTCGTTCATCTCGGGCCTGCTCGTGGGCGGAATCGCCCTGTTCATCCTGCCCTTCATCGAGCGCGTCTTCGACATCACCACCGGCATGACGCTCATCGAACTGCGCGACTCCAAGCAGCCCCTGCTGCGCGAACTCCAGCAGCGCGCCCCGGGCACCTACAACCACTCGCTCAACGTCGCGTCCATCGCCGAGTCCGCCGCCGAGGCGATCGGCGCCGACTCGCTGCTGACCTACGTCGGCTGCCTGTACCACGACATCGGCAAGATGAACAAGCCGCAGTACTTCGTCGAGAACCAGTCCGGCGGGCCCAACAAGCACGACAAACTCAACCCGGCCATGTCGCTGCTCGTCATCGTCGGCCACGTCAAGGACGGCATGGAGATCGCCCGCAAGCACAACCTGCCCCGCAACCTGCGCCACTTCATCGAGGCGCACCACGGCACCACGCTCGTCGAGTACTTCTACCGCCGCGCCGTCGAGAAGGCCGCCGAGAAGAACCTCGACAAGGCCGCCCCGCGCACCCAGCCCAAGGCCCCGCCCAGGCCGGAAACCCGGGCCGAGCACGCCCCGGAACCCCGCGCGGAATCCCGCCCCGACGCCCAGCCAGAGCAGGCCCTCACCCACGGCGCCCTGGACCCCGAGAAGACC
Source organism: uncultured Phycisphaeraceae bacterium (assembly GCA_964522095.1). GTDB lineage: Bacteria > Planctomycetota > Phycisphaerae > Phycisphaerales > UBA1924 > UBA6054. The sequence continues at coordinate 7,572 of CAZFSO010000040.1, read as the reverse complement.
CGCGCCGCCATCGAGGCCGACGACGACCGCCTGCCCGCCGAGGTCGACTACCGCTACCCCGGACCGCGCCCGCGCACCAAGGAGGTCGCCATCACCATGCTCTCCGACGCCGTCGAGAGCGCCACCCGAACCCTCGCCGAGCCCACCCCCGCCCGCATCGACGCCCTCGTGCGCGAACTGGCCAACCGACGCCTCGCCGACGGCCAGTTCGACGAGTGCGACCTGACCCTCCGCGAACTCTCCACGATCTGCGACTCGATCTCCAAGAGCGTCGCGAGCATCTACCACGGGCGCGTCCGCTACGCCAGCACCGCCGGCGAGCCCTCGCGCACCGAGCCCCGCACAGGGGAACCCGCCCGCCCCGCGGCCGCCGTCCCGGGCCCGGGCCCCGACGCCGACCCCGACGCGGGCTCCCACACCGGCAGCGCCGAACGCCGCGCCTAGATCAGCGGCTCTGGCGACGGCGCGTCTTGCCCCGCCCGCCCGAGCCGCGGCTGGCGGTCGAGCGGCCCGTCTTCCGCTTGGCGCGCATCTCGGCGAACACCAGCGCAAAGAACCCCACCACGCCCAGCGCCATCGCCCCGACCGCCGCCAGAATCACCCACTCGGGCATCGCGCCACCTCCGCGCACAGCCTACCACACCGGCCCCGCCCGCGGAAGGCCCGCCGCGAACATCCCCGCTCCCCCGCCCGCCCCCCCACCCGCCCCCGCTGGTACGATCACCGCCCATGGAACGACTCCGCCTGCTCCAGCGCGCCCTGCGCTACCGCATCTCGCACGACCCGCGCGAGATGCGCGAGATGCTCCGGCGGGTTCCCAGGGGCGGGACGGCGATCGACGTCGGCGCCCACAAGGGCGCGTACTCCTGGTGGCTGGCCCGGGCCGTGGGGCCGAAGGGACGCCTTGTGGCCGTCGAGCCGCAGACCGCCCTGGCCGACCGATTCGAACGCAACTTCAGGAACCGCCCCCAGGTCCGCCTGTTCCGCGGCGCCCTCAGCGACTCGGTCGGCGACGCCACGCTCGTCGTGCCTCAGGCCGGCACCTCGCACGGCGCGTCCCTCCGCGGCATCGATCCCGGCCCCCAGGGCCACACCGTCACCGTGCCCACCACCACCCTCGACGCCCTGGCCGAGGCCGCGTCCCTCGACCGCGTCGACTTCATCAAGTGCGACGCCGAGGGCCACGAGCACGCCATCTTCCGCGGCGGGTCCGCCCTGATCGCCCGCGACCGCCCCGGCGTCCTCGTCGAGTGCGACAAGGGCTTCCTGCCCGACACCGCCGACCCCGTCGGCGAACTCTGGTCCATGTTCGAGCCGCACGGCTACCGAGGCTGGGCCGTCTTCCGCAACGATCTCGTCCCCATCGCCGACTTCCGCTACGACGTCCACCAGCGACCCGACCGCGCCAAGCACGACCACGGCCACAACTTCCTCTTCGCCCACCCCGACCGCGAGCCCTGAAGTTCTCGGTAGGGCCGGCTTCCAGCCGGCCTCCTGACCCCAAAGGCGCGCACCCATCCCGTCGCTCGCGCTCCGGGCTATTTGTTCGCAAACCTGGAGCGGAGGGCGACCAGCCCTCCGTTCGGGCGCAAGCCCGAAGGTCTTTGGTGCCGCCGGCTTCCAGCCGGCCTCCTGACCCCCAGCGCCTCAGCCCTCCGGGCTGAAGGGGGGCAGGTTGCCCCCCGCTCCTGAACCCGGAAACCGCCGCGCCGAGCGCGTGCTCTTCGCAAGGCCGAAGAGCACGGCACCGGGATTAAATCGCCGGCTTCCCGAGCCCGTCACTCCGCTCCGTGCGCCCGCAGCCACGACCGCACGCGGCTCGCCTGCGAGTTCAGGAAGAACAGCAGCGTGTCGTGGTTCCCGCGGTGCACGAGCCGGTCGACCGAGCCGTGCGCGGCGTTGAACCGCTCGGCGGCGGCCGTCGGCACCACCGTGTCCCCATCGGCGTAGGCGTGCAGCACCGGGACCCCGCGCAGCGCCGCCGCGACGCGGAGCGGATCGAGGCGGCTCTGTTCCTCGTACCGCCGGGTCAGCGTGTCGATCTGCTCGGCGGTCGGTTCGGGCCGTCCGGGCGCGTGCAGGCGGATCCCGCCGTTGGTCAGCACGCTCCCCCGCGCGATGTCGAGCAGGCTCCCCCCGCCGCCGGCCAGCACGAGGAACACCGGGCGGCCCGGGTGCGCCTCGCGCAGGCGTGCCGCCACGGCGGGCGCCGCCAGCGCCCCCGCGCTGAACCCCGCCACGACGATCGGGCGCCCCGCCAGGTCCGGGCGCATCGCGTCGAGCGACTCGACGAGCGCCGCCGCCGCGTCGGCGTGCTCGGACAGGCGCAGGTCGGCCGCCCGCGCGATCGCGTCGGCGACCGCCCCCACGTCCGAGCCCGGCCCGATCTCGAAGCCCGTGCCGAGGTCGGGCAGTTGCTTCTTGAGCGATTCGCCGAGTTCGCGACGCCGCACCGCGTAGACGTCGGTCTCGCGGATGTACGCGTCGAGGTCGTCGTCGGGCGGGGTGCGGCCACCGCCGAGCAGCGGCATGCGCGCCTCCAGCGCAGCCTCCCGCTCGTGCCGCCGGTCCATCGCCGCCTCCGCCAGGGGGCCGCGCACGCCGAGGCGGGTCTCCAGGTGGCCGACCGCCCACCCCCACCGTCGCAGCCGCCGCACCACCGCGTGCTCGTACTTGTTCTCGAACAGCGAGGTCAGGTGCACCACCAGACCCGCGGGCTCGGTCTCGGGGAACGAGAACCCCAGCGCGTAGCCGTCGCGCAGACGCCACCGCTCGGCGTCGTCCGTACCCGTCACGCCGGGCGTGGGAGTGCCCCTGAAACGCGGCCCGTCCGACAGCCCGTGGCGAGCGCGGGAGGCCTCCGTCGCCAGCAGCCAGGCGTGCTGGTCCGGTGTCAGGAACGACCCGCGCCGGACGAACTCCTCGACGCGACCGTCGAAATCAAAGATCACCGGCGTGCTGGTGTGGCCCGGCGGGTTTCGCGGGTCGTGCCAGAGTCGGATCAGCCCGCCGTCGGTCAGGCGGCAGTCCAGGACCTCCACCGCCCAGTGCCGCACCGCCGCGTCCGCGGCCATGGCGACCCGCTCCGGCGTCGCCCCGGGGATCGATGCCGCCAGGGCGTCACGGTCCACCGCGTAACGCGGGACCACGCGCGGCGTCTCGGCCAGCCCCCGCAGCGGCTCCGCGTCCGGGCGCACCCACGCGTCCGCGCACAGCGCCTCGGCAGGCCGCGCACCGCCGTCCGCCCGGTGATACGAGAAGCAACCGGCCAGCACGGGCACGCACAGGAGCGACGCGGCGATGGAGAGCGGTCTGACGATCATGGCGCCAGCATATCCGGAACGGCGCCAGACCCCGGCCCGCCGGGCCCGATCACGCCGTGCGCCCGCAGCCACGACCGCACGCGGCCGGCGTGCTGGGGCATGAAGTAGAACAGCGTGTCGTGCCCCCCGCGGTGGACGAGCCGGTCCACCGAGCCGTGGGCGGCGTTGAAGGCCTCGGCGGCGGCGGTCGGCACGGCGGTGTCGGCGGTGGCGTAGAGGTGCAGCGTGGGCACGCCGCGGATGGCGCGGGCCACGCGGACGGGGTCCAGGCGGGCGTGTTCGAGATAGGCCGCATGGAGGCGGCTCATCTGCTCCTCCGTCGGCGGCGGGGCGCCGTGGGGCGCCAGCGGGAGCACCCGGTCGCCCAGACTGCTGCCGCGCACGACGGTCATCAGGTCGCCGCCGCCACCGACAAGCACCAGCAGCACCGGACGCTCCGGGTGCTCGGCGCGGATCCTGGCCGCGGCGGCCGGGGCCGCGAAACTCCCGGCGCTGTAGCCGACCACGACCACCGGGCGGCCCGCGAGATGGGGGTGGTCGCGTTCCGAGGCGCGGACGAGCGCGGCGGCCGCGTAGGCGTGCTCGGCGATCTTCTCGTCCGCGGCTTGCGCGACGAAACGCCCGAGAGCATCGGCATCCGTGCCCGCGCCGACCCCAAGCCCGCTGGGCAGGTCCGGCAACTCTTCGACCGCGCGCCGCGACGCCCACGCGTACGCCTCGTGCTCCGGCACGGGGCCGCGGCCGCTCGCGTGCGCCCGCCGGCCGTACTCCGCCATGAGTTCGCGCCGCCGGGCGGACCGCTCGATGGCGCGCACCCGCCGCTCGAACTCGTCCGGCCCGTCAATGGCCGGGTCGGATTCGAGGTAGGCCGCGGCGAAGCCGAAGTCGCGCAGCCGGTTGGTCAGGCGGTGCTCGTGCTTGTTCTCCATCAGGGAGGTGACGTGCACGACCAGCCCGGGCGCGTCGGGGCGTGCTTCAAGCGGGACCGCCATCTTGAGCCCGGCGTCGAGGCCCCAGCGTTCCGCCTCGCCGGTGGACGGGAGGCCGTACACGCCCTGCGAGAGGGGCCGCCATTCCGGATCCACCTCCGCCCGCGCCGCCGCGATGCGCCGCTCCCATTCCCAGGACCGGCCCGTCAGGAACGACGCGTTCTGGTCGAACCATCGGTCCACGCGCGACGCGACCGCCTTGGGGTGCACCCGCTCCCACGCGCGGTACAGGCCGTCCCCGGTCAGTTCGCGGTCCACGATGCGGTCGGAATGGATCGCACGCACGATGCGCACGCTCCGCTCATCCCCGCTCCAGCCGTCCGGCATGGACGCCTCGTCGACCCGGGCCCGGACGATGACGTCGGGCGACTCCATCAACTCGGCCAGCCCGTCGGTCCCGAACCGTGGCCAGGCGTCGTCATCCAGGCACGACGCCGGCTCGGCGCCGCGCCCGGCGTCGCCACGCGCCTCCGGGGCGCGGTGGTACGAGAAGCACCCCGCGCCCGAGCCGGGGACAAGGACGATCAGCATCCACGCGAGGGATCGGAATCTCATGCCGCCAGCGTACCGCCATCGGCGCACCGAGCCTGACCCCGTCCCGCCGCCCCCGTCCGCTCCTCATGCCCCGCCATCTGTATCCTCATCCCCATGCCCAAGGCCCTGCTCACCGTCGTCCTGCTCATCGCCTCCAACTGCTTCATGACCTGGGCCTGGTACGGCCACCTCAAGAAGGGCGGCTGGACCATCCCCGTGGCCATCGGCATCTCGTGGCTGATCGCCTTCCCCGAGTACCTCCTCCAGGTCCCCGCCAACCGCATCGGCCACTTCGCCCACGGCGGGCCGTTCACGGCGGCCCAGTTGAAGGTGCTGCAGGAAGCCATCACGATGACGGTGTTCATCGTGTTCGCGGTGGTGGTCCTGAAGGAACGCCCCCGCTGGAACGAGGGCGTGGCGTTCGTCCTGATCTTCGCGGGGGTGGTGGTGGCGATGATGGGAAGGGCGCCGATGGTCGAGCCGGTGACGGACACCTCGGCGCTATCCCCTGATTGAGCCCCCTGGACGGCCGGGCAGCCGCAAATGCTGGTCAGGACCAACATTCGAGCTCTCAGCTTTGACTCTTATACTAGGCTTTTTTGGTCGGAGTATGTATAGTACGGCATCACGGAGTGAAGAGCGTGCTCTTCACAAAGCCGAAGAGCACGGCACCACGACATTTCACCCCCCCGCTTCCTATCTCTTTGATCGAACCTTCTGGCTCTCTTCGATGATACCCCTCACCACGCCCCGTCCGACCTGCAATATCACGGCCATGAGAAGAGCAACACCTGCTCCGACTGCGACGGCCTGCTCTGGATCGGCCACAAACGCCACCGCCACCAATCCGAATGCACGCCAATGGTCAAACTTACGAGTAAAACGCGCATAGCAACCATAGCTAGCCCTCTCCCTTAGAACTCAAGAATACCACCTCTCCAGCACGCCCCGCCAGTCCTCCAGCGACGCCACCTTGATGAACGCCTGGCGGACCTCCTCGCGCTGGGGGTGGTGCTCCGCGAAGCGGATGCCGAACTTGCGCATGGTCTTGCCGGTGTGCAGTTCGGGGTGGCGCACGCCGTGGTTGGCGGCCAGGGCCAGGTCGAAGTGCTGTTCGAGCACGGCCCGCTGCTCGGCGATGGTCGGGCCGCGGGGTTCGCGTCCTTCCAGCAGGTCGCGGGCCTGGCGGAAGATCCACGGGTTGCCGATGCAGCCCCGCGCCACCGACGCGCCGGCGACGCCGGTGTAGGCGATCATGCGGAAGATCTGGCCGGCGTCCCAGACGTCGCCGGAGCCGAAGACGGGCTTGTCCGGGCGGCGCTGGACGAGTTCGCGCAGGGGGTCCCAGCGGGAGGGGCCGACGTACTTCTGCTCGACCGTGCGCCCGTGGACCGTCACCCAGGCGCAGCCCATGTCGTACGCGGCGTCGAAGATGCGGTGCAGGTTGTCGACCATCTCCTGCGTGTCGTCGAAACTCCGCCGGAGTTTGACCGTCACCGGGATCTCGGGCGGCAGGGCCTCGCGCACGGCTTCGAGCAGCGCGATCGCGCCGTCCGGCTCGCTGAGCCAGTGCCCGCCGCGGGCCTTGGTCGAGATCTTCTTGACCGGGCAGGCGAGGTTGACGTCGATGGCGGCGAAGGTGCGGGAAGAAGGGACTTGGGACTGGCCACTTGCCATTCGGGAAGAGGATTCCGGCTCTGCATCCTCCCCTGGTCCCAAGTGGCCAGTGGCCAGTCCCTTCGTCGCCACCTGCTCGCCCCCCGGCAGTCTCAACTTCTCGCGGAACCAGTCCGGGGTGTGGTCCTTGTAGGCGGCCTTGCGGTATTCCTTGTCGCCGCGGCGGCCTTGTTCGACCATCTTGATCGCGGCGGCGGCCATCTCGGCGGGTTCGGAGCCCATGATCTGGCCGATCAGGGGGTGGTCCTCGTCGCCGCCGGGGACGTTGCCCTCGATGTCGCCCAGGTCGGCCTTGGCGAAGCCGCGGCCGCCGGCGAGGAGGGTGCGGTCGAGCAGGGCCTCGGTGACGCAGATCGGGCAGCCGTGGCGCCGGGCGATGATGCGCATCGGGGCGTCGGAATAGCCCGCCAGGCCGGCCTGGAAGAACGGGGCGTCGAACTCGGGCACGACGGCCCGGACGCGCGGGTCCATGCCGCCCGGGCCGTGCCGGGAAACGAGGTCCTCGGCCACCCGGCGGGGGTCGATGGCCTGGGCCCCTTCGGCGATGGCGAAGGATGCTGGGGTCGCGTTGTTGCTCTGGCAGCCCATCTGGTAGACGATAGGGGCGTGCCTGAACACCCCCGAACCCGCGCCGTGGCCCTGGCGGCCGTCTGTCTGGCCCTGCCGATGGCCCTTGCCGCCGGCGGGTGCCGGCTCTTCAACGAGCAGCAGACGGCCGACCCGGGGCCGACCTATCCCAACACGCTGCCTCGTGGGTCGGTCGCGCCGGTGCAGGTCTTCCGGGAGGTCACGACGCTGCGCATGACCAACACCACGGCCCGGACCTTCGGGCCCGGGCGGTTGTGGATCAACCAGCAGCACTCCGTCCCGGTCGGGGCCTTCAACCCCGGCGACACCTGGGAACTGGACCTGCGCTCGTTCACGGACGAGTTCGGCGACGTGTACCGGGCCGGCGGGTTTTTCGCCCAGCGCGACCCCGCGCGGGTGGTGCTCGTCGAGATCGAGACCGGGCCGCCCGACAACCGCGAACTGGTCGGCTTCGTGGTGGT
>CAZFSO010000039.1:0-20891 GCA_964522095.1 uncultured Phycisphaeraceae bacterium | reverse complement strand
CTCGTCCCCAGTGGCAAGTGGCAAGTCCCAAATCCCAAACTCCCCCACTCACTCCGGCCAGAGCGGCGAGCCGTGGGCGCGGGTGTGCCAGTGGTTGGTGTGGCGGCGGAGGTCGTTCATGAAGGCCAGGGCCGCGAGGCGGTGGGTGGCCAGGGTGGCGGTGACCGAGTCGTCGGTCAGGGTCAGGTCGAGCAGTTGGACGCCCGAGCGCTCGGCCATGCCGCGGGCGGCGGCGGCCACCGTGGCCCGGGTCCGCGGGTCGCGCAGGGGGGCCAGGGCGGGGTCGGTCGACCGCAGCGTGACGCGCTCGGCGTGCACGGGGTGCCGGGGCGCGATGGCGGCGAGGATCCTCTCGGCAGCGGCGGGCAGGTCGGGGACCGGCGCTCCCTCGCCGATGCGGACGGTGCGGGCGGGGTCGATGCCGGCGCCGACCGCCGCGTCGAGGTCGCGCTGCTTGTCGCCGACCATCCACGACCGGGCCAGGTCCAGCCCGAGTTCGCGGGCGGCGGCCAGCACCATGCCGGGCCCGGGCTTGCGCCAGGGGTGGTTGTCGGCAAAGCGCGTGTCGGTGCCGCTGGGGTGGTGGGGCGCGCTGTAGCAGGCGTCGATGAGGGTGTGGGCGATGGGGTGCGGCGCCCGGTCGGGCGGGGAGAGGGGCAGTTGGGCGCGCAGGGCGTCGTGGCAGGCGTCGACGTCCGAGAGCGAGCCGTTGGAACGGGCGATGCCGCCCTGGTTGGTGATGATGACGATGGCGAACCCGGCCTTGCGCAGGCGTTCGAGGGCCGGGGCGACGCCGGGCATGGCGTGGACGTGGGCCGGGTTGAGCAGGTCGCCGGGGGTGCGCCCGGCCCAGGCGGCGTCGGGCAGGTCGGCGTTGCGGCAGACGGTGTCGTCGCGGTCAAGGAAGACGGCCGGGCGGGGCATGGCGGAGGGTAGGGCGGCCCCTCGCGCACGCACCGGGGCCGTATACTGCGGGCATGAGCACCCCGGGAGGGCCCATCTCGCCGCTTCGACGGGTCGGCGCCCGGCCTTCGACGCCGGCCTGACCCCCCTCGCCGCCCCTCGCCCTTCCCCGGCCCCGACCTTCGCACCGACCGGTCCCGGGCTCCGCGCTGGCGGGGGCCGTGGTGTTTGACCGGCGGCGCCGGTCCGACCGATGACCGCAAGACCGACCACGCCGGCCCGACCGGCCGACCTCCCCACCCGGACACAACGATGACCACCACCCAGACCGACGGCGCCCAGACCCGGTACGACGCGGCACTCGCCGACGCCATCGAGACCCGCTGGCAGCGCTGGTGGGACGAGCGCGGGGTTTACCGCCAGCCGAACCCGGGCGAGCCCGGCTTCGACGCGTCGCGCCCGAAGTTCTACTGCCTGGACATGTTCCCCTACCCGTCGGGCGCGGGCCTGCACGTGGGCCACCCCGAGGGCTACACGGCGACGGACATCATCAGCCGCTACAAGCGCATGACGGGCTGCAACGTACTGCACCCGATGGGCTGGGACGCCTTCGGCCTGCCCGCCGAGCAATACGCCATCCAGACCGGGGTGCACCCCGAGGTGACGACGCGCGACGCGATCGACAACTTCCGGCGCCAACTCAAGCGCTTCGGGTTCAGTTACGACTGGTCGCGCGAGTTCGGGACGATCGACCCGGACTACTACCGCTGGACGCAGTGGATCTTCCTGAAGATCTACCACGCGTGGTTCGACCCCGACGCGGACGACGGGCGGGGCAAAGCCCGGCCGATCAACGAGTTGATCGAGGAGTTCGTCGCGGGCTCGCGCCCGGTGCGTCTGAACCCCCACGCGGCCGAGTACACCGGCGCGGGCGACCTGCCCGGCGGGACCGACGCCGGCGACTGGAGAACCCTGGACCCCGAGACGCGCCGGGCCATCGTCGACTCGTACCGCCTGGCGTACCTGAGCCAGCAGACGGTCAACTGGTGCCCGAAACTGGGCACGGCCCTGGCCAACGAGGAGGTCATCGACGGCAGGAGCGAGCGCGGGGGCTACCCCGTGTTCCGCAAGCCGCTGAGGCAGTGGATGTTCCGCATCACGGCCTACGCCGAGCGCCTGCTCGACGACCTGGCCGGGCTGGACTGGCCGGCGTCGACCAAGACGCAGCAGGCCGAGTGGATCGGCCGGTCGGAAGGCGCGGAGATCGACTTCCCGCTGCTGGACGCCAAGGGCAACCCCTCGGGCGAGGCGCTGCGGGTGTTCACCACGCGCCCGGACACGATCTTCGGGGCGACCTACATGGTCGTCGCGCCCGAGCACCCCTTGGTGGAGGTGGCGCTGGAGTTTCCCCACCCCGAGACCGACGCGGACGCCCTGCGGGACTACGTGCAGGAGGCCCGCAACCGGTCGGACGTGGAGCGCCAGGAACGCAAGGAGAAGACCGGCGTGTTCACCGGGGTGTGGGTGCTCAACCCGGTCACGCGGTCGCGCATCCCGGTGTGGACGAGCGACTACGTGCTGATGGGCTACGGCACGGGGGCGATCATGGCGGTGCCCGGGCAGGACCAGCGCGACTGGGACTTCGCCAAGGCCTTCGGCCTGCCCATCGTGCGCACCGTGCGGCCGCCGGACGGCTGGGAGGGCGAGGCGTACACGGGCGACGGGCCGGCGGTCAACTCGGACTTCCTCGACGGGCTGCGTCCGAAGGAAGCGAAGGAGCGGATCCTGGACTGGCTGGGCCGGCACAAGGCGGGGGCGCGCCGGGTGAACTACCGGTTGCGGGACTGGCTGTTCAGCCGCCAGCGGTACTGGGGCGAGCCGTTCCCGATCGTGTTCGACGAGAAGGGCCAGCACCACGCGGTGTCGGAGGAGGCGCTGCCGGTGCGCTTGCCGCCGTTGGCGGACTACCAGCCGGTCGAGTCCGACGAGCCGCTGCCGCTGTTGGCCAAGGCGACGGAGTGGGTGTCGACGACCGCGGGCGCCGCGGGCGTGCCGGAGTTGCCCGCCGACGCGCCCGTGCGGCGCGAGACCAACACCATGCCCGGCTGGGCCGGGTCGTGCTGGTACTACCTGCGCTACTGCGACCCGAAGAACGCCGAGCGGTTCATCTCCAAGAAGGCCGAGTCGTACTGGATGCGGCCCGGGGCGGGCGGCACGGGGGGCGTCGACCTGTACGTGGGCGGCAACGAGCACGCGGTGCTGCACCTGCTCTACGCCAGGTTCTGGCACAAGGTGCTCTTCGACCTGGGCGAGGTCTCCACGCCCGAGCCGTTCCAGAAGATGTTCCACCAGGGCATGATCACCAGCCACGCCTTCCAGCGCGAGGACCGCTCGCTGGTGCCCACCGACGAGGTGGAGAACCGCGGCTCGGAGGCCAAACCGTCTTACGTGGAGGTCGCCACCGGGAAACCGGTCACGCAGATCGTGGCCAAGATGTCCAAGAGCCTCAAGAACGTGATCAACCCCGACGACGTGATCCGCGAGTTCGGGGCGGACACCTTCCGGCTCTACGAGATGTACATGGGCCCGCTGGAGGCCTCCAAGCCCTGGAACACGCGCGACATCGTGGGCCTGCACCGGCTGCTGCAGCGCATCTGGCGCCTGTGCGCCGGCGAGGGGGACACGGGCGTGCGCCTGGCCGACGCGCCCGACCCGGGCGTCGAGAAGCGCCTGCACCGGATGATCGCCAAGGTCGCGACGGACGTCGAGCGCCTGGACTTCAACACCGCGATCGCGGCGGTCTTCGAGTTCGTCAACGGCGCCGAGGCGCTGACCCGCGACCAGATGTCACGCTTCGTGCGCGCGATCGCGCCGTTCGTGCCGCACGTGGGCGAGGAACTCTGGCACCGCCTGGGCATGCACGACGCCGGGGCGGAGGGGGGCGGCGGCTCAGTCGCGCTGGCCCCGTGGCCCGGGCACGACCCGGCGATGCTGGTCGACGACGAGGTGGAGATCCCGGTGCAGATCCTGGGCAAACTGCGGGGCAAGGTCGTGGTGCCGGCGGGGTCGGACGCGGGGGCCATCGAGGCGGCCGCGATGGCCGAGCCGCGGATCAGGGAACTGATCGAGGGCAAGACCGTGCGCAAGGTCATCGTGGTGCCGGGGCGACTGGTCAACATCGTCGTCGGGTGAGCCGGGCGGATCGGGCCGGCCCCGGCCGCCCGGGCCGTCCGGGCCGGGCCGAAGGCCCTAGTGTTCGCCATGCGGAGCCTGTGGGCCATCGTGCTGCTGGTCGGGCTGACGGCTCTTTCGGGGTGCTCCTCGACGCCGGTCTGGGAGGAGCACTACCGGGGGGTCGAGCCCGGGACGCACCCCGAGACCGCGTCGGTCGTGGTGCGCGAGGTGCCCTGGTCGCGTCTGGACGAGGCCCTGCGCGAGATCGAGCGGGCGCGGGCGTCGTCGGACGAGCACCCGGACGAGTGGCCCGAGGACCGGCGCCTGGCCGAGCGGGCCCGCCTGCTGACCGCGCTGCAGATCTCGGAGGAGCCGCAGGACGTGACGGTGCTGGGGCGCAGCGTGTTCCGCTCGACCAGGTCGGTGGACCCCGCCGACGGTTCGCTGGAGCGGTTCGCCCGGTCGATCGGGGCGGACTACGCCGTGTGGGCGGCCCACTACGAGGGCACGCGCAAGGTGCGCCGGACCGAGCCGGTGCAGCACCACGGGTTCTCGACCGGGATGTCGTTCGGCTCGCGCCGGGGGGCGATGGTCTCGCCGTGGTACGGCACGACCTTCGTGCCCGTCACGGTCGAGGAGGACGAGCACGCCTGGCTGGTGTATTACCTCAAGGTGCGCTGAAACCGGGGGCGGGGTTCAAGCGCGGGCGTGGCCGGGCCGATGTGCCGGGCATGCCCGACGAGCCCGCCCAGACGACGCAGACACCCGACCCGAAGCCCGACGCGTGGGCCGGCCTGGCGGTGGACGCGGACGCGCTGGCCCGGGCGATCCGGGAGGGGCGGGGCGACGACCTGAGCCGCCTGGTGGCGGAGTTGATCGACGCCCGCGCCGCCTGAGCGGTCGGTCAGCCGTCCTTCGTGTCGGCCCGGTGGGCGTCCCAGGCCTTGAGCGCTTCCTGTTCGCGTTCGGTGGGCAGGCCGCCGCGGATCTGCCTGCGCCAGTTGGCCGCGAACTCGGCCCCGCGTTCGGCCTCGATCTCGGCGCCGCGGTCGCGGTAGTAGGCCAGGGTGTCGCGGTTGGTGTCGTCGAGGGGGCGGGTGGTCAGGCCGGCCTTGACGGCCCGGTCGGTGCTCATGCGTCCGAAGCCGGCGTAGCCCGGGGCGTCGTTGGGCACCCAGGCGGGCATGTCCTGCCAGGCGTGCACGCCCTGGGCGGCCAGGAACTCGGCGGGGACCCACTCGGCGCGGGTCCCCGCGTTCGCCACGCGGATGCAGGACTCGACCACGTCGCGGATGGTCAGCGTGCTCCCGGGGGTGACCGTGTGGTAGGTCCCGAAGTGGCGCCGTTCGACGCAGCGGACTGTGAAGTCGCCCAGGTCGCGCACGTCGATGATCTGGACGAAGTCGTCGCCCGTGCCGGGGCCGATCATGCGGCCGCCCTCGGAGGCGCGGGCGGGCCAGTAGGTGTATCGCCCGGAGGTGTCGCGCGGGCCGACGATCAGGCCGGGGCGGATGACGGTGACCCTGCCGGGGAAGCGTTCCTCGGCGGCCTTCTCCACGCGGGCCTTCATCGCGCCGTAGTGGGCCATGACCTGGCCGTGGTGCTCGATGCCCGCGGCCACCTCGTCGGCGACGGTGGCCAGGGGGGCGTCCTCGTCCATGTCGGGCTCGTTGCTGGAGGCATAGACCGAGGTCGTGGAGATCACGATGAACTGGCCCATCGCGGGCAGGAGCACGTCCATCGCGTCGGTGACGGTCTTGGGCACGTAGGTGAAGGTGTCGATGACCGCGTCCCAGGTGCGCCCGTCGGCGACGGCCTTTTCCAGCCCGGTCAGGTCGGTGTAGCGGTCGCCCTCGATGTGCTCGAGGTCGGGGAACATGTCGGGGCCGGAGCGGCCGCGGTTGAAGAGGGTCAGTTGGTGGCCGTTCTCGACGGCCCGGTTGACGATTGCCGGCCCGAGGAAGCCGGTGCCGCCGAGGATGAGGATCTTCATCTTTCTGCGCTCCGTGTCCTGTCGCCGGGCGAGGCTCGCCAGGGCGGTGGGGACGATGGCCGCTCCGACGGCCGCGCTTCCGGCGGCCGCGATGAACTGTCTGCGGGTTTTCACGGGGTTGCTCCTTGTGCGGGCGCTCGGCCCGGGTTGGCTGTGTTCGTGTCGGCGGCCGCGGCGCGGCGTCGCTGGGCGTGGGCGAGCCACACGCACATGCCGCCCCAGACCGCCGCGAGGGGCGCGGCCAGCATGAGCATGCCCCACATGGTGGCGGCGAGGGTGGTCAGGCCCGCGCCGGCCACGTCGCCGCCGCGGTAGAAGAACATGTCGATGACGGGCTTGGCCTTGTACTTCTCCTCCTCGGAGACGACGCTGAAGAGGGTCTCTCGGGTGGGCCGGGCGACGGCGTAGCGCGTGGCGGTGTGGACGGCGCTGAAGGCGGTGACCGCGCCGAACATCCGCCAGGGCTCGATGCCCGCGCGGTCCAGCCAAGCGAGGGCCGCGAAGCCGGCGACGGTGACGACCGGCAGCACGGCCAGCGTCACGCCGATGCCCAGGCGGCGCATCATGCGCCCGGTGATGAAGAGTTGGACGAAGAGCGTCGTGCCCTGGGTCCACGCGTCCATCTGGGCGAACATGGACACGCGGCGGTGCAGTTCGTCGGCCTGGTCGCTGACCAGTTGGGCGCGGGTGAAGTAGAGCAGGGTGTTGCTGATCGTCATGAACACGACGTAGGCCGCCGCGCCGAGCAGGTAGGGCGAGCGCAGCACGAGGGCCAGGCCCGAGGCCCACGACCCGCCCACGCGCGCCGGCGGCTCGCCGGCGCGCTCGCGCCGGTCGATCGCGCCGACCAGCGGCAGCGCGAAAACGAAGCACGCGCCCGACAGCGTCATCTGCCACGACACGCCGACGTGCTCGAAGGTCCACCACACGAGCGACGAGCCGACCACCGCGCCGAGGGTGCCCCCCACCGCGATGACCGGGAAGACCCGCTTGCTCTGGTCGAACCGCCAGACGTCGGCCATGAACGACCAGAACACGCTGGTCAGGAACAGGTTGACCACGCTCAGCCAGACGTAGAAGGCGTAGCCGAGCGCGAGGAGGTGGCGCTCGTCCAGCGTGGCCCGGGCCACGACGAACGCGCCCAGGCAGGCGGCCACGCCCAGGTGCCCGACGCGGATGAAGCGCGCCCGGTCCAGGCGCGCCACGAACCCGCCGAAGCCGACCGCCACGACCAGCGACACGGCGCAGGTGGCGATGAACAGGATGCGCAGGTCGTCCATCGAGCGCTCCACGCCCATGGCCTCGCGGACGGGGCGCAGCATCGAGTAGCCCAGCAGCACCAGGAAGAAGTAGCCGGCGCACATGGCGACCGGGAGCGCCTCGCCGGGGTGCAGGCGCAGCACGCGGAACAGCCGGGATGCTTCGGGGGGCTGGGGCACGCGGGGAGGCATACCCGCGTCTGTTCAGCCGCGTTGCGGTTTCTGACCGGTTCTATTCCGACCAGCGCACGGCCCGGCCGACGAGCACCACGCGGTGCACCGGGCGGGTGGCGATGGCGGCCCCGCCCGGGCGCTGGCGGTTGCGGTCCTCGTCGGGCCCGGCGAGGGGATCGACGACCGCGCCGCCGTCGAGGTCAAGGACCATCGCCTCGTCGATGATGACGGCGTCGGCGCCGACCGAGGCGGCCTGGCGGCGCAGGGCGCGCTCCGCGGCGGCCCGGGCCTCGTCGATGCGCGCCTCGAAGCGGGCGTCGGCCGACGCACGCACGCGACCGACCACCGTGAACGCCCGGGCGGGCGGTTCGGTCAGCACGGCGACCGCGTCGGCGTCGACACCCTCGACGATCTCAACGCCGGGCGCGGGGCGCACGGAGCCGGAGCCGGACTCGCAGCCGGGCACGCCCAGCAGGGCGAGCAGCAGAAGGGCGACGGGGCGCGTCACGGGGTGGGCTCGGGGTCGGCGTTGGGGTCGGGGTCAGGCTCGGGGTCGGGGTCGGGACCGGCCGCCCGGGGCCGGCGCGGGGGCTGGTTGAAGACGTGCTCGTCTCGGTCCTCCGTGGCGGCGGAGAACAGGGCGTAGGCCCGCTGCGGGTCGGCCGACTCCGGATCGATCAGGCGGTAGCCCATCGGGCGGTCCGCGTGGCGCGGGTCGGGCGGGACGGCGGGGAGGAGGGCGGGGACGAGTTCGTCGAGTTGGTCCGGGTACCGGCCGCGGGCGCGGCGGAAGTCCTCGAGCGCGAGCATGACGGGCGCGGCGTCGCACGCGCCCTGGCCGAGGCGGAAGGAGTCGCTGACGTGGGGCAGAGGCATCAGGAGCATGTCGAGTAGGACTCGGCGCATCTGGTACACGCGGCTGTTGTCCAGGCGCGTCCGGAGGTTCTCGTAGGATTCGCGCTTGGCCGGATCGCCCGTGCGCTCGTAAGCCAGCCAGTCCTCAACGGCCATGTCGTACAGGGCCATCTGGTCCCTGGCCATTGTGATCGCGTTGCCGTCGCGCACCATCTCGGAGATAGCGGGGAGGCCCATCTCGCGCTCGGCGCGCACGGCCCACTCCACGCTCGCGCGTGGGGGATGGGCGATCAGGCGGCGGAGGCGGTTGTCGGCGGCGACGGTTTCCAAATGCGGCGCCACGGTTTCGAGCGTGGTGGTCACGATGGAGACCTGGAGCATGCCGCCGATCACGCTGCCCTCGCCCTCGACGACGCGTGCGAGCGTCCAGACACGCTCGGCCCAGTCCGCCGCGCCGTCAAGGTCTCCCGCCTGCAGCGCGTCGGCGAGCGCGACGCGCGCCGTGTCCTTCGCGATTCTGGCGGGATGCATGATCGGATCGGCGATGGTCGCCATCAGGCCCGTCGTGCCCACTTCCTCCGGAACCGGACGGGTGAATCGCGGGTAGTTTCGCAGGGGGTCCACGGCGGCCGCCACCGCTTCCGGGCTGTCGTCCCGTTCGAGTTGTGCGGCGGCGTCGAGCCACGCGTCCCAGTTCTCGCCGGGCACGCGCCCCGACTGCTCCGCGGCGGCGACCCAGCGCTGGGCCCAGCCCTCCGGGGTGATGGGGTACTGGACGCCGGGGCGGGACAGGACGACGACCGCGGCGACGGTTCCGGCCAGCAGCAGCGCCGCGGCCGCGCCGGCGATGAGCAGCCGGCGCTTCACGGCGCGCTCCCCGCGGTGGCCCGGGCGCGCTTCTCGATGAACAGGGCCTTGGCCTCGCCCGCGAGGTAGAAACTGCCGGTGATGAGGATGATGTCGTTGGGCTGGACGGCGCGGGCGGCGGCGTTGATGGCGTCTTTCAGGTTCATCTCGCTCAGGGCCATGGGTGCGTCGGAGTGCTCGGCGAAGCGGGCGGCCAGTTCGGCGGGGTTGATGGCGCGGGGGTTGCCGGCGGCGCGGGTGAAGACGGCCTTGTCGGCCCCGCGGGCCAGTTCGCGCAGCATGCCGTCCACGTCCTTGTCGGACGCGCAGCCGAAGACGACCACCATGGAGTCGTACTTGAGGTGCGCCCCCGCGGCCCGCAGGGTGGCGCGGACGCTCTCAGGGGTGTGCGCCCCGTCGACGATGATGCGGGGGGAGGCGTGGATCTGCTCGAGGCGTCCGGAGGGCGGCGTGCGTTCCAGGCCGGCGGCGACGGCGCGCTCGGGCAGGGTGAAGCCGTGGCTGCGGAGTTCGCAGAGGATGGCCAGGGCCAGGCCGCAGTTGGCCGCCTGGTGCTCGCCGAGGAACGGGACGGAGAGGTGCTCGAAGCCCTTGCCCTCCTCGCCGACGCAGACGCGCGGGTGCGGGCCGCGCCCGTGGGCGGACTCGAAGCGGCAGGAGTAGAGGACCTCCTCGCCGAGCACGCGGAGGGGGGCGCCGATCTCGCGGGCCTTGGCGCGGAAGACCTCCACCACCTCGGGTTCCTGCGGCACGCTGATGGCGGGGACGCCGGGCTTCATGATGCCGGCCTTCTCGGCGGCGATGGCGTCGAGCGTCTTGCCGAGGATCTGGGTGTGCTCCAACTGGATGCGGGTCAGGCCGACCACGGCCGGGCGCACGACGTTGGTGCAGTCCAGTCGTCCGCCGAGGCCGACCTCGAGGACGGCGACGTCGACCGCCTGCTCGGCGAAGACGAGCAGGGCCAGGGCGGTGAGGATCTCGAAGAAGGTGGCCGGGCCGTGCTCCGGTTCGAGCGCCTCCTCTGCGGCGCGGACGCGGTTCATCGCGTCGGCGAAGACCTCGGGGTTGACGGGGCGGCCCCCGACGCGGATGCGCTCGCGCACGTCGACGAGGTGGGGCGAGGTGAACAGCCCGGTGGTGTAGCCGCAGGCTTGGAGGCAACTCGCGACCATCTCGCAGGTCGAGCCTTTGCCCTTGGAGCCGGCGACGTGGACGACGGTGATGGCGTCCTGGGGGTCGCCGAGCAGGGCGACGATGGCGCGCATGCGGTCGAGTTTGAACTCGTCGGCGCTGATGCGGTCCTGGCGGGCGCGTTCGAGGTTGACGCGGTTCTCCAGGTAGGCCAGGGCGGCGTGGTAGTCGACGAACACGCCCTCGCCGCCCGCCGCCCCCCGCGCCCTCGCCCGCGTGTCACCCTGCTCGGCCATGGGGGCAGTGTACGCGGGGAGGCGCCGATCCGGTCACGGAAAACGCCGGGTTGCCCCGGCGCTCAGCCCGCGCCGTGGCCCCGGGACGCCGCGAGCGTCATGGCGCGCTTCATCTCCGCAACCGCGGCCCGCATGCCGGTGTACACCGCCCTGGAGACGATGGCGTGGCCGATGTGCAGTTCCTCGACGCCGGGCAGCGCGGCGACCGCGCCCACGTTGTGGTAGTTCAGCGCGTGGCCGGCGTTGAAGCGCATCCCCAGTTCCCGGATGCGCGCCCCCACGCGCTCCACCGCGCCGAGCGCGTCGGCCAGTTCGCGCCGGCGCATGTCCCCCCCGCACAGGGCGAAGGCGTGCGCGAACGGCCCGGTGTGCACCTCGCACACGTCGAAGCCCGCGTCGGCGGCGGCCTCGGCCTGGCGGGCCTCGGGGTCGATGAAGGCGCTGACGATCAGGCCCGCGTCCTTGAGCCGCGAGACGACCGCGCGCAGGCGGGCGCCCTGGCCGGCCACGTCCAGCCCGCCCTCGGTGGTGACCTCGTGCCGGCCCTCGGGGACGAGCATGGCGGTGTGCGGGCGCAGGGCGCAGGCGATCGAGACCATCTCGTCGGTGGCGGCCATCTCCAGGTTGAGTTTGACCTTGACCAGGCGGCGGAGCAGTTCGACGTCGCGGTCCTGGACGTGGCGGCGGTCCTCGCGCAGGTGGACGGTGATGCCGTCGGCGCCGCCGAGTTCGGCCTCGTGGGCGGCCCGGACGGGGTCGGGCTCGCCGTCGTCGTGGCCGAAGTCGCGGTAGCGGGCCTGGCGGACGGTGGCGACGTGGTCGATGTTCACGCCCAGTTGGATCATGGGCCATCGTACGCGGGGGTGGGCCCGCCCCGGGCGCGCCCGGACGCTGCGGGGAGGTCGGAAGGGCTTTGCGCCGGGCGGGGTGTTCGGTACACTGGGGGGCATGCCCGCGCTGCTGCCGACCGTCGCCGTCGTGGGCGCGATCTGCCTGAGCCCCGCCGCACGGGCGGGGTCGCCGGTCGCGTTGGACAACGGGGCGCGGCTGGTCGTCGAGCCGATCCCGGGGACGGGGGCGGTGGCGGTGATCGCGGCGTACGCCACGGGCTTCGCCGACGACCCGGCAGGCCTGGCGCAGGCGGCCCACCTTGCCGAGCACCTCCGCGTGACGGCCGGCGACCCGGACGCCCTGGCGAGCGGCATGAACGCCGAGACCCTGGCGAGCCTGACGTATTACGACTACGCCCTGGCGCCCGATGGGCTGGAACGGGCCTTCCGCACCGAGGCCCGTCGCCTTTTGCACACGAACTTCACGGACGCGGACGTCGCCCGCGAGGTTCCCCGCGCTGCAGAACAGCCTGCTGCGCCGCCCGGCGGCGCAAGCGGACGACGAGACGCTGGCCCGGGCCATCCCCGCGGCTTTCGCGCGTGACAATCGGCGGGTGCTGGTGCTCGTGCCGGGTTCGGCGGGCTGAGCGGGAGGGTTCGCATGGAGTGGTGGTCGCAGCCGCAATCGGTCAGTCTGGTGTCGCCCGTTCTCGGCGGCGTGCTCGTCGGCGCGTTGATGGGCGGCGTGGGGGGCGGCGTGTGCGTCGCGGCGGCCTTGCAGGGACGCCGACGGCGTGCGGTGCTCCGCTTCCTGGCCTGCGCGGCGGGCGTCGGCGTGGCGCTGGTGTCGCTCGGGGTCGTGGCGTGGGGGTTGGGTCAGCCGGCCCACGTGCGTGAGCCCCTGATCGAGCACGGGGCGCTGGCGGGGCTCATGGCGGCGGGCCTCTGGATCTGCTGCCGCACGGCCTACGAGCAGCGGGAACGGAACGCGCGGGCGACCACGCCGGACGGCGGCGGGCCCGTCACGCCGGCGTGACCTCGCCGGCCAGCGCGTCCCAGACGCCCTTGACCACCCAACTCATCGCCTCCTTGGCGGCCAGCGTGGCCGAGGCGATGTGGGGGGTCAGGTGCACGTTGGGCATCATCAGCAGCGGGTGCTCGACGGGGACCGGCTCGGGGTCGTGCACGTCGAGCATGGCCTTGGCCTCGGGGCGGGCGCGCATGAAGTCGGCGCAGGCGTGGGCGTCGACGACCACGCCGCGGCTGGTGTTGATGAAGACGACGTCCGGCTTCATCTGCGCGAACTGGGCCCGGGCGATCATGGCGCGGTTCGACGGGCGGGCGTCGACGTGGACGGTCAGGAAGTCGGACCGGGCCAGGAGGTCGGCCCGCGAGACGGGCTCGGCGCCCTCGCGTTCGGCGGGCGGGACCTCGCGCAGGTCGTGGTAGACCACGGTCATGCCCAGGGCCGCCCCGGCTCTGGCGACGCGCGAGCCGATGCGGCCCAGGCCCCAGACGCCCAGCGTCGATCCGGCCAGTTGGCGCGGGGCGACGAGGTCGGCGCGCAGGGCGTTCCAGGCGTCGGGGTCGAGCGCCCGGTCGAGGTAGGTCCTGGGGCGGGTCGCGTCGAGCATGCAGGCCATGACGAACTCGACCACGGCCGGGGTGTTGGCGTCGGGCGTGTGGACGACGCGCACACCCCGGGCGGCGCAGGCGTCCAGGTCGACGTTGTCCAGCCCGACGCCCGCGCGCCCGACCGCGCGCAGGCGGGGCGTGCGCGCCAGCAGCGCGGCGTCCACCGTGGTGTAGGTGCGGACGACCAGGCCCTCGGCGTCCGCGGCGGCCAGGTCGAACTCGGGCGTGCCGGCGCCGGCGAGCACGACCTCGGCGCGCTCGCCGAGCCAGGCCAGGGGCTCGGCGGTGAGCGGCTCGGTGACGATGACGACGGGTCGCTCGGCCATGGCGCATCCTTCGACGCCCGCGGACCCGGGACCGGGCGGGGGCGGGAAATTTGAACGGGCCGGGCCGATCGCGCCGATCCACCGTGCTGGCCGGGGTTTTCCTCCTCACGCGATCCCGGTGTGCGACCCAAGACCCGACTCGGAGACAGGGGCCATGAACAAGACCGACCTGATCGAAGTGGTGGCGTCCCAGCTCGAATCGAGCAAGGCGGACGCCTCCAAGGCCATCGAGGCCGTGATCGCCGCCATCTCGGACGGCCTGAGCAAGGACGAGAAGGTGGCGATCTCCGGGTTCGGCACCTTCACGCGCAAGCGTCGCTCGGCCCGCACGGGCATGAACCCGGCGACCAAGGAGCCGATCCACATCGACGAATCGACGACCTGCTCGTTCCGCCCGAGCCAGCAACTCAAGGAGGCGCTGCACACCCGCACCCAGGTCGCGGTGTGACGCGCTGACAGCCCGGTCCTACCCACCCGGCGGTCATACCCGAACGCCGAAAAGCCCCCGCGGTTACGGGGGCTTTTGTGTTGGTCCGGCCCGTGCCGGCGACCACGGGTCACGGGGCGCGGAAGATGCCCGAGCCCGGGCGGTAGCGCAGCGGGACCTGCTCGGACCTGTCCAGGCCCTCGCGCGGGTCGCGGGGGGCCCAGTCGACCCGGGCCTGCCCGAGCAGCGTGCCGGTCGCCACCGCCAGGTCGACCCGGGCGATCTCGTACTCGACCACCGCGCGGATCTCGGTCAGGCGCGCCTCGGCCAAGCGTGCGTCGGCGTCGAGCACGTCGGTGCTGGTGGCGCGGCCCACGTCGAACTGGCGACGCTCGGCCTCCAGCGTGCGGGCGGCCAGGGACACCGCCTCGCGGCTGGCCAGGATGCGCTGCCAGGTGCTGGACAACTGGTCCACCGCGTCGCGGACCTCCTTCTCGATCTGCTGGCGGCGGGCCTCGCGCGTGGCCAGACGCTGCAGGCGGGCGAGGATCGACTGGGCCAGCGTGGCCCGGCGCTCCTCGTTGCCCAGGGGCACCTCGGCCCGGACGCTGACGGACCAGTCCTCGAAGTCGTTGCGGCTGGCGACGTCGACGGCGTCGCCGAAGGTCCCGCCCAGGCCGTTGACGCGGTAGGTGTACTGCATGGCCAGCAGGGGCAGGGTCTGGTTCTCGTCGAAGGCGATCTGGGCCGCGTCGCGGGCCAGTTGGAGTTCCAGTTCGAGCAGTTCCATGCGGTTCTCGACCGCGGCCTCGACGAGCGCGGCGGCGTTGAACAGGTAGCGCACGGGGTCGGGGTCGGTCACCGGCTCGATCGCGGTCCCCGTGCCGACGTCCAGGCCCGGGGCGTTGAGCAGCGTCTTGAGTTCGCGCTCGCGCAGGCGCACGTCGTTCTGGGCGCGGATGATCTGCTCGACGCGGTCTGCGATGCCCGAGCGGGCGCGGACCACGTCGATGTCGGCCCCGGAGCCGGCCCGCAGGCGGCGCTCGGCGCTGTCGAGCTGCTCGCGGGCGACGGCGTACTGCTGCTCGACGACCTCCAGCGCCTGGATGGCGGCGTAGAGGCGCCAGTAGGCACGGTCGACCTCGGCCAGCGTGCGGATGACCTCCAGTTTCGACTGCGCCTCGGAGATCTGGCGGTTGTACTCGGCCAGGCGGATGGCGTGCGTCGCGACGCGACGGCCCGCGCCGCGGAGCAGGTTGTGGCTCAGCGACAGTTCCAGGTCGGCCGTGACGGCCGGGTTGAGCGTGCTGAACTGGTTGTTGGTCTCGAAGCGCGTCACCGGCGTCGAGATGGTGAACTCGCCCCCGGTGCGCAGGGGGATGGTCACGCCCGGGGTGATGCCCTGCCGCGTCGACTGGGCGTCGAGCAGGTCGGTGGCGACGGCGTCGTCGGTCTCGGCCCACACGCCCGTGAGGGTGAACAGGGCGTTGAAGCGCCCCTCCTCCTGGCTGAGGCGCTCGGCGGCGATGACCGGGTCGACCAGCGTGGCGCGCAGGCCCAGGTTGTTCTCGAAGGCCCGGACGCGCGCCTCGCCGAGCGTCAGGTCGACGCGTTCCATGCCCTCGTAGCGGGCCTTGGCGTCCTGGGCCTGGCGCTCGGGGGAGGCCTCCTCCTCGGGGGGCGTGTCGACGCGGGTCAGTTCGAGCGTGCCGATGCGGCGCAGGCGCTCGGGGCCGGCGATGGTGTCGGTGTCCGACCGGTGCGGGGCCAGGGGGTTGGTGGTGCAGCCGGTCAGCGTGAGGGCGCCGGCGAGGACGAGGCCTGCGCGGGCGGTGGTCCGAGGTCGTCCGGCTCGCTGCATGCTCGCTCCGCGGGGTGCCTGGGTGCGTGGGGTCATTCGTGGCGCAGGGCGTCGATGGGGTTGAGGCGGGCGGCCTTGATCGCCGGGAGGATCCCGAAGACCACGCCCACGCTGGCCGAGAAGCCCAGCCCGATCACGATCGCGGGCAGGGGCACCCCGACCTGCTTGATCGGGAAGTCCGGGGCGAGCGCGACGAGTTTGGTCAGGCCCACCCCCACCGCCAGGCCGACCAGCCCGCCGATGAGGCAGAGGACCACCGCCTCGACCAGGAACTGCATGAGGACGACGGGCGGCTTGGCGCCCAGGGCCTTGCGCAGGCCGATCTCGCGGGTGCGCTCGCTGACGCTGACGAGCATGATGTTCATGATGCCGATGCCGCCGACGAACAGGGAGATGCCCACGACGGCGGCCGCCCCGCCGGCGACGACGCGGGCGAAGTTGTTGAACATGTCGATGGCGTTCTGAATGACCTCCATGCCGAAGGTGTCCTCGTCGTCGCCGGACAGGCCCCGGTGCGTCCGGAGCAGGGCGCGGACCTCGGCGCGGGCCTCGTCGGCCATCTCGGGCGCGACCATGTTGGCGCGGAACCAGGTGCCCGCGTAGGGGTCGATCATCCGCAGGGTGTCCAGGGGGATGTAGAGTTCGGTGCGCGGGGTGGGCCCGCCGAAGTTCAGGCCGGACTCCTTGGTCTCGAGGACGCCGACGATGCGGAAGCGCCGGCCGTTGACGAGCAGGTACTCGCCAACGGGGTCGGTGTCGAGTTTGAGTTCCTCGATGCCGACCTCGTTGATGAGGCAGACGGGCAGGCGTTCCTCGTTGTCGGTGCGTGAGAGGGGGCGCCCGAGGTTGACCTGGCGCGCCTCGACCTCGTGCCAGCTCGGCCAGACGCCCGAGACGGACACGCCGGCCTTGGTCTCGTTGGCGTAGGTGACGCGCCAACTGCGCTGGGCGATGGGGGTGATGTTCTCGATGGACGGGGCGCGTTCGAGGAGCAGTTCGGCCTCGGCGGGCGTCATGCGGACGTCGGACCAGTTCAGCACGCCGCGCTGGGACTGGGGGACCTGACCCCAGATCCAGATGGTGCGCGAGCCGACGGCCGAGTCGAGTTCGGAGAGGATCCACTTGCGCCCGGCCTCGAGGAAACTCATCACCGCGATGACGCTGGCGACGCCGATGATGATGCCCAGGGCGGTGAGGATGGCGCGGACCTTGTTGGCCCAGACCTGGCCGACCGCCAGGAAGACCGTCTGCCACACCAGCCGCACCGCGGCGCCGACGACCGTGCCCATCAGCGCCCCCCCCCGTCCGGCGCGGGCCCGGGCTCGGCGTGCGACAGGGCCGCTCCGGCGTCCGGCGCCTCGATGCGCCCGCCCCGTCCGTCGTGCATGCGCCGGACCCAGTCGCGGTGCACGGGGTCCTCGGGCGCGGGCGCGTCGGAGATGACCTTCCCGTCGCGCAGGCGGACGATGCGCTCGGCGTGGCCGGCGACGTCCTCCTCGTGGGTGACGATGACGATGGTCTGGCCCTCGGCGTGGAGGCGCTTGAAGAGGTCGATGATCTCGACCGTCGTGCGGCTGTCGAGGTTGCCGGTCGGCTCGTCGGCCAGCAGGATGCTCGGCCCGTTGACCAGGGCGCGTGCGATGGCCACGCGCTGGCGCTGGCCGCCGGACAACTGGTTGGGCCGGTGGGACATGCGCTCGGCCAGGCCGACCTGCGTCAGCGCGTCGCGGGCGCGCTGGCGGGCGGTGAAGAGGTGCCGGCGCGAGTAGAGCATCGGCAGCATGACGTTCTTGAGTGCGGTGGCGCGGTTGAGCAGTTCGAAACTCTGGAAGATGAAGCCGATCTCCTCGTTGCGGACCTGCGCCAGGCGGCCCATGCCCATCTTGTGGGTGGGGCGCCCGTTGAGGACGTACGAGCCGCTGGTGGGCTTGTCGAGGCAGCCGAGGATGTTCATCAGGGTGCTTTTGCCCGAGCCGGAGGCGCCCATGATGGCGACGAACTCGTTGCGCCGGATGGTCAGGTCCACGCCGTCGAGGGCGCGGACGGTCTCCTCGCCCACGCGGTAGATCTTGCGCAGGGCGCGGATCTGGATCGTGACCGGCCCGGGCTGGCTCATCCCTGGCCTTCCGGCTCGGGGGCCTGCTCGGACCCGTCCCGCCGGTCGGGCTCGTCGGGCTGGTCGGCTCCCGTCTGCGCGGGGTCGTCCGGGGCGGTCGTCGCCGGCGCGTTCTTCGCGGCTTCCGCGGCCTTGGCGTCGCGCACCGCCTGGTCGTGCCCGAGGGTGGTGAGCACCCGGAACGGGCCGGTGACGATGACCTCGCCGGCGTCCAGGCCCTCGACGATCTGCGTGTGGGTCAGGTCGCTGGCGCCGGCCCGGACGGGCGTGACGACGGTCTTGCCGTCGACGACGCGGTAGACCACGCGGGCGAAGGTCTTGTTCACGTCGACCAGGGGGCCGGTTCGCACGCCGGCGGGCAGGTCGTCGACGCGCCGGTCGAGCACCGCCTGGCTCGGCACGCGGACGGTGTCGAGGAAGTGCTCGACGGCGATCTCGGTGGTGGCGGTCAGGCCGGAGTAGAGCGTCTCGCCCTCGCCGAGTTCCATCTCGATCTCGACCTCGAAGGTGCCGGTGCCGTCCTGGGCGACGTTGCGACGCAGGCCGATCTGGCGGACCGTGCCGCGGTATTCGCGGTCGGGGTAGGCGTTGATGAAGATCTTGGCCTCCTGCCCGACGCGGATGGGTGCGATGTTGGCCTCGTCGACCGCGGCCTTGAGCAGCATGCTGGACAGGTCGGCGACCTCCATGATGACGCTGCCGGGGTTGTTGGTGGTGCCGACGATGACGGTCTCGCCGACCTCGGCGTTGAGCGCGGTGACGATGCCGTCGATGGGGCTGGCGATGACCGTGTTCTCCAGGTCCTTCTCGGCCTGGTCGATCTGGGCCTGGGCCTGCTCGATGCCGTGCTCGAGGGCGAGTTTGTCGGACTCGGCCTGGAGGTAGTTGGCCTCGGCCATCTCCAGGTCGGCGCGGGTCACGTCGCCGGTCTCGTGCAGGGCGCGGATGCGCTCGAACTCCAGGCGGGCGTTGATGAGGCGCGCCTCGGCCCCGCCCAGGCGGGCCTGCTGACCCTTCATGCCCGCGCGGGCCGAGTCGAGCACCGCCACGAGCGTCTGGGGCTCCAGGCGCACCAGCACGTCGCCCGCCTCGACCCGGTCGCCCTCGCGGAAGGGCAGGGCGAGCACGCGGGCGGAGACCTGGCTGGAGATCTGCACGTTTGTTCGCGGCTCGATCGACCCGGGCGCGCTGACCGTCCGCACCACGTCGCCCAACTCGGCCGGCTCCATCATGACCAGCAGACCGGCGTCGGCCTTGCCCCCGCCGCCGCGGAACCGCTCGCCCGCGGGCGAACGCAGCACGGCGTAGCCCGTGCCCGCCAGCGCCGCCGCCGTCACGCCCAGCACCACCAGAACCCGTGCCGCGCCCATGCGTGCTCCTTCGTCGTCCGCACGACCCGAGACCCGGACCGGCGCCTGTTATAGGGATGCCGGGGCGGGTGGTTTCAACGCGGTGCCGGGTGGCCCGCCGCTCCTGTCGCCCTACTGCCCGAGTTTGTCCGCCAGGAACGCCGGGACCGCGTCCATCGCCACGCGCTCCTGCTGGAGCGTGTCGCGGTGGCGCACCGTGACGGTGTCGTCGGCCAGGGTGTCCGAGTCGATGGTGAAGCAGAACGGGCAGCCGGCCTCGTCCATGCGGGCGTAGCGCTTGCCAATGGACTGCTTCTCGTCGGTCTCGATCGTGCCCAGGTGGGCGAACTTCTTGCGCAGGGCCGTGGTCAGGGCGTGCGACTTCTCGGGCATGCCGTCCTTCTTGACCAGCGGGAAGACCGCGGCCTTGATGGGCGAGAGGCGCGGGTGGAACTTCATGTACACGCCGCTCGGGCGCTCGGGGTCGGGGGTGAAGGCCTCGCACAGGGCGGCCAGCACGCCACGGTCAAGCCCGGCGGAGGGCTCGATGACGTGGGGGAAGTAGCGCTCACCCTTGGGCTGGCCGTTGGGCGCGGGCTCGCCGCGGGTGGCGTCGAAGTACTTGAGTTTGTCGCCCAGCCCCGAGTGCTGGGCGTGCTGGCGCAGGTCGAAGTCCGTGCGGTGGGCGATGCCCTCGAGTTCGCCGAAGCCGGGCGCGGTGAACGGGAAGCGGTACTCCACGTCGCTGGTGCCGGCGCCCTCCTTGGCGTAGTGGGCCAGTTCGTCGCGGTCGTGCTCGCGCAGGATCAGGTTGTCGCCGGCCAGGCCCAGGCTCTTCCACCACTCCATGCGCCAGTCGCGCCAGAAGGCGTACCAGTCCTTCGCGTCGTCCGGGTGGCAGAAGAACTCGATCTCCATCTGCTCGAACTCGCGGCTGCGGAAGGTGAAGTTGCGGGGCGTGACCTCGTTGCGGAAGGCCTTGCCGGTCTGCGCGATGCCGAACGGCACGCCGACGCGCGTGGTGTCCACCACGTTCTTGAACTGCACGAAGATGCCCTGGGCGGTCTCGGGGCGGAGGTAGGCGACGTCGTCCTCGGTCGCAGTCGCACCGATGTAGGTCTTGAACATCAGGTTGAAAGATCGTGTGCCCGTGAGCGTGGGCATTTGCGTGGCGGGCGACAATCTTGGCCAAGACTTTGGCGCCGAGTCCAAAAGTTGGGGCCACCCAGGAGGAACAAAGTCCACGCCTAAAGTCTTGAGCTGTTTCTTGCTAAGCGATGCTTGAGCAGCGAGATTCGCTTCCTCTGGCGAGTCACCTTCAGCCGCGATGATAATCGCTGGGACACCAAGATTTCCAAGACGCTGCGAAAGTTCCCTGCCCCAAATCTTTGCCTGGGCGCCAGCTGCCGACTGCTCATCCTGTGCGGTGCCTTGAACGGCATCCATGTATTTGAGAGCTTCCTTTGTGGAACTCAAAAGTTCTTTTGACTGATCCAAACTGAAAAAGCCCACCAAGTAAACTTTGTCAGCTCGGAATCGTCGCTTTGATTGTTTGCAGTCGACCATGGGGTCGTTGAACCCGCCCACATGCCCCGACGCCTCCCACACCTTCGGGTTCTGGATGATGCTCGTATCCACCGGCACGATCTCGACCGGGTTGCCATCCGGCCCGTTGCGCCCCCAGCACGGGTTCAT
>CAZFSO010000038.1:0-21284 GCA_964522095.1 uncultured Phycisphaeraceae bacterium | reverse complement strand
CATCCCGACCGCGCGGATGCGCAAGCAGTTCTGACCCACCCGCATGGCTCCCCCCCCCCCCCCCCCCCCCGAGCCCGGGGTCCGAGCCGCGGGGATCCGAGCCGCGGGCTTCAGCCCGCGCGGCCGCCGCGTCCACCCTGCACATCAGGCGCGCACACCCCACCCCACGCCAACGCCTCGTGCCGCAACACATACTCGAGCGCCAGCCGCTTTGCGTGCGCCTCGAACTTCGGCTTCGCCGACCCGCTCTTCGTCCACCAGCGACCGGAAGGCCGACCGAATCGGAGCGTCAACGCCCTGGACGTCGACCCTTTGAACAGTTGGAGCTGAACCGGGCCGCCCCGCGAAAGGTTCTCCGTCAGCACGTGGACATGTGTGTGCATCACCGCGCACACGATCAGCCGGATGTCGTGCCGGCGCGCTGCATCCGCAATGGTCTCGGCGACAAGTTGCGCCTGTTCAAGGCTGAGCATGACCGCATCGCCTTGCATGCGTTGGCGTGCGCTGACTTCCAAAGCACGGGACGGCGCGGCCCGCGGCGTGTTGATGACGTTCGGCATGACATGCGGCTTGCCGGGGTGACCAGGCACCCGCGACACGAAGCCGCGCTCGTCGCCCGGGAGCCACGTGCCGTAGGTGGTCCAAGTCAGAAAATGCGCCCACATCAGAAACAGTGTACCGAGCCGCGGCTTCAGCCCGCGCAGTTCCTTTGCCCGCCGTGCGCAACTTTGAACCGAACGGCGAGGGACAGGGAGCGCCTGGTGCGCACGGCGGACACCACGGCCGCGCGGGCTGAAGCCCGCGGCTCGGACGAGCGGCATGGTTGATGGTTCAACCGGCCTTTACCGCGTCCCCGCCAGTTTGCGCACCGTGAAGTCGAAGCCGCGGACCATTGTCGTGTGGATCGCGTAGACGACCGCGAGGTACGCGGCCGCGCTGACGACCGCGCCGATGGCGAGCGACACGCGGGCCGTGGTCAGGCCCGAGTCGGTGACGGTCTGGTTCATGCGTCCGACGGGCGCGACCAGGGCGTCGAGCAGGCTGGCGGGGGAGATGGCGGCCATCGCCGGGCCGACGACGGGCAGGTCGGCGCCGGCCGCCCAGCCGCACAGGCCGACGATGCCGCTGATGACGCCCACCACCCCCACCGTGCCCACGACCGACCCCAGCGTGCCCCTGCTCTTGAGCGACCATTGCAGGCCGATCATCACGCAGAAGGCCGTGAACGGGACCAGCACCAGGGCCGCCAGCAGGCCCGCCTCGGGCAGGACCGACGGCACGCTGACCTGTGCCTGGTTGATCGACTCCGTGGCCGCCGTGCCCCCCTCGCGGACGTCGGCGAACAGCCAGGCGTACAGGCCCGCCAGGCCCACCGTGAACACCGGCACCGCGATCAAGGGCAGCAGGTAACTGACCAGCCCGCGCAGTTTCCCCGCCAGATAGACCGCCGGCGTGATGGGCGTCGTCAGGATCAGGTCCAGCGTGCCGTCCTCGCGTTCGCGGCTCACCGCGGTCGAGGCCATGTTGATCGCCACCAGCGCGATCACGAACACCTCGGTGAACACCACCGACCGCACGACGAAGCGGAAGTCCACCGCGTCCAGCGTCCGCGTGTGGAACATCACCACGATCACCACGCCGGTCAGCAACCCCAGCGCGATGAACGACCACCGCGCCAGGATCCGCCAGAAGGTCGCGTTGCGGGCGGCGGCCTCGCGCCAGGCGATGGGGTTGACCCACACCGTCCGCGGCGGGCGGTGCTCGGCGCCCTTGGCGCCCAGGCCCATCACCCGCCGGTACCAGGGGATGCCGCTGGCGCCGCCCGCGATCTGGCGCAGCCCGCCCGACCGCACCGTCAGCGTGCTCGCCAGCACCAGCACGGCGCTGATGAACACCGTCCCCCACACCCACGCCAGCACGGGCGTCTCGAGCGCCAGGGCCCGCAGCCCGGTCCAGGTGCCGGCCTCGGCGCTGGGGTAGGTCGTCGGGCTCAGGAGCGACCGCAGGGCCAGGAACGGGTTGGCGCAGGTCATCCAGGTCACGCCCTGGCCGTTGGGGCCGGCGCCGAGCCCGCGCGAGCGCAGCCAGGCGTCGACGGCGATGGTCGCCGCCAGGTAGGTCACGACGCACACATAGAACGCGAACACCGCCCGCTGGCCGACCAGGCGAGAAACCGACAGCGCGATCGCGATGGCGCCGACCAGCACCGCCGCCGCGGCGGCCACGAGGTAACTGGCCAGGATCGACCGGCCCGGCACGCCGCCGAAAAACTGCGTCAGCGCGAACAGGGGCAGGCTGGCGAAGAGCAGCGCCAGGACGAACCACAGGCGCCCCAGCAGGTTGCCCAGCACGATCTCGAGTTTCGACATCGGCGTGGTCAGCAGGATGTCCCAGGTGCGGGGGTTGGCCTCCTGGGCGATCGCCCCGGCCATGAACACCGGCGAGAGGATGCAGATCACGAAGACCTGCAGGTACGCCACCCAGGCGAAACTGGTCGCGCCCGACGAGGCGAGGTCCCGATAACTCACCTGCCCGCCCTGGGTGTTGCCCAGCACCGCCCAGAGCAGCACCAGGATCAGCACCGCCAGGTAGGCCGACCGCACCAGGTTGTGCTTGGGGCGTCGCGACGCGTTCTGCACCAGGCGCACCGCGATGGGGTTCATCGGGCCGAGTCGCAGCAGCCAGCGGAGGAAGACGGGCATGGGCCCATGCTATTCCATGCCGCGACGACGCCGGTTGCGTGCGCGATGGGCCGCGGCGGACCAACCCCCGGGGAAGTTCCGGTGTTCCGCGGCGTGCGCCGGTTCGTGAGAACGCAAGCGAAGATCGGGTTTTTTTCCGAAACCGGGCATCGGCGCTTGGAGTGACGCCCCGCGTCCGGTATGTTGGCCGGTTGAGAAAGCGGCTTGCAGGGCGGCGTCGTGTGGTCGCCCGGGCCTCGCCGGCGTGGGAGTCGCGATCCGCGAGCACGCCGGTCGAACTGGAAGAAGAGAAAGGAACAAGAGATGAAGAAGATCACCATGATCGCCGCGCTCGCGGCCGCCGCCGGCGCCGCCTCCGCACAGACCCTTGACGACCTGTCCATCGGCACCCTGTTCGCCGGCAGCACCGTCATGGGCAACACGGCGAACTCCGCCAACAACATGAGCGGCTCGACGATCACGCCCAACGGCTCCTGGTCCGGCGGCGACGACGTCTACACCCTCGACTGGGCCGGCGGCGACCTGACCGTCGACCTGTTCTTCACCCAGGCCGACGGCGACCTGGACCTGTGGCTGATCGCCAACCCCCTCGGCGGCTCGTCCATCGCCTCCAGCCTGACCGTCACCGACAACGAGCAGATCAACCTCGCCGGACTGGGCGCGGGGACCTACTACCTCGTCATCGACGGCTGGCTGGGCGCCAACAACGCCTACACCCTCTCCGTCGTTCCGGCCCCCTCCGCCCTCGCCCTGCTGGGCATGGGCGGCCTGGTCGCCGGGCGCCGCCGCCGCTGATCGGCGCGACGCGTCACCGGTGGACACCGGTGGTCATGACACTCCCACGGCGTGGCGTCCCCAGGGCGCCACGCCGTCTTTTTTGCGCCCTCGCCGCCGAACGGGGCACGAAAAAGCCAACCGGCCAGCGAAGATCGCATTTTTTCTTGGACCTCGGGCCCGGACCTGGGTAGTTTGATGGACGGAAAAGCACCCGGGTCCGTGTCGTCGCTCGTGGCGCGTCGCGGGCCACCATGAGATGAAGGAGAAGGAAGATGAAAACTCTGGCCATGATCGGTCTTGTCGCCTCGCTCGCCGGCGCCGCCGCCGGCGCTGACTACTTCGGCGCCGGGGGAGCGTTCCCCGACGGCGGGGGCCCGGGCAACCCCCTGACGTCGGACATCGTCGTCGGCGACACCGGCGGCATCGTCGACGTGTCGTTGACCCTCAACGGCGCGGTCCACAGTTTCGTCGGCGACCTCATCGTCACCCTCACCCACGTCGAGTCCAACACGTCCGTCGTGGTCGTCGATCGCCCCGGCGTGCCGGAGTTCAGCGGCTTCGGCTGGGCCTACAACCTCGCCGGTGACTACACGTTCTCCAACGCCGGAACCGTCACCTGGGACGACGTCAACGGCGGCGTGCAGGACACGGGCTTCAACATCGCCAGCGGCGTCTACGCCTCCGAGAACTCTCTGACCGCCTTCAACGGCCTCGACTCGGCCGGCACCTGGCGCCTGACGGTGTCGGACAACGCCGCCTTCGACACCGGCTCCATGGCAGGTTGGACGCTGAGCATCACCGTCCCGACGCCCGCCACCGCCGGCCTCTTCGGCGTGGCCGGCCTGGCCGCCCTGCGCCGGCGCCGCTGAGCCGTCGCGGTCTGTCTCACAACTTGCGGCGTGGCGCCCCCCGGCGCCACGCCGCCTTTCTTCGCAGACCCCCGACAACCCGGCACCGCCGGACCGCCGTTCAGAGCCCAAACAAGAAGAATTGCGAGTGACCCGGACAATTTTCTGGCAATTGGGGGCCGGTTTCGGGTAGACTCCCCCCACGGCGGTCGGCGCGTAGGCCGAACGCCGCGGAGAGAGAGATCAGCGTGATCTCGTCGTGTTGACGACCCCGGCGCTGCCGGGTTCGTCCAGTGCGTCCTGCAAAGAGAGAAGGAGACTCGGATGAGCAACCTGAAGACCCGCGTGACCAAGCACTTCGCCGTGGCCGCCGTGGCCGCCGCCGCCGCCACCTCGGCCCACGCCGACATCGTGCACAGCGGCATCGTCGACCACAACATCCCGGCCAGCCTCAACGGCCTGTACATCAACGTGGTCACCGGCGCCATCAACGCCGGCGGCGGCGGCGGTGGCACCGTGGCCGGCTGGGACCTCAACTTCTGGAGCTCCACCGGCTTCGGCCTGTTCAGCCCCGGCAACCCCGCCGGCGGCGCGTACGTCGTCAGCGGCGGCGTGGGCGTGAACATGAGCTTCGGCGACACCATCGACGGCTCCGACGTCTTCGGCACCGGCAGCAGCCTGACCTTCTCGCAGTGGAACCTCAACAGCGACGAGAACCTCGTCGGCTTCCGCTTCTTCAACGAGGACACCGCCGCGGTGCACTACGGCTGGGCCCGCATCGGCTTCGGCGCCTCGATCACCGACCGCTGGCTCGTCGAGTACGCCTACGAGAGCGATGCCGGCGTCGGCATCGGCGCGGGCGTCGTCCCGGCCCCCTCCGCCATGGCCCTGCTCGGCCTGGGCGGCCTGGTCGCCGGGCGCCGTCGCCGCTGATCCTCGCGAGCCGGGCACGCCCGGCACATCGCAACACTCCGACGGCGTGGCGCTTCAAGGCGCCACGCCGTTTTTTGTCCGCCCAGCGCGCACGCAACGAACGCGCGTCCCGTGAGATGCAAGCAATCTGTCGCATTGGCTGGTGTCGGCGTCGGGGTCGAGTAGATTGGACCATGCGGGACGGTGCGCGCGCCGGCCCGCGCCGAGACCAGCCGGACGGCACGACGGGCCGGGGCGCCAGGTTGCGCGCCCGGGGGTCGGGGGCGTTGCCTGTCCACAACCGGAAAGAGGAATCGATGACCAACCTGAAGCACCGTCTGGCCCGACATTTCGCTGTGGCCGCCGTCGCCACCGCGAGCGTCACCTCGGCCGACGCGTCGGTCGTGTACAGCGGCGTGGTGAACCACTACGTGCCGGACAGCGTCAACGGCATGTACTTGAATGTCGTGACGGGCCAGATCAACCGAACGAACCAGAGCGGCTCGACCGTTCCCGGGTGGGACCTGAACTTCTGGTCCCCCAACGGTCTCGGTATCCACTCCAACGCTCAGCAACCCGGGAACGGCGTGTTGCTCAGCGCCGCGGAAACGGGCGCAAACCTCGACCTCGACGCGGTCATCGACGCGGGGGGCGTCTTCGGCGACAACGCATCTTTCAACACCTCGCAGTGGAATCTTGACAGCGAGGACAATCTCTTCGGCTTCCGCTTCCATCACGAGGGAACCGGCGCGGTTCACTACGGCTGGGGCCGCATCGGGTTCGGCGCGACGATCTTCGATCGCTACCTTGTCGAGTACGCCTTCGAGAGCCGCCCCGGCGTGGGGATCGCCGCCGGCTCGCTGGTCCCGGCGCCGTCGGCCCTGGCGATGCTCGGGCTGGGCGGCGTCGTCGCCGGTCGCCGCCGGCGCTGACGCGCCCGCTCCGGGCTTTCGTGCTGGAGCGACCGAACCAAACAAGGTAGCATGGGCGGCCCGCCGGCCGCCCGTGCCTTTTTTATGCCCATGACCCGACCCGCCCGCAAACTGCTGATGCTCGGCTGGGACGCCGCCGACTGGACGATGATCCGCCCGCTGATCGCCCGGGGCGGCATGCCCAACCTGCGCGCCCTGCTCAAGGACGCCGCCTGCGCCGACCTGGCCACGCTCGAGCCCAGGCTCTCGCCCATGCTGTGGACCTCGGTCGCGACCGGGAAGACGGCCGACAAGCACGGCGTGCTCAACTTCCTCGAGCCCGACCCCGACGCCCACGCCGGCGCGCCCGCCCTGCGCCCGGTCGCGTCGACCACCCGCACCACGCGCGCGCTCTGGAACATCGCCCACCTCGCCGGCCTGCGCACGGTCGCCGTGAGTTGGTACGCCTCGCACCCGGCCGAGCCGGTGCGCGGGGCGGCGGTCTCCAACCTGCTCAGCGAGGCGCAGCCCGCCCGCGCCGGCGCGCCCTGGCCGCTCGCGCCGGGCGCGGTGCACCCGCCGGCCCTGGCCGAGCGCGTCGCGGCCGCCCGCGTCCACCCCGACCGCGTGCCCGACCGCGTGATGGCCCGGCTCGTCCCCCAGCACGCCAGGCTGCGCGACGACCCGCGCCTGGCCACCCTGCGCCGCCTGGTCGCCCAGTGCCTCTCCGTCCACGCGGCGGCGAAGGAACTCATGCAGGCCGAGCCCGACTGGGACCTGGCCATGGTCTTCCACGAGGCCATCGACACCATCGGCCACCACTTCATGCAGTTCTTCCCGCCCCGCATGAAGCACGTCGGCCAGCGCGACGCCGACCTGTTCGCCCGCGTGATGCCCGGCGTGTACGAACTGCACGACCAGTTGCTCGGCGAGATGCTGCGCCTCGCGGGGCCGGACGCCACCGTCCTCCTGCTCTCCGACCACGGCTTCCACAACGCCGACCGGCGCCCCGTCACCACGGGGCTCTCGAACGAGGCGCGGGCGGCGACCGAGGCGCTCTGGCACCGCGAGCACGGCGTGCTCGTGCTCCGCGGCCCCGGCGTCGTCCCGAACGCCGGCGTCCATGCGCCCACGCTGCTCGACGTCGCGCCCACCGCCCTGGCGCTGCTCGGCCTGCCCGCCGGGCGCGACATGGACGGCCGGGTCCTGGCCGAGGCGCTGACCGGCCCGGCCCCGGAACCGATCGACACCTGGGACGACGCGCCCGGCGACGACGGCCGCCACCCCGCGGACATGCGCCAGGACCCGTTCGAGGCCCACGACGCGGTGCGCCAACTCGTCGACCTGGGCTACATGGCCGCGCTGCCGGAGGACGCCGAGGCGCAGGTGGAACTGGCCCGGCGCGAGTCGGCCTTCAACCTGGGCGCGGCCCTGCTCGGCCGCGGGCGAGCAGGGCGGGCCGCGGAGGTCCTCGGCCCGCTGGTCGAATCGCGCCCTGACGAGCCGCGCTACGCCCTGGCCCTGGCCCGGGCGCTGGCGGGCGTCGCCCGGTTCGACGAGGCCGAGCGGGCGCTGTCCGTGGTGCTCGGGCGGGACCCCGCGAACAGGGACGCCGCGCTGATGCGGGTCGGCGTGCTGGCGGGCGCGGGCCGGTCCGAGGCGGCCCGCGCCGCCGTCGAGCCTTTGGCGGCGGACCCGGCGACGCCGCCCCTGGCGCTGTCCGACCTGTACGCCTCGCTGGAGATGTGGGACGAGTCGGCCCGGGCCGCCGAAGGGGCCGGGCCGGGCGACGGGTCCGCCAAGGCGCTGGCCCTGGCCCGTGCCGAGATCGCGCGCGGTCGCTTCGAGCCCGGCGCGGAGCGCTGCCTGGACGTGCTCGAGTCCCGTCCGGCCCACCCGGAGGCCAACCACCTCCTGGGCGTCGCGCTCGCCTGGCTGGGCGAGACCGCCGACGCGGTGCGCGCCTTCGAGACGGTGGTGGCCGTGCAGCCCGGGCGGATCGAGGCGCACCGCTTCCTGGCGGCGTTGCACCGGCGGGCCGGGGATGCGGCGGCCGCGGAGGCGTGCGACCGGCGGGCCGAGGCGATCCTCGACGAGCAGGCGCCGGACCCGGCGCGGCGCGCGCTCGCCGAGCGCCAGTTCGTCATGGGCCCCGACGCGTGGCTGCGGGCCCGCGCCGGCGCGGAGCGGACGGCGTGAGCGACCGGGACTTCATCACGGTCGTCTCGGGCCTGCCCCGGTCGGGCACCAGCCTGGCCATGCAGATGCTCGGGGCCGGGGGCGTGCCCGCGCTGACCGACCGCGTGCGCGCGCCGGACGACGACAACCCGCGGGGCTACTTCGAGTTCGAGCGCGTCAAGCACCTGCGGACGGACAAGGCATGGCTGGACGCGGCGGCGGGCAAGGCCGTCAAGATCATCCACGCGCTGCTTACCGAACTGCCCGACGGGCACGAATACCGCGTGCTGTTCATGCGCCGCGACCCGGGCGAGGTCGTCCGGTCGCAGGCCGCCATGCTCGCCCGGTCGGGGCGTGCGGGCGCGGGGATGGCGCCCGAGCGTCTGGCGGCGGTCTACGCCCAGCAGTTGGCGGGCGTGGAGCGGTGGATGGCCGGCCGCCCCGGGCTTGCCGCCCTGGACGTGCCGTACGCGGGCCTGGTCGCCGACCCGGTCGCGTGGGCCGAGCGGATCGACGCCTTCCTCGGCGGCGGGCTGGACACCGGCGCGATGGCGGCGGCGGTGGACCCGTCGCTGTACCGCAACCGGGCGTGAGTGCCCGGGCGCAAAAGAAAAACCCGCGCCTTGCGGCGCGGGTCGGTGAGGAGTTGGGGGGAAGCGGGCCGGTCAGGTCGACTGGGTCTCGCTGCCGTTGGAGGCCGTGGCGGGCTCTTCCTCCTGGGCCTCGGCGCTCGCGGGCGCGTCGGCGGACTGGAAGGAGAGTTTGTCCTCGGTCCCCACGCGGGTGGCGTGGACCGAGCCCTTGCCGTGCAGTTCGCCCGACAGGAGCATCTCGGACAGGGGGTCCTCGATGTAGGTCCCGATGGCGCGACGCAGGGGGCGGGCGCCGAAGTCGGGGTTGTATCCCTTCTCGATCAGGAAGTCCTTGGCCGGCTGGTCCAGGGTCATGGTGATGCCCTGTTCCTGGATCCGCTCGGCCACCTTGGCGACCTCGTACTCGATGATCTGCACGAGGTCGTCGCGGTTGAGCGGGCGGAAGACGATCACGTCGTCGAGGCGGTTGATGAACTCCGGGCGGAAGAAGCGCTCGATCTCCTTCATCAGCACGCTCTTGATCGAGTCGAACTGGGTGTCGGAGGTGTGCTTGCCGAAGCCGAACCCGCCGCCGCCCTTGATCAGGTCAGCACCGATGTTGCTGGTCATGATCAGGATGGTGTTGCGGAAGTCCACGTGGCGCCCGAACGAGTCGGTCAGGCGTCCTTCCTCCATGATCTGGAGGAGCATGTTGAAGACGTCCGGGTGGGCCTTCTCGACCTCGTCGAGCAGGACGACGGCGTAGGGGCGCCGGCGGATCTGCTCGGTCAACTGGCCGCCCTCCTCGTAGCCGACGTACCCGGGGGGCGCGCCGACCAGGCGGGAGACGGTGTGCTTCTCCATGTACTCGGACATGTCCAGGTGGATCAGGGCGTCGGCGTCCCCGAACATGAACTCGGCCAGGGCCTTGCTGAGCAGCGTCTTGCCCACGCCGGACGGGCCGACGAAGATGAAACTGCCCATCGGGCGCTTGGGGTCCTTCAGGCCGGCGCGGGCCCGGCGGATGGACTTGGACACGGCCTTGATGGCGTCGTCCTGGCTGATGACCCTCTTGTGCAGTTCGGCCTCGAGGGCGAGCAGGCGCTGGGCCTCCTCCTTCTCGAGTTTCTGCAGGGGCACGCCGGTCATCTTGGAGACCACCTCGGCGATGACCTCCTCGTCGACCACGCCGCTGGCCTCCTGCTGGCGGGCGCGCCACTCGCTCTGGATGGTCTCCTTCTTGCGCTTGAGCTGCTCGGCCTGATCGCGCAGTTCCGCCGCCTTCTCGTAGTCCGCGCCCTTGACGGCCTCGTCCTTCGCGATGGTCAGTTTCTCGATCTCGGCCTCGATGTCCGCCAGGTCCGGCGGCTTGCTCATGCTCTTGATGCGCACGCGCGCCCCGGCCTCGTCCAGCACGTCGATGGACTTGTCCGGCTGCACCCGCCCGGTGATGTACCGGCCGGAGAGTTCCACCGCCGCCCGGATCGCCTCGTCGGTGATCTTGACGCGGTGGTGCTCCTCGTACTTGTCGCGCACGCCCTTGAGGATCTCGACGGCCTGCTCGTTGCCGGGCGGGTCGACGGGGATCGACTGGAAGCGCCGGGCCAGGGCGGCGTCCTTCTCGATGTACTTGCGGTACTCGTCGAAGGTGGTGGCGCCCACGCACTGGATCTCGCCGCGGGCCAGGGCGGGCTTGAGCACGTTGGACGCGTCGATCGCGCCCTCGGCGCCGCCCGCGCCGACCAGCGTGTGCAGTTCGTCGATGAACAGGATGACGTTGCCCGCGCGGCGGACCTCGTTCATCACGGCCTTGATGCGCTCCTCGAACTGGCCGCGGTACTTGGTGCCGGCGACCATCATGGCCAGGTCCAGCACCACCAGGCGCTTGTCGTGCAGGATGTCCGGCACGTCCTGGGCGATGATGCGCTGGGCCAGGCCCTCGACGATCGCCGTCTTGCCCACGCCGGCCTCGCCGAGCAGCACCGGGTTGTTCTTGGTGCGCCGGCAGAGGACCTGGGTCAGGCGCTCGATCTCGTTGGCCCGGCCGATGACCGGGTCCAGGGAGCCTTCCTTGGCCAGTTCGGTCAGGTCGCGCCCGAACGAGTCGAGCGCGGGCGTCTTGCTCTTGCCCTTGGCCTTGCCCTCGCTGGGGGTGGACCCGGGCTCGCCGGGGGTGGCTTCGGAGGCGTCGGACTCGGCGCCCGCCCCGAGCAGGTTGAGCACCTCCTCGCGGACCTCCTCGAGTTTCAGGCCCAGGTTCATGAGGACCTGGGCGGCCACGCCGTCGTGCTCGCGCAGCAGGCCGAGCAGCAGGTGCTCGGTGCCCACGTAGTTGTGGTTGAGGTTGCGCGCCTCCTCGATGGCGTACTCGATGACCTTCTTGGCCCGGGGGGTCTGGGGCAGTTTGCCCATGGTGACCATCTCGGGCCCGGCGCGGACCAGTTTCTCGACCTCCAGGCGGACCTTGCGCAGGTCCACGTCGAGGTTCTTGAGGACGTTGGCCCCGACGCCGGAGCCTTCCTTCACCAGCCCGAGCAGGATGTGCTCGGTGCCGATGTATTCGTGGTTGAAACGCTGGGCCTCCTGGTTGGCGAGCGCCATCACCTTGCGGGCCCGGTCTGTGAATCGTTCGAACATCGTCTGTCTCCAACGGGCTTCAGGCCCGCCATTGCTCCGGGAGCCGGGCGGCTCCCGCGTCGGAGAGGAAACCCCGCTCCTCCCCGCTCTGTTCGCTCCCGGCTGCCGCTCGGATCGGCGATCCGACCGGGCAGCGGGATCCACTCCGCACTATCGGTTGCACGGGGCGTGCCAGTTGCCTGAAGGTTTCAAACCCACCGATTCCGGCGGCCGCAAGGCGAAGTCGCTGGCCCAGCGGCACTTGCGGCGGGGCGTCCACGCGCCGCCCGCCCAAGCCGCGTGCCGATATGGCAGACGAACCGCCGTTGTGGCCGGGGAAGCCCGCAAGGCCGAGGCTGATGCGAAATCTTTCGACCGCGCAAGAAGCTACCGGCGCACCCGCACGTTCCGTCGCCCGTCGAGCGCGCCGTTGGGGGCTCGGGCCTTGGCCAGTTTCAGGCGGGTCCACACCACCCCGGCGGTGATGAGGAACACCGTCGCCGCGACGATTGCCAGGGGGATGAACACGATCAGGCCGAGGACGACCAGCCCCAGGAAAAACAGCAAGGCCAGCGCCTGGGCCAGCAGGCCAGGAACGCGCACGCTCCGACCGCCCCGCTCGACGAACGTCACGCGGAACCCCGCCGGCATGTTCCGGGAGTTCTGGTCCACGCCGAATGGTACGGGGGGCCGCACGCCATGGAGCGGGGGGCAACCTGCCCCCTGTTCGGGCGACACCTGAAGCCACGGTGGGGCCGGCTCCCAGCCGGCCTCTTGACGCCCAGGGCGCTCGCCCATCCCCTCACGCGCGTTCGGGGCTCTTTGAGAGACGACCGCCGGCCGATCGCCGACCCCATCGCTCGGCCGAGCACCCGGCCGATCACCCCCGCAAAACGCCCGGGTTGTCGTGCAAATCCGCCCGCGGCTCGAACCGACAGGCGTTCTCGATTATGATCCTCTCCGGCCCGCGTCCGACGCGGCCGCCACCCGGCGATCGAAAGGGGATTGTCAGTGTCTGAGGGCGTGACCCGGGGCTCGTTTGTCCACTTGCACCTCCACTCGGAGTACTCGCTGCTCGACGGCGGGAACCGGGTGGACAAACTGGTCAAGCGGGTCAAGGAACTCGGGATGCACGCCGTGGCCGTCACCGACCACGGCAACATGCACGCCGCGGTGTCCTTCTGGGAGACCGCCCGCAAGCACGGCATCAAGCCCATCCTGGGGGTCGAGGCCTACGTGGCCGCGGGCGACCGGCGGGACCGGACCTACACCGGCGTGGCCGACGGCGGGCACCACCTCGTCCTGCTGGCCGAGAACGAGACCGGCTGGAAGAACCTGCTGTACCTGTGCTCCGAGGCGTACCTGACGGGCTTTTACTTCAAGCCGCGGATGGACCGCGAACTGCTGGCGAAGCACTCCGAGGGCCTGATCGCCATCAACGGGCACCTGGGCTCGGAACTGGCCTTCCACCTGGTCAAGTACGAGGAATCGCGGGACAAGACCCACTGGGACGCCGCGGTGGACGTGGCGAAGTGGCACGCCGAGGTGTTCAAGGGGACGGACAAGGGCCCGGGTTTCTTTGTCGAGATCCAGCACCACATCGGCCTGCAGAACTCGATCAACCCGCACCTGATCCGCCTGGCCCGGGAACTCGACCTGCCGCTGGTGTGCGACAACGACAGCCACTTCCTGCTCGACACGGATCACGACGCCCACGACACGCTGATCTGCATCTCCACCGGCAAGGTCAAGAACGACCCGGACCGGATGCGCTACCCGACGGAGTTGTTCGTCAAGGGCCCGGAGGAGATGGAGTCCATCTTCCATTCCGAGGAGTACAACAACGAGAGGTTCGGCGACGCCGGGCGCGAGGCGATGGCCAACACCGTGGCCATCGCGGACCGCTGCGAGGTGGACCTGAACATCGGGGCCAACTACGCGCCGGTCGTCATCGTCAACGCGCCCGAGCCGGACCGGCTGCCACGCCACGACGACCCGTCCTACGCCGGCGACCTGACGGCGTGGTTCACGGATTTCTGCGCGCAGGTCACGCTCGAACCGGCCACCGACCCGGGCCTCAAGCAGGAGGTCCTCAAGGCCGAGTGCGACCGGGCGCTGCGCCTGCTGGCCGAGGCCGGCATGGTGTGGCGCTACGGGCCGGAGATCCTGGCGTCGCGCCACGACCTGGTGGAAGGAGAAGACGACGGGCTGGAAGCCCGTCCCACCGGAGAGCCCACCGAGGAATGGAAGAAGTGGGCGCGGCTCAACCGCGAACTGAAGATCCTGGCCGACAAACTCATCTCGGCGTACTTCCTCATCGTGTGGGACTTCGTCAACTGGGGGCGCCAGCGCGGCATCCCCGCCAACGCCCGTGGTTCGGGCGTGGGCACCATGGTCGGCTTCGTGCTCGGCCTGTCCAACGCCTGCCCCGTCCACTACGGCCTGCTCTTCGAGCGGTTCACCGACCCCGACCGCTCGGAATACCCCGACATCGACATCGACCTCTGCCAGGACGGGCGCGGCGACGTCATCAACTACGTGCGCGACAAGTACGGCCACGTCGCGCAGATCATCACCTTCGGGACGCTCAAGGCCCGGGCCGCCATCCGCGACGTGTCGCGGGTGCTCGAGTTCCCGCTCGGCGAGGCCGACAAACTCGCCAAACTCGTCCCCGAAGAACTCAACATCACCCTCGACAAGGCGCTCGAGCAGGAGCCCGACCTCAAGGACTGGTACGACCGCGACGACACCGTCCGGCGCATCATCGACACCGCGCGGACCTTCGAGGGCCAGGCGCGCCACTCGTCGGTGCACGCCGCGGGCGTGATCGTCGCGACCATCCCGCTGCACGAGGTGGTGCCGCTGTACAAGGCCCCCCAGGCCGCGGACAACGAGATCGTCACCCAGTGGGACGGCCCGACCTGCGAAAAACTCGGCCTGCTGAAGATGGACTTCCTTGGGCTGCG
Source organism: uncultured Phycisphaeraceae bacterium (assembly GCA_964522095.1). Taxonomy (GTDB): domain Bacteria; phylum Planctomycetota; class Phycisphaerae; order Phycisphaerales; family UBA1924; genus UBA6054. The sequence goes on along the minus strand of CAZFSO010000038.1, from coordinate 6,802 downwards.
CACGCTCAGCGTGATCGAGCGCTGCAAACTGCTCATCCGCGAGACGCTGCCCAGGGACGAGACCTACCGCGCCGTCGGACGCGAACCCGGCGACAACGGCCCCGACCCCCTCGACCTCGAACGCCTGCGCTACGACGACCAGCGTGTCTTCGAACTCTTCCGGCGCGGCGACACCACCGGCGTGTTCCAGTTCGAGTCCGGCGGCATGCGCCGCCTGCTGACCGAGATGAAGCCCGACCGGCTCGAGGACCTCATCGCCGCCAACGCCCTGTTCCGCCCGGGCCCGATGGACCTGATCCCCGACTACAACCGACGCAAGCACGGCCACGACGCCGTGCCCAAGGTCCACCCGATCGTCGACAAGTTCACCGCCGAGACCTACGGCGTGATGGTCTACCAGGAACAGGTCATGCAGATCGTCCACGAGCTCGGCGGCATCCCGCTGCGCTCGGCCTACGGCCTCATCAAGGCGATCAGCAAGAAGAAAGAGAAGATCATCGCCGGCGAACGCCCAAAGTTCGTCGAGGGCGCGGGCAAGCAGGGCCTGCCCGCCAGGCAGGCCGAGGAACTCTTCGAACTGATCCTCAAGTTCGCCGGCTACGGCTTCAACAAGTCGCACTCGACCGGCTACGCCATCGTCGCCTATCAGACCGCCTACCTCAAGACCTTCTTCCCGGCCCACTACATGGCCGCGTTCCTGACCTACGAGAGCCAGGCGCAGAAGGTCAGCGACTGGATCCCCTACCTGGAGGACTGCAAGCGCACCCGCTCGATCGACCCGAAGACCGGGGCCGTGCTCCGGCCGGGCGTCGAGGTCATGCCGCCGGACGTGAACCTGTCGCGGGCCGACTTCTTCGTGGTCTACGACAAGGGCGAGCCCCGGCGCGCCGACCGCGGCCAGATCCGCTTCGGCATGCGGGCGATCAAGGGCGCGGGCGCGAAGGCCATCGAGGCGATCGTGGCTGAGCGGGAAGGCACGGAGGCACGAAGGCACGAAGGCACGGAGGACGCGGGCAAGCCGGACGCCAAGCCGTTCACGTCGCTGTTTGATTTCTGTGAGCGGGTGCCGTCCACGGTGGTGAACAAGGCGACCATCGAGGCCCTGGTCAAGGCCGGCGCGTTCGACTCGCTCCATGGGCGCGCGTGCCGCGGGGCGATGGTCGCCACCATCGAGCAGGCGGTCAGCGCCGGCCAGAAGATCGCCGCGGACAAGGCCGCCGGGCAGGGGGCCCTCTTCGGGGGCGGCATGTTCGCCGAGCCGGAGCCGGCCGCGGGCGCCGCCGAGTCCACTCCCTTGGCCAAGGTCGAGCCCTGGTCCGAGGCCGAGACGCTCCGGCAGGAAAAGGAAACCCTGGGCTTCTACGTCTCCAGCCACCCCCTCGAAGAGTGGGGCAACTGGGCCCGCGCCTTCACGCCCCTGAAACTCTCCGGCCTCAAGGACCTGGCCCAGGACAAGCGCGTCATCGTCGCGGCGATGGTCCAGTCCGTACGCACCATCATCGTCAAGAACGGGCGCAGCGCCGGCCAGAAGATGGCCATCCTGACGATCGAGGATTCCGGCGGCACCGCCGACGCCGTGCTCTTCGCCAACGTCTACCAGCAGTTCGGACACCTCTTCGAGTCCGACCAGCCCAAGTTCTTCATGGGACGCCTGGACCACTCCCGCGGCGACCCCCAGATCATCGTCGACCGCCTCGTCCCCATCGACGGCCACCCCCTCGAGCAGGGCACCATCCAGGTCATGCTCCGCTCCCAACGCCTCAACGGCTCGGCCATGGCCAAGGCGGCCGCCGCCCGCGACATCCTCTCCGAGCCGCCCGACCCCAACGACCTCTCCCTCGGCAAGAGCCCCCGCCCCGTCGAACTCATCATCGAGACCGAGGACGCCTGGATCCTCGTGGAACCCCGGGGCCTCAAGCAGGCCCAACTCCGCCCGGAACTGGTCAAACGCCTCTGCACCGAACTCGGCGACGACTCCGTCCGCCTCGCCGGCGGCGTGTCCATCGAACTCAACAAGGACGACCGCCGCAAGCAGTACGCCCGAGGCTGAGGCTCGTCCCGGCGGCGCTGCACTCCCCCCGGTGCCGTGCTCTTCGTCCTCGAAGAGCACGCCTTGCCCACAGGAAGACCTCCTCACCACCGGCATCGACGGCACGCCCCCGCCGCACGGGCGCTGGAGCCGGGGCGAAAGCATCGACGGCCGCGGCCGCTTCGAGACCCGCAAGGCCCAGCCCATGGGCGGCGTGCCGACCTCGACCCCGCCACCCCGGACGTCGCCGTTCAGACCAACCAGATGTCAGCGTCGGACGCTTCATCCGCAACACCCAGAAACGCATCGCCGACGCGATGCGATGACGCGACGCACCACGGTCCCCACGCCGCGCCCGGCCCCTTCGGCGGGGCGTTTGACGCGCCGCCCTTGACACACGCGAGAATTACCGTACAATACCCAGACAAACTCGCGAGCCCTCCCCGGGCCTTTGCACACTGGCTTGCATTCCACGGCCCCTATTGAAACAAGTACCCGGTATACTTTCAATCATGCCGCCGGAACGCCAGCCAGCCCGCATGGACCCGGCCCGATTCGGGCCGAACGCGCCCGGGCGGCTGGTTCCGGTCACCCTCCGGCGCGTGCGCGTCGACAACCCCGGCCGCCCCGTCAACCGGGCCGGCGAGATCGAGGCGGTGCCGGCCTTTGCCTTCGTGCCCGACCCGCTGCCCCCGAAACTCGACTGGCGGGCCATCAAGGCGGACCTCTTCGACGACCTGACCGACGCCGTGGCCGCCCTCGCCCGCGTCAACGGCCTGACCCAGGGCGTCCCCAACGCCCGCATCCTCCGCCAGGCCCTGTGGCTGCGCGAGGCCCGGCTCTCCTCCCAGATCGAGGACATCCACACCACCGCCCTGGACATGGTCCTCGCCGGCTCGGGCATCACCGGGTCCCAGCCCAACCCCGGCAAGGAGGCGTGGAACGCCGTCGAAGCGGTCCGCACCGGGCTCGAGTCCGACCTGCCCTTCAGCGGCCGCCTCATCCGCGACATGCACCGCGCCCTGCTCGTCGGCGTGCGCGGCGAGCGCTCCAGCCCCGGCGAGTACCGCGACGGCCTCGTCTACATCGGCTCGCCCAACGACCCCACCGACGCCCGCTACGTCCCGCCGCCGCAGCGAGCGGACGACCGCATGGTCGACCAGGCTATGGACGACCTGGAGCGCTTTGCCAACGCCGACTGGCCCGGCGTCCCGCCCATCGCCTGCGTCGCCATGATGCACTACCAGTTCGAGGCCATCCACCCCTTCCGCGACGGCAACGGCCGCATCGGCCGCGCCCTCATCCTCCACCAGTTGTGCCGGCGCGGACTGCTCGACATGCCCGTCGTCTCGCCCAGCGGCCACTTCCACCGGCACCGACGCGACTACGTCGACCTCATGTTCGCCGTCTCGGCCGACGGCGCCTGGACCGACTGGATCCGCTTCTTTGCCCAGGGCGTCGCCGCCGAGGCCGTCACCGCCCGCGTCCTGGCCGAGCGCATCATCGCCCTGCACCGCCGCTGGACCGATGCGCTCGTCTCCCGGGACGCCCCCGCCCGCCTCCTCCGCCTGCTCGACAAGGTCTTCGAGCACCCCGTCACCTCCGCCCGCTCGGTCGCCGACCACCTGGACGTCAGCAATCCCACCGCCCGCAAGGACATCGCCCTGCTCGAGGAACTCGGCGTCCTGGCCCCCACCAGCGACGCCAACTACGCCCGGACCTGGTACTGCCCCGAACTGATGCGCATCATCGAGACCGAAGACCTCGGCTGAACCCGGCGCGGCGGACATCACCCGGAATCCGTCGCGGTTTCCCCTGCTCTCGCGGTATGCTGTCCCTCGGAGGGACCCATGCTCACGACGCTCGCCCTGCACGCCGTACTCGCCGCCGCGCCGGATCTTCCCGTGTTCGCCGACGCCACGCTCGACGAGGCGGTCGCTCGGTCGTGGCCCGGGTCGGCCATGGTGCTGGTCGTGGCGGGCGACGAGTACACCCCGGCGGACTGGGCCCGGTCCGAGTGGGCCGACCCCGACCTGACGGCGTTCTTTGACGAGCGGCGCGTCCCCGTCGTCTACGCCGACCGCGACGAGCACCGCGCCGCGGTGTGGCTGCTGGACGTCGAGCTGCTCCCCGCCGTCATCATCTTCATCGGCGGCGAGGAGAAGGCCCGCCGCTACGGCTTCCGGCCCGGCGAAGCGGCCGACCTGACCGCCTGGTACGAACTGGTCGCCTCCGGCACAACGCCCGCCGAGCAACTCCGCCAGCGGATCGCGGCCGACCCCGACAACGCCCGCCTGCGCGCCGAACTGATGCACGAACTGAACCGATCCGGCGACACCGCCGGCGTGCGCACGCAAGTCGCGTGGTTCCTCGCCCACCCCGACCGGATCGACGACCACGATGACCACCCCGCCACGGAACACGACGCCCGCTGTGCGTTGCTCTGGTTCGTCGGCGCCCTGCGCGAGCCGCTCAACCTGTGGGGCGGCGATGCCCCGCCAATCGATCCCTCCGACGCCCGGCCGTCCACCCGGACGTGGGACGACGTCGAGCGCCTCGCCGGAGAGCCCGACGCTGGCGGCAAGGCCGCGCGATCGACCCGTCACGCCGCCCGTCTCGCCCTCGACCTCCGCAAGACGCTCGAAGCGCGCGTCGCCCAAACGACCGCGTCGGAACGACACCGTTTCGTGCTCAGAGCGCTGACCGCGCCCGCCGAAGATTTCTGGGCGATGCTGCAGCGATGCGCCGCCGATCAGAGCGCCGACACCGAGCGCCCCTGAGCCGCGGGCTTCAGCCGGCGCGGTCCGGTCCGATTTCGCTTGCCGATCCACCCGCGCCGCACTCCGGGCACACCTCGCCGACGCTCGCGCGCAGGTCGTACCCGCACTTCTCGCAACACCACCGCTCGAACAGCGGCCAGCGCTCCCGCGCCAGCATCGACATGCCGACCATCGTGATCCCGGCGAACACCACGCCCACCGGCGGCGCGAACGCGCAGCCCAGCACGCCCACGATCGCCGTGGGGATGAACACCAGTCGCAGCGACCGGTCCAGGCGCGTCCGACGCAGGAAGTACGCCGTGACGACCGACCCGGCCGCCCCGGCCGCGAGCCCCATGGCGTGCGCCACGGCCATCAGGCCGAGGCATTCGGACAGGACGAAGTCGTCGGCCGGCAGCCGGATCGCGAACGAGACCGAGGCCGCCGCCGCGCCGACTGCGGCCGTCCACGCCCCGGCCATCACCGTCACGCCGACCACCGCGCCCGCGCGATCACGGGCCGTCGCCTCGTGAAGCGTCCAGTCGGCGTCGCCCGTTCCCAGCCGCTCCCACACGCGCGACAGCGCCGGGGCCAGCGGCGCCACCAGCACGCTCGCGGCGATCGGGGAGGTCAGGCTCCCGAGCAGGTCGCCCCGGCTCGCGGCGATGATCGCGCACGACGCCCCGATCGGCGCCAGCGCCAGCACGGTCGCGGCAACCGCCTCTGACCTCGACACCACCCCGCCCCGGCGCCACGCCACGACGAACACCCCCGCGACCCCCAGCCCCACGACGACCGTCAGCACCGAGGCCCACCACCCGACCGTTTCGTTGGGCGAGAGGTGCCACCACATCCCCGGCCCGACCGCCGCCTGTGCCACCCCGAACCCCGCCATCATCCCCCGCAACCACCGCGTGGACAGCGCCCGCCCCCAACACACCCGCGATTCCGAGCCGCGGGCTTCAGCCCGCGCGGTCGTCGTGTCCGCCCTGGGCATCATGACCCCCTTCACGCCACCACCCCCGCCGACTCCACCGGGGCCCCGCACTCCGGGCACACCGTCGCGGGGATGCCCCGCATGTCGTACCGGCACGCCGTGCAGTGGCCCGGCGGGATGATCGTGTACCGGCGCCGAAGCGCCACGGAGGCGCCCGCAAGCATCAGGGGCAGCACCAGGAAGACGGCAGGCAGCGCGATGCCCGTCACCGCCGCGACGGGCAGGAGCGGCAGGGTGAGCCGCGGGATCGTGCGGCTCAGGTCGGTGTTGCGCAGCAGGGGAACGGCGAATGCGGTGCACGCCACACCGCCGACCGATCCCACAGCGTGCCCGAGCGTCATCAGATATGCCAGGTCCTCGGCTTCAAGATTCCCGGCGACCGCCAACAGCAACAGGAGGGGCAGCACGGCGCACATACCGGTGCTTCCCCCCGCGACCGTCAGCACGCCCGCCACGGCGAGTGAGCGGCCCGCCTCGGAACTGCCGTGCGCCGTCCATGCCGCGTCCGGCACGCCCGCCCGCCGCCGCAGGACCCTGGCGAGCACCGCCGCCGACGCGGCGTGCACCAGCACGACCGGCACGCCGAGCGCAACCTCGCGCCAGTCGGCCTGGTGGTGCGACCGCCAGGCGAACAGGCGCACAAGCAGCGCGATCGCCGTCAGAATGGGCACGACCGCCAACGCGACCGCGGCCACAACGTCCACCCGCCCAGCGGGCGCCCGTGCTTTCCAGCGCGCCGCGAAGACCAATGCGCACCAGATTCCCACGACCACCGTTGGCAGGACGAAACCCGGGACCATCTCGTCCGCGTGCACCGTCGCGAGCCCCGCGACCCAACACGCGGGCAACGCCGCCGCCTGCGCCATCGCCACCGCAACGGCAACCCCCCGCAGATGCGGCAGCGGCAACGCGGGCCCGTCGATCGCGTCCGAGCCGCGGGCTTCAGCCCGCGCGGTCGTCCCGTCCTCCTTGGGCGTCACGATCATCTTCACGCCACCACCCCCGCCGACTCCACCG
>CAZFSO010000037.1:0-21880 GCA_964522095.1 uncultured Phycisphaeraceae bacterium | reverse complement strand
TGGCACACCATTCGCGTTCCCCCCACCGTCCTCGGCCGGAAGGGAGTCCGCCGCATGCTTCGACCGATTGTGATCGCCATCCTCTTTGTGTGCCTCGCGTCGTCGGACGCGGCTGCGTCCCGCACGCTGCGGGAGATCGCCCGCCTGCGGGGCCAGGGCGCCTCGACGGTGCAGGGCCTCGGGCTGGTCGTGGGCCTGTCCGGGACGGGGGATTCCCAGGCCGAACTGGCCGTCGCCCGGCCCCTGGCCGAGGTGCTGCGCCGGATGGGCAACAGCATCTCGGTCGATGAACTCGGCTCGGGCAAGTCGGTGGCGCTGGTGCTCATCACCTGCGAGATCCCCCGCGAGGGGGCGCTGACTGACGACCGCTTCGACGTGACCGTGTCGGTCCTGAACAGCGCCAAGTCCCTGCGCGGCGGGACCTTGCTGACCGCCCCCATGACCCCCGGGCCCGGCGCGCCCGTCTACGCCTTCGCCCGCGGCGACCTGGTCATCCCCGACGCCGGCACCAGCACCTCGGCGCGGATCCCGCGCGGGGCGCAGATGGTGCGCGACGTCGTGACGACCCCCGCCATCGCCACCGGGTTCGACCTGATCCTCGACAGCACCTTCGCGCTGGGCGGGTCGTCGGCCCGCATCGCCTCGGAGATCAATCAGCAGTACCTGCTGACCGCCAACCGCCTCGAGGCCCCGGTGGCCACCGCGGTCGACGCCCGGACCGTCCGGGTGATCGTGCCACCCACCGAGCGGGGCGACCCGCAGGCCTTCTTCGGCGACGTGATGCGCACCGACGTGACCAGCGCCCTGCGGGAGTTGCCCGCCCAGGTCATCTGCGACACGCGGGCCGGCGTGATCGTGATGACCGGCGACGTGATGGTCTCGCCGGCGGTGATCACCCACCGCGACCTGACGATCACGACGACCATCCCCCCGCCGCCGCCGGACGCGCCACGGGTCGAGCAGCGGGGGTTCGCCGGCATCGAGACGCGGGCCGACGACGCCGACCGCTCGCGTCTGGAGGACCTGATCGCCGCGTTCGACCAGTTGAAGGTGCCCCCCGTCGAGCAGATCCGCATCCTGCAGATGCTCCACCGGGCCGGCAAACTCCACGCCCGCCTCATCGTGGACGGCCAGGAATGAGCGAGCACGCCGTCAGCCTGTCGTCTCTGGGCGCCCGCGGCCCGGGCGCGAAGGGAGCACCCGGGTTCGCCGCGCCGTCCTTCGGTTCGGGCCTGACCGCCCAGCGGTCCTTCGCGGCCGCCCTGGGCGCCGCCCGGCACGCCGAGGGCATCGACGCACGCGAGAACCGCTCGAAAGAGGCCAAGGCCCGGGAGGCGGCCGAGATGCTCGTGTCCACGACGCTCGTCGAGCCCGTGCTCAAGCAGTTGCGCGAGTCCAACAACGCCGCCCCGCCGTTCGGGCCCACGCCGGCCGAGAAGCAGTTCGGCGCGCTGCTGGACCACCGGCTGTGCCACGACATCGTCAAGTCGGCGAACTTCCCGATGGTCGATCGTTTGGCACGGGATCTGCTCAAGCACGCCGGAGCCACGGCATGAGCACACTCGCCAGACAAACCCGGCCCGACCCGCGCGGCGCACCCCGTGCGCCCGCGCCGGACGCCGACCGGCTCGACGCCCTGCTGGCGACCCTCATCGACGAGCACCGGGCCCTGCTGGGCCTGGCCCGCGACCACCGCGACGCCCTGGCCCAGGCCGACGCGAAGCGCCTGCAGGGCGTGGTCGAGCAGACCGGCCAAGTGCTCGGACGCATCCACGCGGTGGAGACCGAGCGCCAGGCGCTGGTCGCCGGCCCGGACGGGCGCCCGGGCACCATCGACGAGCTGCTGCGTGTGGTCGACGAGGCGGACCGGGCCCGCTTGTCGGACCGGGCGGGCGCCCTCCGCGAGTTGATCCAGACGGTCCAGCGGGAGCACGAGGCCGTGCGGGCCGCCTCCGAGGCGCTGGCCGCCCACGTGCGCGGGGTGATGCGGCAGGTCGCAAGCAAACTCTCACACGCGGGGACCTACGGGCGGGCCGGTCGCGTCGAACCGGTCGGGACGGTCGTCACCGGCGTGGACGTCGGGGCGTAAGGGGGCACGGCATGGCGCACACGCATCGAGTCAGACCGGCCGGGACGCACCAGGGGAGGGCCTTCCCGTGAGCATCAACGCCGCCTTGCACATCGCCAACTCGTCGCTGATCGCCTCGCAGATCGGGCTGCAGGTCGCCTCGAACAACCTCGCCAACGCGACCACGCCGGGGTACACCCGCCAGATCGCGATGCTCGAGGCCCTGCGGGGCCGCACGACCGACCCCAACATGATCGGCTCGGGCGTCGCCGTCGCGCAGGTCCGACGCCAGATCGACCAGGCGCTCCAGGAACGCCTCTGGAACGGCGTCGCCGACCAGCACGGGGCCATCCAGAAACTCTCCGTGTTCGACCAGCTCGAGTCGATCCTCAGCGAGGGCACGGAGTTCGACACCTCCAGCCAACTCTCCTCGTTCTTCAACACCTGGTCGCAGGCCACCACCCTGCTCGACACCCAGTCCTCGATCGTCAACCAGGGCAAGTCGCTGACCTCGTTCATCCGCAACATGCGTTCGGAACTGATGTCCCAGCGCACGCAGATCGAGCAGCAGATCGACGCGCAGACCGGCCACGCCGACGCGCTGTTCAAGGAGATCGCCGACATCAACCGCACGATCTCGCAGCGCGAGATCGGCCAGGCCCAGGCCAGCGCCCTGCGTGACCGGCGGGACCAGATCGTCACCGAACTCTCCGGCCTGATGGACGTGAGCGTCAACGAGAACCCCGAGGGCCTCTACGACGTCTTCGTCGGCTCGACGCCGGTGGTTCTGGGCACGCGCAGCCGGGGCGTGGAGATCCACCGCGAGACCGTCAACGGGATGGTCACCGTCACGCCGCGCCTCAAGGACAACGGCGCCCCGCTGGCGGTCCAGTCCGGCAGCCTGGGGGGCCTGCTGGCCAGCCGCGACGGGGCGGTCGACGCGACCATCGCCAAACTCGACGACCTGGCCGCCCACGTCATCTTCGAGGTCAACCGCCTGCACTCGACCGGCTCGAACGGGGGGGGCCTCTCTTCAGCGTCCGGCACCCTGCCGATCGCGGCCGCCCACCGCAACCTGCCCATCAACAGCCCCGCCAACGCCGCCTTCGCCGACCTGCCCTTCGCGGCGTCCGCCGGGGGCTTCTACGTCGAGGTCGCCAACAAGAACACCGGCGCCTCCGACCGCGTCTGGATCGAGGTCGACCTGGACGGCATCGATGACAACGGCCTGCCCGGCACGGGCGACGACACCACGCCCGAAGAGATCCGGGCCGCCATCGACGCCATCGAGGGCCTGACCGCGACCTTCTCCCCCGACGGCCGCCTGGAGGTCCAGGCCTCGCCGGGGTTCAACTTCTCCTTCGACGAGGACTCGTCCGGCGTGCTGGCGGTGATGGGCGTCAACAGTTTCTTCACCGGGACCTCCGCCCGCGACATCGACGTGCGCGAGGGCGTGGAGGTCATGCTCGGGCGCGTCGTCGACGGCCAGTTCGTCGAGAACGCCAACGCCCTGCGCATCGGCGCCCTGGCCGAGCAGTCCCTCGACGCCCTCGGGGGCCACACCATCTCCAAGTTCTGGGGCCTGCACGCCCAGAGCGTGGCCACCGAGGCGGGCGCCGCCCGCGTGGCGGCCGACGCGTCGAGCATCGTCCGCGAGAGCCTGGAGGCCCAGCGGGCCGCGGTGTCGGGCGTCTCGGTGGACGAGGAGTCCATGAACCTGCTGACCCACCAGCGTCAGTACCAGGCCGCCGCCCAGGTGGTCCAGGTCGCCCAGTCCATGTTCGACGTCCTGCTGAGCCTCGTCTGACGAAAAGGAGTTCGCGATGACGTCCTTCCCGACCTCCTACGGCCGCGCCCCCAACTACCTGTTCACCCAGAACTCGCTGGCGTCGCTGAACCGCACCAACTCGGCGCTGCTGCGCATCAACAGCCAGTTGCTCACCGGGCGCGACCTGCTCCGTCCCTCGGACGACCCGGTCCGCAGCGCGATCGTCTCGACGCTCGACGCCCGCCTGGAGCGCAACGGGCAACTCGTCAAGAACCTCGGGTTCGCCGCCGACTCGCTCGACACCCTCGACGTGGCCCTGCGAGACGCCAAGGACCTGATCGACCAGGCCATGGGCGTGGCCCTCGAGCAGTCCTCCACCCCCACCGACCCCGCCACCCGCACCAGCCAGGCCACCATCATCGACTCGCTCGTGCACTCCTTCTACGGCATCGCCAACCGCTCCTCGTCGGTCGGGCACGTCTTCGGGGGGGTCCGGCCGGGCACGCCGCCCGTTGAACTCTTCGGGGGGGCCTACCGCTTCGTCGGCGGGCGCGGCGGGATGCTCGCCGACCTGGGCGCCCTGTCCGACGTGCCCATCACCATGGGGGCCGACAACGCCATCGGGGCCACCTCGGCCCGCGTCGAGGGGACCGTCGACCTGGACCCCGCCCTGACCCGCGCCACCCGCCTGGCCGACCTCAACGGCGCCCGCGGGCTCGGCGCGTCCACCGGCGAGATCGTCATGCGCTTCAACGCCGGCCCGCCCCTGACCATCGACCTGACCGGCGCCGTCACGGTCGGGAACGTCAACGACAAGATCACCGCCGCCATCCGTCAGTACGAGTCCGAGCACGCCGTGTCGATCCTCGGGCCCGGCGGCGTCTCGACCCAGGCGGGCTCGATCGCCATCGACGTGCCCGCGGGCGACCTGGCGTTCACCGACATCGAGGGCTCCGCCGTCGCCCGCGACCTGGGCCTGACCGACGGCTCCGGCTCGGCCTTCAACGCCGGCAGCCCCGCCGGGGCCGACCTGGACCCCCGCCTGACCTGGACCACCCCCGTCTCGGCGCTCCAGGGCCTCACCGGGACGCTGGGCCAGGTCAGCCTGACCGCCGGGGGCAAGCAGCACACCGTCGATCTGTCCGGGGCCCAGACACTCGCAGACGTCCGCTCGGCCTTCGAGGCCGCGGGGGGGGCGGTGGTCGTCGAACTGAGCGACAACGGCCGGTCGATCAGCGTGAAGACCTCCGTCGCCGGCACCCGCGACCAGGCCATGACCATCGCCGAGGTCACGGGTGGCGGCGACACCGCCACCATGCTCGGCATCCGCACCCTGGCCGCCGACACCGCCCTGGCCCACTTCAACGACGGCCGCGGCGTGGGCTTCAACGCCGACGAACCGGACTTCACCATCACCCTTGGCGACGGCTTCGAGATCACAATCGACCTGACCAGCGACGACGTCGCCACGGTCCAGGACCTGCTCGACGCCGTCAACACCCAGGCCACCGCCCAACTGACGCTGGCCGGCCGGCCCGCGAGCGACTTCCGGGCCGAACTCGAATCACCCGGCAACGGCATCGCCTTCGAGCAGGACCCCGCCCTGTCCGCCACCGGCAAGATCGGCGTGACGCGCCTGAACAACTCGCCCGCGGCTGAGAACCTCGGCCTGCTCGACGGCACGCTCGATCCCACCGGCTCACGCCTGACCAGCGAGGACCGAAGCGTCGTGCGGGTGGACAACATGTTCACCCACCTGCTCGATCTGGCGGAGGCGCTCCGGAACGACGACACGCTTGGCATTGAACTTGCGTATGAGAAACTGCAAGCCGGTGTGGACCGGCTGACCCAGGCCCGCTCCGTCGCGGGCGGGTACGCCAAGCGGGTGTCGGACGAGATCGTCCGCCAGGAGGACCGGTCGGTGCTGGACGACGCCTTGAGGAGCCAGTTGCGGGACGTGGACTACGCCGCGGCGTCCACGCGGTTCTCGCAACTCCAGTTGCAACTCCAGGCGGGCCTGACGGTGGCCGCCCAGGCCCAGCAGATGACGCTGCTGAACTTCCTGGGCTGAGCGGCGGGAACGGACCGGGCCGGCGAAGGCCGACCCGGGAGATTTGGATCGATCGGACACGGGGAGCTCGGCCGCTCCGTGGTCCGCTAGGCAGGATGTCGACCGACGCCGGAGCGTCGGGAGTCGATCCGAGATTGGTTCGGCCGAGCAGGAACGGAGCGCACACATGGAGGTGCGGACGACTCGATTCGGGGTGATCGACATCGCGGAGGACCGCGTGATCACCTTCCCACAGGGCATCCTCGGGTTCCCGGGGATCACGCGCTACTGCCTGCTCCAGCCGGGCGACGACGCGTGCTTCTTCTGGCTCCAGGCGATCGACGACGCCAACCTGGCGTTCGTGGTCACGGACCCGGCCTTCTTCGAGAAGGACTACTCGGTGCCCATCCGCCAGGAGCAGATGGAATCCCTGGGCCTGGACACCCTGGCGGACGCGCAGGTCTTCATCATCGTCAACAAGATCGATGACCAGTTGACCGGCAACTTCCAGGGCCCCCTGGTGATCAACACGGTCAACAAGACCGCCGAGCAGATGGTCCTCGCCGAGAAGCGATGGTCCACCAGGCAGACCCTCATGCGCGTCGCGACCGGGGCGGCGCAGGCCGTCTCGGCCTGACCGGCCCGGGGAACCCAACGGGCGTGCGACCGGCGATCAGCCGGCGCGATCCCCACGCCCACCGTCGGGACGGACGGACCCGTCCCGTGTTCAAGCCACCCCCCGCGCGGGCGTTCTTCCCGCGCGGGCTGAGAGCCCAAGGAGTTCACGGATGCTGGTGCTCTCCCGGCAACGCGACGAAACCATCATGATCGGCGACGAGATCGAAATCTCCGTCGTCGACATCCGCGGCGACAAAGTGCGCCTCGGCATCTCGGCCCCAACACGCATCGCGGTCCACCGCAAGGAGGTCTACGAGGCGATCAGGAAGGAAAACGCCCAGGCCGCCCGCCTCGGCGCGGGCGACATCGGCTCGCTCGCCCAGACCGTCCGGCCCGGCCCGGCAAGGCGACCGGACCAGCCCGCGCCCGTCGTCAGGCGGGCCCTCAACGCCACCACCGTCACGCCCGCCGCACCGGTGGCCGGCGCCCAGGAAAAGAACACCGCGTAAGCGTCTCACACCGTTCACCGCGCCGGGCCCGGCAGATTCGGGCCGCTCGGAAGCAATCACGGAGGATTGCCATGACTCGCATCAACACCAACGTGCCAAGCCTGATCGCGCAGCAGCGGCTCAACCGCTCCGGCGCCGACCTCCAGGTGCGCCTCGAGCGACTCTCGACGGGCATCCGCATCAACCGGGGCAAGGACGACCCGGCCGGGCTCATCATCTCCGAGCGCCTCGCCAGCGACATCAAGGCCATCGAGCAGGCCATCAAGAACGGCGAACGCGCCAGCGCCGTGATCTCCACCAGCGAGGCGGCCCTCGCGGAGATCACCGACCTGCTCAACTCGATCAAGAGCCTGGCCGTCGAGGCGGCCAACACCGGCGCCGTCTCCGACGAGGAACGCAGGGCCAACCAGCTCCAGATCGACTCGGCCATCCAGTCCATCACCCGCATCTCCAACACCGCCACCTTCGGCGGGCTCAAACTCCTCGACGGGTCGCTCGACTACGTCACCAGCGGGCTGACGACATCCACCATCAAGAGGGCCGAGATCTTCGGCGCCAGTTTCGTCGGCACCGACAGCATCGACGCCGCCGTCGACGTCATCGCCTCCGCCCAGCGCGGCAACCTCTACCTCAACGGCGACAACGCCACCGGCAACGACGGCGAACTGCTCTCCGCCGTCACCATCCGCGTCAAGGGGCCCGAGGGCGTCCGCGAACTCTCGTTCCTCAGCGGCGCCAGTTACGAGAGCATCGTCGCCGCCGTCAACCAGAACAGCGCGTTGACAGGCGTCGAGGCGGCCCTGATCAACGGCAACGCCAACTCCGGCATCGTCTTCCGATCCGCGGAGTACGGCTCCAAGTCCTTCGTCAGCGTCGAACGCGTCGACAAGCCAGACCCGGCCGTCGACAACTTCAACCTCTTCAAGTTCGACGCCAACGCCGACTTCCCCGGCGGCGCCCCCTTCCCATGGGCGAACCCCGCCCTGGTGCTGGCCACCCGCGACGACGGGCGCGACGTCTCCGCGCTGATCAACGGCGTGCTCGCCACCGGCGACGGGCTGAAGGTCTCCATCAACTCGCCCACCCTCTCCCTGAGCCTGCTGCTCGACGAGTCCTACGCCACCAACCCCGCGCTGGCCGAGAAGACCTTCCAGATCACCGGCGGCGGCGCCCTGTTCCAACTCGGGCCGAACATCAACGCCCTCCAGCAGACCAACATCGGCGTCCAGTCGACCTCCGCCGAGAACCTGGGCGGGTTCCTCATCAACGGCGCCATCCAGTTCCTCTCCAGCCTCCAGACCGGCCAGGGCAACTCCCTGGACGAGGCCAAGGCCCGCAACGACTTCACGCCCCTCGAGAAGATCATCGACAAGGGCATCGAGGAAGTCTCGGTCCTCCGGGGCCGCCTGGGCGCCTTCGAACGCAACGTCCTGGAGACCTCCACCAGGTCCATGCAGTCCGCCTTCGAGAACCTGACCGCCAGCCGCAGCATCATCCGCGACGCCGACTTCGCCGCGGAGAGTTCCGAACTGACCCGCGTGCAGATCCTCCAGTCCGCCGGCACCACCGTCCTGGCCCTGGCCAACCAGTCGGCCCAGAACGTGCTCCAACTCCTCGGCTAAGCCGTACTCCGGCGCCCGGGCCCACCCGAGACAACCCGACGCCGACCACCCCGGACCCTCAATCCGGGGTTTTTTTGCGCGTTGTGCGTGCGCGCGACTGTCCCAATAACCGCGACCGGCGCGATTTCTTGCGCCGCCGCGCAACCTCCGCTTCACCCGCCCCCCGTTGCCGCCGATCGACCTGCCGAGCGCCCGGAACGGATCCGGGCCCCGCGGCCCGGGCCAAGCCGGCGTCCGCACCCCAAACCTGCACGGAGGTCGTCAGCCAATGTCGCGCATCAACACGAACGTGTCCTCGATCCTCGGCCAGCGCGTGCTGGGCCAGAACAACGCCTCGCTGGGCGTCTCGCTGGAGCGTCTGTCCACCGGCCTGCGCATCAGCCGCGGCAAGGACGACCCCGCCGGCCTGATCGCCAGCGAGAACCTGCGGGCCGAGAAGTCCGCCCTGACCGCCGCCATCGGCAACGCCGAGCGCGCCGACCAGGTCGTCAACATCGCCGAGGGCGGCCTGCAGGAGGTCTCCTCCCTGCTGACCGAACTCCAGGGCCTGCTGACCACCTCGTCCAACACCGCCGGCCTGTCCGAGTCGGAGAAGAAGGCCAACCAGTTGCAGATCGACTCGATCCTGCAGACCATCGACCGCGTCGCCGGCGCGACCAACTTCCAGGGCTCCAAACTGCTCAACGGCAACATGGACTACCAGGTCAACGCCGTCGCCGCCTCCGTCACCGACTTCGAGGTCCGCGGCGCCAAGTTCGACGGCGAATCGCAGTCCGTCGACGCCATCATCACCCAGTCCGCCCAGCAGGCCGGCCTGTTCCTGTCCTTCGGCGCCGCCTCCATCGACCTGGGCGACGGCGAGCAGTTCGTCATCGAGATCGGCGGCTCCGCCGGCAAGCGCGAACTCCAGTTCGCCTCCTCCACCTCGCTGGCCAACATGGCCAAGGCCATCAACAACGTCAACGACGTCACCGGCGTCACCGCCAGCGTCGTCGGCACCGGCATCAAACTGTACTCCGACGAGTACGGCTCCTCCGAGTTCGTCACCGCCAAGATCACCGACGACGGCTCCATCGCCACCGGCTCGGGCATCCTGACCCTGTCCTCCACCGCCTTCAACACCCCCACCCCGGGCTCTGCCGTCGCCTTCAGTTCCTCCGCCGCCCAGAACGGCATCCGCGACGAGGGCCAGGACATCGCCGGCACCATCAACGGGCTCAGGGCCGTCGGTCGCGGCCGCGAGATGAGCGTCAACAGCGACTTCCTGGACGTCGCCTTCACCTTCAACAAGACCGCCGCCCAGACCCTGGCCGCCGTCTCGGCCTTCACCATCACCGGCGGCGGCGCCGACTTCCAGCTCTCCTCGCAGGTCAACGTGGGCGGCAAGGTGTCGATCGGCATCGGCGACATCTCCACCCGCAAACTGGGCTCCTCCGACCTGGGCTTCCTGAGCGACCTGTCCTCGGGTCGTGACTACAACGTCGTCAACGGCGAGAGCGCCGCCGACGCCCAGAAGATCGTCGCCAAGGCCATCGAGCAGGTCTCCTCGACCCGCGGCCGCCTGGGCGCCTTCCAGAAGAACGTCGTCGGCGCCACCATCCGGTCGCTGAACGTCGCCTACGAGAACACCACCGCCGCCGAGTCGGTCATCCGTGACGCCGACTTCGCCAGCGAGACCGCGGCCCTGACCCGCAACCAGATCCTGGTCCAGGCCTCCACCAACGTCCTGGCCATGGCCAACCAGTCCCCCCAGAACGTCCTGGCCCTGCTGGGCTAAGACCCCCTGACCGAGGCTGACGCTCTCCACGCCCCGGGCCGCACGGCCCGGGGCGTTTTCATGCGCCCCGGGCCACGCCGCCGATCTGACCGCCATGCCCCCGGCCGAGCAAGCCCGCGTCCAACGCCTCAGCGAGCAGCACCAACTCCTGCGCCGCGGGTTCCTCATCTTCCTGCGCGTCGAGTGCGGCCTCATGCCCGCCACCCTCGAGGCCTACAGCCGCGACCTCGACCAACTCCTCCTCGCCCTCCAGGACGCGGGCGTCGCCGACCCGGCCGGGCTGACGCCCCCGATGCTCATCGACCACGTCCGGGCGCTCTCCCGCGACCGCGGCTACGCACCCGCCACCGTCTCGCGCCACATCGCCACCATCAAGGTGCTCTGCCGCTGGATGCACGCGACCGGAAAACTCGACGACAACCCCGCCGACTTCCTCGACCAGCCCGCCCGCTGGCGCAACCTGCCCGGCGTGCTGACCCCGAACCAGATGCGCCGCCTGCTCGACGCCCCCGCCCCGGCCCCCGACGCCCGGCCCCACGCCGTACCGCTTTGGCTGCGCGACCGGGCCATCCTCGAACTGATGTACGCCTCGGGCCTGCGGGCCTCGGAGGTCGGCGCGGTCTCGCTGTCCGACGTGCTCGAGAAGCACGCCATCGTCCGCGTGCTGGGCAAGGGCGACAAGCAGCGGCTCGTCCCCATGGGCCGGCCCGCCATGGACGCGCTGGACGCCTACCGGCGCGACTGCCGCTCGCGTCTGGTCACCGCCGAGTCCGCCGGCGAGCGCCGCGACCGGGGCAAACTGTTCCTGACCCGCACCGGCCGCCCCATCGAGCGCGTCCGCGTGTGGCAGATCGTCACCCACTGGGCCCGCGTCGCCGGCCTGCGTGACGTGCACCCCCACACCCTGCGCCACTCCTTCGCCACCCACCTGCTCATGGGCGGCGCCGACCTGCGCGTCGTCCAGAGCCTGCTCGGGCACGCCGACATCGCCACCACCCAGATCTACACCCACGTCGACCGCACGCAACTCTCGAAGGTCATCCGCACGATGCACCCCCGCGGCTGACTCAGGCCCTCACCGCCGGCTCGGCGTCCAACTCGCACGCCACCCCCCGGCCCGCACGCTCGCGCACCGTCGCCCCGAGCACCATCGCCCCCGCGATGATCACCAGGTTCTTGACGATGTACTGCCCCTCGGTCGTCAGCGCCAGCACCGAGCCGTCGAAGCACCGCGACGGCACGACCACCAGCGGCAGGAAGGTCCCCGGGATCTGCAGCGCCAGCAGCAGGATGCCCAGCCGCGTCAGCCACGCCCGCCCGCCCAGCAGCCGCCACGGGTCCAGCAGGCACAGCCCGATCGCCACCTCCCACCAGCCCAGAAACGGCAGGAACCACGAAGGATCGAACGCCCAGTCCGTCGTCCGCGCGACCAGTTCCGCCGCGGGGCTGCGCCCGGCGACCTTCAGGCCCCCGAACCACACGAACACCACCCCCAAACCGATCCGCAGCGCCGGCACGGCGAAGGCCGCGAACCGATCGACGATGAAACGGTCCACCCGCTCGACCGCACCGCGCCATCCGGTTGGGACGCCTGCCTGGGCCACGCCTCTATCCTGTTCAACTGGAACCATTCCGGTAGAACCGTAGGCCGTTCCGTCGGTCGGATCTCATCCACGCCTCGGATCGGGTGGATCAACGCCGGCCCTGTCCGTATCGTTTCAGGAATCTTTGAAACAGCCTTCGACGACGGCCCGCCGGAGCCCCGCATGACCACCATCTACCGCCCCCCGCCGGAGCACCCCGGCCTGGACGCCCGCGACCCCGGTCTGCTGGCGGCGGTCGCCCTCGGCCAGGCCCGCCTGACCCCCGAGCAGGGCCTCGAACTGCTCACCCGCGCCCCCCTGCACCAACTCGGACGCTACGCCGACGCACGCTGCCGCGACCTGCACGGCGACACCTTCCGCACCTACGTCATCGACCGCAACATCAACTACACCAACGTCTGCACCGCCAAGTGCATCTTCTGCGCCTTCAAGCGCACCGCAAACGACCACGACGCCTACACCCTCGAGCACGAGCAACTCTTCGAGAAGATCGCCGAACTCAGCGCCATCGGGGGCACCCAGATCCTCATGCAGGGCGGCATGAACCCCGACCTGCCCCTGGACTGGTACCTCACCCTGCTCGCCGGCATCAAGGAACGCTTCCCGCACGTCCACGTGCACGCGTTCAGCCCGCCGGAGATGATCGAGTTCGTCAACTTCTTCAACCCGCCCGGCGCCGACCTGGTCCAGAAGACCCGCTGGGTCCTCGCACGCCTCAAGGACGCCGGCATGGACTCCCTGCCCGGCGGCGGCGGCGAGATCTTCGCGCATGCCGTCCGGTCCAAGATCGGCCTGGGCAAGTGCACCGCCGACGCGTGGCTGCAGACCATGTACGCCGCCCACTCGCTGGGCATGTACACCAGCGCCACGATGATGTTCGGCCACATCGAGGGCCACGCCGACCGCGTCCACCACATGCGCCTCATCCGCGAGTGGCAGGACAAGGCCATCCGCGACTTCGGCGCAGGCGAAGTGCCCGCCGACGTCGCCAACGACCCGAGCGTCCGCAAGCAGGGCACCGGCGGGCACTACACCGCCTTCATCTCCTGGCCCTTCCAGCCGGACAACACCGCCCTCGGACGCCTGCGCGAGTGGCCGGCCGAGGGCGACCTCGACGCGTACGGGCCGGCCTTCCCGGGCGACGCCGTCGCCCGCCTCGACGGCTCGGGCACGAAGGACCTGCACCCCGAGTTCGGCCGGCGACTCCGCTACGCCGGCGCGACCGAGTACCTGCGCACGCAGGCGACCAGCCGCCTGTTCCTGGACAACATCTACTCGATCGGTTCCAGTTGGGTCACCATGGGCCCGCACGTCGGGCAGGTCGGGCTTTTCTACGGCGCCAACGACATGGGCAGCGTGATGATGGAGGAGAACGTGGTGTCCTCGGCCGGCACCACCTACTGCCTGGACGAGGCCGTGCTGTGCCGCCTGATCCGCGACGCGGGATTCGTCCCGGCACAGCGCAACAACGTCTACGACGTGCTGACCGTCCACGACGGGCCCGACGCGCCCGACCGGCGCGTGACGGACTGGTCGGCCCACCGCGCCCAGCGCCTGCACGCGGAGGCCGCGAAGCCCGCGGTGGCCCAGGTCACCGTCGGCGGCGAGCGCACCTGACCCCGCGCCACTCCCCCCCCCTCCACCCCTCCACCCGCTGCGGCCCTCCCGCTCAGGCCGCGTGCTGCGACGCCGCGGGCACGCCGGTCGGCGCCACGAACAGCGCCGTGATGTCGTCGGGCTGGTGCAGCGAGCCCGACGCGCCGTCCAGTTCGCGCTCCAACTCGGCCACCGCGTCGGCCAGGGGCAGGCCGCCCTCGCCCGCGTGGGCGAGTTTGTCCAGGTAGGTCAGCGTCGGACGCTTGAAGTCGTCGCCCTCCGAGCCCGCCTTCGGGAAGGCCACCTCGAACCCGTCGCTGAACAGGATCATCAGGTCGCCCGGGCCCAGGCGCACGCTGGACTGCCCGAAGTCTGCGTCGGGGAAGACGCCCAGCAGCGGCCCGTCGGGCTCGATCCGGTCGATCGTCGCGCCGCCCTGGCGGACGATCAGGGGCGGCGGGTGCCCGGCCCCCGCGACGTCCACCTCGCCCGTGCGCGCGTCGAACACCGCGTACACCGCCGTGGCGAACCGGGCCGACCCGCCCGTGTGCTGCGTCATCGCGTTGTTCAGGCGGAACAGGGCCTCGGCCGGCGGCACGACGCGGGCCTCGGGCCCGACCCCGTCGAGTTTGTGCAGGCCGCACGCGATGATCATCGTCATCAGCGCCGCCGGCACCCCGTGGCCCACCGCGTCGGCGATGAAGAACGCGCTGCGGTGCTCGTCGAGCCGCGCGATGTCGAAGATGTCCCCCGACACGTAGGTCGCCGGCCGGTAGACCACCCCCACCTCCACGCCGTTGAGCGCGGGCATCCGCCGTGGCATGTGGGCCCGCTGGATCGTCGCGGCGGTCTGCATCTCCTCCTGCAGTTTGGCCATCTCGGCGTACGCCCCGTTGACCGACATCCGCGCGATGCGCAACTCGTCGTGCAACTTGCGCACCATCGCCTGGCGGGCGGTCACCGCCCGGATCGTCGTGGCGATCTGGCGCGCCGGGCAGTCCCACGGCAGCACGACCAGGCCCTCGGCCGCCAGCAGCGGCCCCACGCGCCCGAGTTCGGGCGGCACGAGCACCACGCCGGGCACCAGCGACTCCTGGGCGCGGTCGGCCAGGCGGTACACCGCCGCGTCCGGCTCGTCGAGCGCCAGGACCACCAGGCAGGCCCCCTGCGCCCCCGGGCGGAAGGCCTCGTCCAGCGTGCCGACACGGGTCGCCAGGCCCTCGGCTCGGCACAGGTCGGCCCAACGTGCCGCGCCGCCCACCGCCTCCAGACGCGGGCCGCCCGCCACAAGGGTGATCGGACCTGAACCGCCGGGGGTTGCCTGGGGCATGCTGGGCTCCGTGGCGGGCCGCGCCGGGCCCGACCCCGCGCCATCGACCGGCGGGGCGCCCCCCTTTAGCGGGTCACGCGGGCGAGGCGCTCGGTGTCCAGGTCGACCTTCTGCCCAGCCTGCAGGTCCAGTTCATCCAGCGTGCCGCCCCGGATCTCGATCGCATACCGGGCGTTGAACCGGCTCGAGTACCGCTTCAGGCGGCGGTCGTACTGGAGCGCGGTCTCGTTCTCCGCCCGCGGCGGCTCGACCGGCATGTGGTGCATCGCCACGATCCGCCCGTCCGAGTCCAGGAACACGATGTCGATCGGCACCAGGCAGTCGCGCATCACGAAGTGGCGGATCTGCGAGTCCGGGAACGAGAACAGCATGCCCCCGTCCTCCGGGATCGACTCGCGCCCGCCCAGGCCCCGCTCGCGCGTCGCCGGGTCGGCCACGAGTTCCAGGGTGAACCTCCGCCCGCCGAGTTCGACGACCTCGTGGCCCTCCGGCGCGGCCGGCCGGGCGCACCCGGGCGTCGAGACGCACGCGCCCAGCAGCAGCGCCGGCGCCAGAACCGCCAGCAGCCTCATCGTCCAGCCCCATCGATCAGCCACTGGTCGTCCTCCGGTCGGAAGGTGATGTCCGCGCGGGGCATGGTATCGAGGCGCACCGCCCCGATCAGGTCGGGGGCCCGGACCGCGCCCCCGGCGTCCACCCCGCACCAGCGGGCCAGCAGCGCCAGCACGCGTTCGGCCGGCACGCCCCGCGCCCGGTAGTGGTCCAGGCGGGTGTCGCCGTGACGCTTGGCCAGCCGGCGCCCGTCCGCACCCCGCACCAGCGGCAGGTGCGTGTACGCCGGCGGCTCGCCCAGGCCGAGCGCCCGGTACAGCAGCGTCTGCCGCCCGGCCGAGCCGAGCAGGTCGTCGCCGCGCACCACCTCGGTCACCCCCTGTCGCGCGTCGTCGACGACCACCGCCAACTGGTAACTCGGGCAGCCGCGCTTCGTCCAGACGACGAAGTCCCCCACCTCCCTGCACACGTCGACCGTCACCGCGCCCAGGAAGCGGTCCTCGAAACGCACCGGGCCCGCGTCGACCGCCAGTCGCCAGTTCGTGGCCCGGTCCTCGAAGACCCGCGGGCGCGTGGCCGGGCGCAGCGACGCGTCGAACCGCGGCTCGTGGTCGCCCTCGTTCGGGGCCGACGCCGCCGCCTCGATCTGCGTGCGCGTCAGGTCGCACGGGTACACCAGGCCGCCCGCGGCCAGCGTCCGCATCGCGTCGGCGTAGACGCCCAGGTCGTCGGACTGGATCAGCGGGCCCTCGTCCCAGTCCAGGCCCAGCCACCGCAGCGTCTCGACCGTTGCATCGATGACGCCCGGCTTGACCCGCGGCGTGTCCAGGTCCTCGACCCGCAGCACCACCCGCCACCCCGACGCCCGCGCCAGGCACCAGTTGACCAGGAACGTCCGCGCGTTGCCCAGGTGCAGCGCGCCGGTGGGCGACGGCGCCAGGCGTGTCACCGGGGCGGCCGGCGGTTCCGGGGCGTGCGAAGGGCGTTCTGGGGCTGGCGGGAGAGACACGCCGGGATTGTGGGTACACTCGACGGACGGGACAACCCCGCGAAAGGACCCGGGATGGCCGACCAGACGATCGAGAGACTGTCCGAGGACCAGATCGCCGCGGCGCTGGAGAAGCGGACCGAGTGGTCCGAGGTCGGCGGGCAGATCCAGCGGACCTTCCAGTTCCCCACTTTCATGGAATCGATCGCCTTCGTCCGCAAGGTCGCCGACTACGCCGAACGCGTCCAGCACCACCCCGACATGCTGATCCGCTACAACAAGGTCACCCTGACCGCCTCCACCCACGACGCCGGCGGCATCACCCAGAAGGACTTCGACCTCGCGGAAGAGGCAGACCGGCTGGTTGACGCCTGAGCGGGCCGGGCCGCGGGTTTCAACCCGCGCGGCTCCTGTGCCACCGGGCCGCGACACGCGCATCGACCGCGTCGCCCGCCGCAACCAACAACCGTGAAGTCGCGCGACGACCGCGCGGTCTGAAGCCCGCGGCTCGGTGAGTTCGTTACTTCAACTCCACCGACCAGTACGCCTCATCCAGAAACGCCTTCCACGAGTGGTACTTGTCGTGGCCGAGACGCACCGAGATCAGCGGGTTGCGGCGTGGGCGCTTCGGCTGGGCGATGAGTTTCATCCGGGCCTGGTCGGGCGTGCGTCCGCCCTTGCGGCTGTTGCACTTCACGCAGGCGCACACCAGGTTCTCCCAGGTGTCCGGGCCGCCCTGGGAGCGCGGGCGCACGTGGTCGATGGACAGTTCGCTGGTCGGGAACAGGTGGCCGCAGTACTGGCAGCGGTTGCGGTCGCGCGCGAACAGGTTGCGCCGGTTGAGTTTGACCCCCTGGGCCGGGAGTTTGTCGTAGGCGATCAGGCGGATGATCCGGGGCACCGCCAGGTCGATGCGGACCGTGCGGACCCAGTCGTGGGCGTCGGGCTCGAACTGGCGGCGCAACTCGCTCAGTTCGGTCCAGGTGGCCAGGTCGTAGTTGGCGTAGGCCCCGCCCTCGGTGTCGATGACCTCCGCGCAGTCGCGGGCCAGCAGCACGAAGGCACGGCGGGCCGAGACGACCCGTACGGCGGCGTAGGCCCGGTTGAGCACGAGCACCTTGGCGTCCAGCCCGCACGCCGGGTCCGGGCTCTCCCCGAGTTCGGGCAGGATAGCGTGCCCGCCGGGTGCTCTGGACGGGTCCGCGTCGTCCCCGGAGATCCTGGGCGGGCGAGCCATGCCGCGAAGGTTCTACCCGTTCCGGGCCGGGTTTTCAAGTGGGCCGGGCGAATCCGGCCCGTCCGGATTTGCCGTATCCCCTGTTCCAACGCCACGATGAGCCCTCGAACCGTGGGGTTCCTTGAGCCACCCCGCGCGCGTGGCGCCCAGCGGTTCACCACAGAGGGCACAGAGGGCACAGAGGGGCGCAGAGTGAGGGACCTGTGGATCAATGTTCATCAGACGAAACCTGCGAACCGACGCCGCGTCTTCTCTCCAAGTTTGCCCCGAATGAACCGATCTCGGCGTCCTCTGCGTGACCTCTGCCGACCTCTGCGTTCAAAAACTTCCCTCCTTCGCCCGCAGGCCCCCGCCCCGGCGCACGAAAAGCCCCGCGTCCGGGCGGACGCGGGGCTGACGTTTATCCGGGGTTGGGGAGAACGCTCAGCCCAGGCCGAGCATGTCGCCGACGATCGGGCCGTACTTGACGATCAGGCCGGCGAACACGACCGCGACGATCGAGATGAGTTTGATGAGGATGTTCAGGGCGGGGCCCGAGGTGTCCTTGAAGGGGTCGCCGACGGTGTCGCCGACGACGGTGGCCTTGTGGTCGTCCGAGCCCTTGCCGTAGACGATCGTTTCCGGGTGGCCCGAGGCGACGAACTCCTGGGCGCGGGCGAGGATGGCCTCGCGCACGGCCGCGGGGACCTTGACGGAGTTTCCGGTGCCGTTGACCATCTCCTGGGCGGTTGTCTTGCCGTAGGACTCGAGGAGTTTCTTGGCGTTGTCCCACGCGCCGCCGGCGTTGGCCATGAAGACCGCCACCGCGAAGCCCGAGACCAGGCCGCCGGCCAGGAGGCCCATGATGCCCGGCACCGAGAGCACGAGGCCGACGGCGATGGGGACGACGATGGCCAGCACGGAGGGGATGACCATCTCCTTCTGGGCCCCCGCGGTCGAGATGGCCACGCAGTTGGCGTAGTCGGGGTAGTGGGTGCCCTCGAACTCGACGCCCTCGCGGGGCCAGTTGTCGGGGTTGGCCACGTCGGCCTCGGACATGCCCTTGGCCCGCATGGCCTGGCGCATCTTGCCGAACTGGCGGCGGCACTCGCCCATCATGGCGTAGGCGGCGCGTCCCACGGCGTTCATGGTCAGGGCGCAGAAGAGGAACGCGAGCAGCACGCCGATGAACATGCCCGCCAGCAGGCTCGGGTTGGCGAGGGTCACGTCGTAGAAGGCGAGCACGTCGCCCAGGCTGCCGTTGCGTGAACTGGCCAGTTCGACCTCGAACGCGTCCTCGTGGCCGTCGTGCTGGCGGACCAACTCGGCGACGTAGCGGTCCACACCGCGGGCGACGACGGGGAAGGTGTCGCCGACGTTGAACAGGTCGGAGACGTCGGTGTGGGCGTGGCCGCCGTCGATGTCAAGGAGCATGCCGCCGTCGACCGAGCGGGACGCGCCCTCGCCGGTGACGATGGCGAACTTGCCGTGGCCCTCGTAGACGCCCCAGGTCTCGGCGCCCGCGGGGGCGGTGTAAGCGCCCTTGCGGACGAACGAGTCGGACTGCGTGGTGATCTGGACCTGCACGACCTGGATGAAGGCCGCGAACAGGGCCAGGGCGGTCAGGGCGGCCGAGCCGATGGCGAAGCCCTTGCCGGTGGCGGCGGTGGTGTTGCCGAGCGAGTCGAGCATGTCGGTGCGCTCGCGCACGTGCGGGGGCTGGCTGGTCATCTCGGCGTTGCCGCCGGCGTTGTCGGCGATCGGGCCGTACGCGTCGGTCGCCAGGGTGATGCCCAGTGTGGACAGCATTCCGACGGCGGCGATGCCGACGCCGTAGAGGCCCATCAGGAAGTTGTCCCCGCCGCCGGCGAACGAGAAGGCGGCGATGATGGCGACCGCCACGGTCAGCAGCGAGGCCCAGGTGGACTTCATGCCCTCGGCGATGCCGGCGATGATGACGGTGGCCGGGCCGGTCAGGGCCTGCTCGGCGATGCGCTGGGTCGGGCGGTGCTCGTAACTGGTGTAGTGCTCGGTGGCGTAGGCGATCACCAGGCCGGCGATCAGGCCGGAGAAGATCGACAGGCCGAGACGCCACCAGGTGGTGATGCCCTCGAGGCTGCCGCCGGGGCGGGTCTCGGCGTTGAAGATGAAGTAGAGCAGGGCGAACGCGGCCACGACGATCAGGGCCGAGGCGATGTAGACGCCCTTGTGCAGGCCCTTGAGGAGTTGGGCGAACGTCGCGTTCTCGGCGGCCTTGACGGTGAAGACGCCCAGGATCGAGCAGAGGATGCCCAGGCCGGCCAGCGCCATCGGGGCCGCGGCCAACTTGAGGGCCAGGGCGTTGGACGCCTCGCCGGGCAGGCCGGTGATGGTGAACGCGGCGGCCGCGCCCAGCGCCATCGTCGCCAGGATCGAGCCGTAGTACGACTCGTACAGGTCGGCGCCCATGCCGGCCACGTCGCCCACGTTGTCGCCGACGTTGTCGGCGATGGTCGCGGGGTTGCGCGGGTCGTCCTCGGGGATGCCGGCCTCGACCTTGCCGACCAGGTCGGCGCCGACGTCGGCGGCCTTGGTGTAGATGCCGCCGCCCACGCGGGCGAACAGGGCCTGCGTCGAGGCGCCCATGCCGAAGGACAGCATGACCGTGGTCAGTTCACGCAGGTCGCCGCCCGCGCCGGTCGCGTTGAAGATCAGGAACCAGACGGAGATGTCCAGCAGCGCGAAGCCCACCACGACCAGGCCCATCACGGCCCCGGCGCGGAACGCGACGGTCAGGCCCTCGTTGAGCGACTGCTTGGCCGCGAAGGCGGTCCGGGCCGAGGCGTTGGTGGCCATCCGCATGCCGAACCAGCCGCACAGGCCCGAGAGGATGCCCGCCACCGGCACGCCGATGATGGTCCAGGTGCTCTGGAGGTTGAGCACCCGCATGATGACCAGAAAGCCGACGAGCAGGACGAACACGCCCGCGACGACCTTGTACTGACGGGTCAGGTAGGCCATCGCCCCCTGGCGGACGGCCTCGGCGATGCGGATCATCTCGGGCTCGCCCTCGGATCGCTTCATCACCGAGCCGTGGAAGACCTTGGCCATCACCAGCGCCAGCACCGCACCCACCGGGGCGAGCCAGTACGCCGGGTGGATGTCCTGCAGACTCGCAAGTGTCGTCATCGCAGTCATGTGTGTCCCTCGTGTGCGTCAGGAAGTGCGCCTTGCGTCGCGGTTGGTCGTCTTGTCGCCGGCCTGCCCGTCAGATCGGACAGGTTCCGGTGTGGCCGCAAGGGCTGCAAGGTTAGGATCGGTTTGCGCCAGCGTCACCCGCCACATGCGGCGTCTTTCCCCCCAGGCCCGCGCCGGTCGGGCGCCAGCAGGTCCGGGCGACGCGCCCGCGTCCGCTCGACCATCCGCTCCAGACGCCACCGGGCGACCGCCCGGTGGTCGCCGGACGTGAGCACCGCCGGCGCTTCCATCCCCATCCACACCCGGGGCCGGGTGTACTGCGGGCAGTCCAGCAGGCGCGCCCCGGCCGGGACGCCCAAGTCGGCCAGCACCCGCTTGGGCAGGTCGGCGCCCACCGCGTCGGTCGTGGGCATGGGGGCGAAACTGTCGCGGGCGGCCGACTCGCCGTGCCCGAGCACGCCCGGCAGCAGCCGGGCCACCGCGTCGATGAGCACCATGGCCGCCAGTTCACCCCCGGAGAGCACGAAATCCCCGATCGAGACCTCTTCGGGGGCGAGTTTCTCGATCACCCGCTCGTCGATGCCCTCGTAGTGCCCGGCGATGAGCAGCAGACGCTCGGACCCGGCCAGGTCCTCCACCATCGCCTGGTCGAGGCGGCGCCCCTGGGGTGTCAGGAGCACCCGGCGGGCGGGACGCGGGTCCTGGGCCTCGGCGTGCCGCACGGCGTCCCAGACCGGCTGGCACATCATCACCATGCCCGGCCCGCCGCCGAACGGGCGGTCGTCGGTCTTCTGGTGCTTGTCCTCGGCGAAATCACGGATGTTGGTCGCGACAAGTTCCAGCAGCCCGGCCGCCCGCGCCCGCCCGGGGATCGACACGCCCATCGCCGCCGGCGATTCAGCCGCGAACATCTCGGGGAAGGTGGTGAGGACGTCGATGCGCATGGGGGGGCGTGAGGCACCAGGCACTAGGGAGGCGATGGGCAATGGGCAATGGGCAATGGGC
>CAZFSO010000036.1:0-21934 GCA_964522095.1 uncultured Phycisphaeraceae bacterium | reverse complement strand
AGCACGGGGCGCGCTTCAACTTCGGCATCGTCGGCATGCACACCGTCGACGGCGTGCTCGGGCGCGACACGCGCTGAGCGGTCACCGCTTCCGCGCCACCAGCACGCCCTCGCGGATCGGCAGGCAGCAGGCCTCGAAGCCTTCGTCGTCGGCGACCAGGCGGTTGAACCGGTCCGCCGCGTCGCGGCTCTCGTTGCTCCCCGGCGCGTCGTCGATCCACCACGACCCAGCGCCCAGCGCGTTGTCCGCCACCAGCAGGCCGCCCGGGCGAAGCAGCCGCTTGGCGTGCGGCAGGTACGCCGGGTACTCGGTTTTCACCGCGTCGAGAAACACCAGGTCCACCGAGCCCGCTCCGAGTTCGTCGACCAGGCGCGGCAACTCGGCCAGGCCCGTCGAACGCCGCACCGAGACGCGGTCGCCCACGCCGGCCTCGGCGAACGCCCCTTCGGCGAAGTCCGCGTGCGTCGGCTCGGCCTCGATCGTGACCAGGCGCCCGCCGTCCGCCAGGCCCCGGGCCAGCCAGACGCCCGAGTACCCCGCCAGTGTGCCGACCTCGACGATCGTCTTCGCGTCCACCAGCCGCGTCAGCAGCAGCAGGAACCGCCCGACCCCGGCGGACACGGCGATGTCCGGCAGCCCGGCCGCCACCGCGCGCCCCATCAGCCCCGCCAGGTGCTCGTCCTCCCGCCCGAACACGGCGTCAAGATACGCGTTCGTGGCGGCCCAGCGGTTCGGTGTCATGTCCATGGGGGACGGTACGCGGGCGGGACGAAGAGCGTTTGCCCGCTCGCGGCCGGCCGGTCACGGCACGGGCTCGAGCACCCGGTGACTCCAATCTCCGTTCCACAGCTCCGCCACACGCCCGCCGCGCTCGTCCTGCCTCGCAACGAACAGGCACGCGTCGCGGCCGTCGAAGTAGGACAGGCGCAGCGCGTCACCGTCCACGGCTCCGTGCATCAGGTCGTGGACCTCGATCCCGTCGTGCACCTGCGCGACGGCGGTGCGATTCTCGTGATGCAGGTAGAGTTCGACACTGAAGGGCGAGCCGTCATCGCGATCACGGAGCGCGAAAACCCAGGCAAAGTCGATCGGTGCGCCGGCGTCGGCCTGGCCCTCTGGTGTCGGCGGCCCGTTGCGCCACGCCCGGGCCACGAGCGTCGACGGTCCGTCAGGTCGGAACGCGGTCCATTCGCCCGTCATGCCCCGATGCGGATCGCCCCGCAGGCGCAGCACGGAAACGCCGTCGTGGAAACTGACCTCGATCAGCCCGCCCTCCGGTTCGTACCGGACGGTCTGCGCGATGGCGAAGCCGTCAAGGTTGCTGATGCCATTGGCCCGGATACCGGGGTGAATCTGATCAACCCGCGACGACCACCGTTTGCCGCGGCTGTCCGGCCAGAACGTGAGCCTGAACAGCACCGGTCCGCCCGGCGTGTCGATGGCCACGCCGTACCCGTGCGGCGCCCGCGTGGTCAACATCGGCAGATACCACCAGGCGCCGACGGCCGCAAGACCGATCAGCACGGCCGCGACGGCCCACTTGGCCGCGCGTCGCCGGGTCACGGGCGATCCGCCCGGGTCGCGGTAAAGGCCACGAGACCCCGGCGCGAGTCCCACCAGTCTCCCGTGAGGGCGCCGTCTTCTCCAAGTCGAGCGTGGATGACCATCGCCTGCGTGCCGTCAAAGTGAGCGAGCCGCACGCTCGCGGCGTCCGCGTGGCCGCCTATCTCGAGCGCCCCGGTCAGGCCTTCGCACAACGCCAGGACACCGGACCCGTCGCGCATCACCGACAGTTCCAGCAC
This sequence comes from uncultured Phycisphaeraceae bacterium, assembly GCA_964522095.1. Classification (GTDB taxonomy): domain Bacteria; phylum Planctomycetota; class Phycisphaerae; order Phycisphaerales; family UBA1924; genus UBA6054. The sequence goes on along the minus strand of CAZFSO010000036.1, from coordinate 20,132 downwards.
GCCGGACGTGCCGTCCGCGGCCTGCACCTTCCAGCGGCCCTCAACCCAGCCCATCGCGGCCGGATCGCCGCTGGCCGTCACCGGCGGGGATTCGACGAAACGCACCGGCAGGTGCGGCGTGGTGCGACCGCTCGGGGGCGCGGTCCAGAATCCGCTCCACGAGCCGTCGTCACGACGCATCGAAAGATCGGCACCGCTGGGAAACCGGATGCTCACGGAATCCCCATCACGCAGATTGGAAAAGATCTTGTGAATGTCCCCGGTAGGAAGATGGTGATTCCAGAACGGCCCTTGTGAAGGCATGTCGATCCGCACCGGCCCGGATGGGAGGACCACAAGCCGGAACTCGATCGGGCCGGCGGGCGTCTCCATCCGCACCTGTTCACTGATCGGCATCACGAGCCGGATCGACAGGAGCGCCCACGCTGCGAGGCCGAGCAAAGCAACAACAAGAGTTCCCCATTTCAGAACAGCCCGCATCCGGCGAGGATACGCCGAACCAGGTTGGCATGTTCCCGATCCGATTTGATCCTCCGCGTCCTCTGCGAGATCTCGGCGGCCTCTCCGTACCTCTGCTTCCCCGCGTGCACCACCGGAACCCCATCCCCTCCCTCGCGGTCGGGGCTACCTGATCCCCCCCTCCGTCGCTCCGTCGCTCTTCAGCCCCTCCGTCTCTTCCCCTCTCCCCCATACCATCGCCCATGCCCGCCGACGCCGCCTTCGCCCCCATCCCCGAGATCCTCGACGAGCTCCGCGCAGGGCGCATGGTCATCCTGACCGACGACGAGGACCGCGAGAACGAGGGCGACCTGGTCCTGCCCGCCCAGTTCGTCACGCCCGAGGCGATCACCTTCATGCTCTCGGTCGCCCGCGGCTACATGTGCCTCTCGCTGACCGAGGCCGAGTGCGAGCGGCTCGAACTGACGCCCCAGTCGGCCGTCAACACCTCCGTCCGGGGCACGCCGTTCACCGTGTCCATCGACGGCCACCCCCGCCACGGTTTCGGCACCGGCGTGTCCGCCGCCGAGCGCGCCCGCACCATCCGCATGGCCATCGACCCGGCCTTCGGCCCCGACGACTTCGTCCGCCCCGGCCACGTCAACCCCCTGCGCGCCCGCGACGGGGGCACGCTGGTCCGCATCGGCCAGACCGAGGGCTCCGTGGACCTCTGCCGCCTGGCCGGCCTGCACCCCGCCGCGGTCATCATCGAGATCATGCGTGACGACGGCGAGATGGCCCGCGTGCCCGACCTGATCGAACTCGGGCGCAAGCACGGCCTGAAGATGTGCTCGGTCGCCCAGATCATCGAGCACCGCCTGTCACGCAGCGCAATCGTCGAGCGGCTCGAGCCCAGATGCGGCACGACCGTGCGCACGCCCGAGGGCGACTTCACCCTCTTCGCCTTCCGCTCGCTCGTCGACCCGCTGCCCCACCTGGCGCTGACGGTGGGGGGGGTGGGCGTCCTCGACGACGCCGGCGTGGTGCGCGAGACCACCGAGCCGACCCTCGTCCGCGTGCACCGGCGCGACCTGCTCGGCGACATCTTCCACGACCTCGACTCGTCCTCTGAAGGCTCGACCGGCGACACGCTCCGCGCCTCGATGCGGGCCATCCGGAAGGAAGGGCGCGGGGCGATCGTCTACCTGCGTCCCACCGTCATCGGCGACGACTGGCGCGACCGCCTCCAGCGCCCGCACGGCCACGACGAGCACGACACCCCCCGCAGTTCCGTCCCCCCCGGCATGCTCGAGTACGGCACCGGCTCGCAGATCCTCCGCGCCCTGGGCCTGACGCGCCTGCGCCTGCTGACCAACTCGACCACGCCCTACCCGCAACTGGAGGCCTTCGGCCTGCAGATCGCCGAGCGCGTGCCCGTCAGCCCGCCCGCCGCGCGGTGACGACGGCGCACTCGAGCACCGTCTCGCCGCCCGGCCCGTAGTGGTGCGTTTGCACCAGCAGGTCCAGGACGGGCCCGTCCGGCACGCCGACGCGCAGCAGTTGGCCCGCCCGCGCCGGCGACCGCGTCTCAAGCCCCACCGTGCCCCGCCCGATGCGCACGATGCGCCCGTCGGCCGGCTCGCCCGGCCCGCCGTCGGGGTGGCGCGTGTGGATGCGCACGGGCAGGTCGCAGGCCCGCTCGGCGCCGGTCGCGACGACCGCCCGGGCCGCGGGGTCGCCGCGCACGGTGGCCTGCTTCGGGGCCGACGGCACCATCGTGCGCACCTTCGGCGGGCGCAGGCCGGCGCTCTCGCGCACGCACCGCTCGGGGTGCCGGTCGACGACGCGCTCGACCACCCGCGCCCACGCGTCGAAGGCGCGCCGGTCGAGGATGGTCCCGGCCTCCTCGCGCATGCAGTCCAGCACCCGGGCCGGCGGGAAGCCGCCCCGGTTCGACCGCCCCGAGGCGATCGAGTCGAAGATGTCCACCACCGCGCACAGGCGTGCGGGCAGGCCGATCTCGCCGCCCTTCAGGCCCGCCGGGTAGCCGTGCCCGTCGAGGCGCTCGTGGTGGTCGCGGGCCATGGCGATGGCCACCGCGGTCGCGCCGGTCTGGGCCGAGAGCACCTCGGCGCCCGCCGCAGGGTGAGCGCGGAGTTGCTCCCATTCATGCTCGGTCAGCCGGCCCTCCTTGGCGTGCACCTCGGGCGCAACCACCCGCTTGCCCACGTCGTGCGTGAGCGCCCCCTGGACGATGTCGCGCAGCGCGGGCGACTCCGGGCCGAGCAACTCGGCCGCCAGCAGGCAGCAGCCCACTCCAACGTTGACCATGTGGGCCGTGGTCTCCAGGTCGCGGTCGGACATGTCCAGCAGTTCGCCGAACCGGGCCTCGTCCTCGGCGCACCACCGGCCCATGCGCCCGGCGATCTCGCCGAGCGTCTGGAAGATCCCGTCCAGGGTGGGGAAGCGCATCAGGTCGTCGATCATGCGGCCGCACGCGGCGTGCACCTCCCGGCGCCGGTCCGCCCACGCCAGTTCCGGGTCCTCGTACGCCCGCACCAGCCGCTCGGTCATCATCCGGCGGAACACCCAATGCTGGGCCGTGGGCACGAACAGGTGCTCGACGCCCTGCTCGGCGAGTTTCGCGCAGTCCGCCATCGAATACGCCGAGCCGACCGAGCGGTACAGCACCGGCCGACGCCCGTCGTGCATCAGGTACAGGTCCAGTTCCAACTCGTGCGTGTCCAGCGAGTCGGTGGGCACGGGGAAGAACGCCGGCGCGGCGGCGGGCTCGCGGGAAAACTCGGGCTCGGGCTGTGGCGGCGTGGTGTTCACTGGGGGTTCCCCGGTGCTCTTTCGGAACGCGCGGCCCCCCGAATGAGCGGGAACGCCCGCACGCCCTCAGAGGACGGAGAAACCCCCTCGTGACACGCACGCGCGCCGGCGCACAGGCGCGGGCCGATGCCAGCAACGGGTCCGAGAACCCGGTGGACGCCACGCCGGATGCCCTGAGGACCTAGTTGATGAACGGCGCGGTATTCTCGTTGGAACCCAGCCCGAACGCAACCACAACAGCGATAACAAAGTAGATCGCGTCCCGCAGTCCGATGGTTGCGAGGAACCCCATCTCCCGGATCTCCTGCCTGCGAGACTCGAACTGGCTCACCAGCAGTTCCGGCAGATCCTCGCAGTACGCGTCCTGCGCTTCCTCATCCATCCCGTACCACCACGAGTCGGTCTCTTCGACGATGGCCGCGGGGTATCGATCCGGGTAATCCTCCGACGCCAGAGCCCATTCGAACTGGTACGCGTCGATCCCCCCCATGTTGCCCCTTTCCAGCCGTTCGACGATCAGGTTCTGCGCCCAGTCGCGTTGGGCGTAGATCGCACGCCCCTCATGGTCCAGGCTTTCCCACTCGCGGTTGAACTCCCGGACGATCTTTTCCATCGCGTTGTCGGCCACCGCCGCGCCGCCGTACCACTTCCCTCCCAGGATCGCCCCCAGCGCGCACACCGTTGCGATCGCTCCGGTCGCGACGCTCACGTTCCCCTTCGAGCCGTACGCGGCGCCGACCCCACACAGAACGGCCACACCGATGGCGACAATGCTCGCCTGAAACTGCACCGCGCTGATGATCCCGGCCCAGACCGCCCCCCCGATCACCGCGCCCAACCCTGCCCCCAGGCACGCCCCGATCAAATAGGTCGTCCCGGCCGCGACCGCGGAGGTCTCCAGGATAGATTGGCCCCGCCCAGTGTCCTTGGCCTTGCTGACCTTGGTCTTCAGGCCTTTTCCAGTGATCAAGTTGAACCCGCACCCCGTGCAGATCACCGTATCCGGATTCAGCGCCGTCCTGCACCCGGGGCAAGCCTGCTTCAATCCTGTCATTGCCGCGGCCGCTGGTTCGGCCGTGCCCGGCAGATCGTCCAGAAAGGCTCCCATCAAGTCTTCGTCATCATCGAACGCCGTCATCTTCGCGGGCGCCGCCGCCACGTTCTGTTGCCCCTCGGCGCACGCACGGTGGGCGTACTGGCCCTTGGTGTTCTTGATCCGGGGCTGCCCGGCGCAGTCGACACCGCAGATCACGCAGATCTTGCCCGCTTGCTGATTCATCGAACCGACTCCTGTGCGTCCACCCCACGACACGGGGCGGTTCAGGCCAACGTACAGAACCCGTATGAGCGGATCAATCACAAACAGGGCAAGTCATAATTTTTTTTCACATGGAGCGGACGCTTCCGAGTCTTCCGTCAGCCCGAAGGGCCCCGTGATGTCCAAGCGCATGCCTCGCAAATAGCCCGGAGCGCAAGCGACGGGATGGACGAGCGCCAGGGGGGCAAGAGTCCGGCGGAAAGCCGGCCCCACCGAAAACTTCGGGCTTGCGCCCGAACGGAGGGCTGGCAGCCCTCCGCTCCAGGATCTGAGGCCCCTCTATCCTCTCCCCGTTGAACCCAAAGCAACGCAAACAACTGGAAGACGCCCTCAACGCCCTGCCCAAGCGCGACCGCGACCGCGTCTTCGAACTCGCGCGGCGGCAGCGTTCCGACGCCCAGAAGCGTCGGCGCGCCAAAGCGCGCGAGACCGTCGAGGGCGAGCGCATCGGCGGCAAGTCGCGCCCCGACCCGCTGATCGACTGGGCCCTGCGCATCCTCGCCGAGGAGCAAAAACGCGGCGTGCCGGCCGGCGACGCGCCCGCCGATGCCGACGCCGCCCTCCGAGAGGGCCTGGTCGTCGGCCTGACCCGGCGATGGGCCGAGGTCCTCCCCGACGACGCGCCCCCCGGCGCCGAGCCGACGGGCTGCCGCCTCTCGGCGGACCTGGCCAGCCGCCAGCAGTCCGCCATCGCGGTGGGCGACCGTGCGGTCTACACAACCGCCACCGACGGCGACCCCGAGGTCGTCCGCGTGCTGCCGCGGCGCACCGCGCTGAGCCGGCCCGACCCGCGCGACCCGGGCGCCGAGCGGGTGGTGGCCGCCAACGTCGACACCGTGGTCATCGTCGTCTCGGTGCGCTCGCCGCCCCTGCACCCCCGCCTGATCGACCGCTACCTCGTCGCCATCGAGCGTGGCGGGGCCGAGCCGCTCATCGCGGTCAACAAGGCCGACCTGCTCGACGACGACGCCCTCGCCGAGGAACTGCGCCGCCTGGACCCCTACAGGGCCGCGGGCATCCCCGTGGTCGTCTGCAAGGCGCACCCCGAGACCGGCGCGCGCGACGTCGAGGCCTTGCGCGCCGCGCTCGCCGGGAAGACCTGCGCCTTCGTCGGGCACTCGGGCGTGGGCAAGAGTTCGCTGGCCAACGCCCTGCACCCGGCGTTGGGCATCGCCGAGGGCGCGGTGCGCCAGCAGGACCTGCGCGGGCGCCACACCACCACCGCCTCGACCATGCACCGCCTGCCCGGCGACCTGCGCGTGATCGACACGCCCGGCGTGCGCTACTTCGGACTGGCCGACGTCACACCCGACGAACTCCGCTGGATGTTCCCCGAGTTCCTGACCTTCGCACCCGACTGCCGCTTCGCCGACTGCACCCACGACCACGAGCCCGGCTGCGCCGTCCGGGCCGCGGCCGAGGACGGGCGCATCCCGAAGGTCCGCCACGAGACCTACCTGCGCCTGCTCGAGGAACTCCGCACGGGCAAGCCGCCCGGCGAGATCTCCGAACGCATCCGCCCGCCCCGCGAGTGACCGCCGTGCCGCCCGGACCGCCCAACCCGTCACCCGACCACGCAGGCCCGCTCGACCCGGACCTCTACGCGGCCCTCGTGGCCCAGACCGCCGCGTGGGGGCGCGAATACCTGCGCTCGCTGCCCGACCGGCCCGTCCGCCCGGACGTCGCGCCGGGCGACACGCTCGCGGCCCTGCCCGCGCGCCCGCCCGAGCACGGCGTGGGCGCCAATGGCTGGGATGGGGTCCTGGCCGACCTGGACCGCATCATCACGCCCGGCCTGGTGCACTGGCAGCACCCGGGCTTCTTCGCGTACTTCCCGTGCAACGCGTCCGCCCCGGCCATCGCGGCCGACCTGGCCGCCGCGACCCTGAACACCAACGGCATGCTCTGGACCACCGCGCCGTCGGCGACCGAACTCGAGATGCGCACGCTCGACTGGTGCGCCGACCTGTTCGGCCTGCCCGACGCCTTCCGCTTCGACGCGGGCCTGGGCGGCGGGGGCGTGATCCAGTCCACCGCGTCCGAGGCGACGCTGGCCGCCCTCGTCGCCGCGCGTTCGCGTGCGGTGCGCGCGGGCGCGTCGCGCGACCGCGTCACGGTCTACACCTCCACGCAGGCGCACTCGTCGGTCGTCAAGGCCGCGATGATCGCGGGCCTGGCGGACCACCCGGAGGACGCCAGCCGCGTGCGCGTGATCGCGACCGACGCGGGCCTGCGCTTGGACCCCGAAGCGCTCGACCGGGCCGTCCGGGCCGACCGCGACGCCGGCCTGACCCCCGCCCTGGTCGTGGCCACGCTCGGCACCACCTCCACCGGCGCGTTCGACCCCCTGCCCGAGATCGCCGGCGTCCTCGACGGGCCAGGGCCCCGCCCCTGGCTGCACGTCGACGCGGCGTGGGCCGGCGCGGCCCTGGTCTGCCCCGAGCACCGCGCCATCGCGCAGGGCCTGGAGCACGCCGACTCGGTCTGCGTCAACCCGCACAAGTGGCTGCTGACCAACTTCGACTGCGACCTGTTCTGGGTCCGCGACGCCGCCGCCCTGACCGCGTCCATGGCCATCACCCCGGCCTACCTGCGCGACGAGCCCCGCGCGGGCGCGGTCGACTACCGCGACTGGCACGTGCCGCTCGGACGACGCCCGCGGGCGCTCAAACTCTGGTTCGTCATCCGCCACTTCGGCGCCGAGGGCCTGCGCGACCACGTGCGCCGCCACGTCGCCCTTGCCGAACGCGTCGAGGCGTTCCTGCGGGACGACCCGCGGTTCACGGTCCCGTTCCCGCGGTCGCTGGCCCTGACCTGCTTCCGGGTCGGCGTTCCGGACGACCCCGCGTCGGACGCGCGCACCGCCGCGGTCATCGACCTCGTCAACGCCGGGCGCCGGGTCTTCATCAGCCCGACCGCCGTCCCGCTCGCGCCGGGCGGCCGGGCCCGCCCGGTCGGTCGCGTCGCCGTAGGGACGACCACCACCGACGACGCGGCGGTCGACCGCCTGCTCGCCGAACTTTCCGCGGCCGCCGCACGCGTGGTACAGTCAGCCCCGTGATCCGCCCCCTGCTCATCGCCGCCTGCTCGCTCGCCCTGCCCCTGGTCGGCTGCGCGAGCGTGCCGGAGGGGGCGCGCACGGAATCGGCGATGGCCCCCGAGGCCTACCCCGGCCTGTTCGACGCTTCTCGCGAGGTGCTGGCCCGGCGACGCTTCACGCTCGACCGGGTCGACGCCGCCCGCGGCGTGATCACCACCCTGCCCAAGCGCACCGCCGGCCTGGCCACCCCCTGGGACACCGAGCAGTCGTCGCTGTCCCAGGAAGCCCAGGACCTCGTCCACCAGCAGGAGCGCATCGCCCGCGTCACCTTCGAGCCGCCCGAGGCGCCCACCCGGGTGCTCGTGGAGGTCGTCGTCCACCGCGTGCGCCGGCCCAACTGGCGGGTCGAGACCGACGCGATCCGCCTGTCCACCCACGCCCGCGATCCCCTGGGCGTCAGCGCGGGGCAGCGCCCCGAGGGCCGGCAGGCTATCGAGGAGGACCGGCGCCTGGCCGCCCGGATCCTGGCCGAGATCACGGCCACCGCCGGGCTCGGGCCGGCGCCCGAGCCCACCGACGGGCCTTGAGGGTCAGGGCCGGCGTGCCGGCACGGCGGCCGGGGTCGCCTCGATCTGCGACGCCGCCCGGGCGCGGTCCAGAAGCATGGGGTCGAGTTCGCGCCGGTTGTTCGAGCCGTGCCCGAGCGCCTTGGCCACCAGTTCGCCGCGCGAGGACGCCTGCAGTTTGCGGTGCAGGCTCTTGACGTGGTCGTGCACGGTGTGCGGGCTGCGCCCGAGTTCCTCGGCGATCTCCCGCACCGAGCGCCCCAGGATCAGCCGGTCCAGCACGTCCTGCTCGCGGTCGGTCATCCACGCCACCGGGCCCGACGCCGGCAGGGCGTGCCAGGCCCGACGGGCCAGCAGCGGCAGCACCGCGCCCAGCGTGCGCGCGTTGGCCCGCGGCCCGCCGTTCTGCGACGGGCTCTGGGCCATGAAGATCAGCACCGAACGGTCGGTGTTGTCCACCCCGACCGGCACCAGCCCGACCAGCAGGCGCTCGACCGGAGATGAGCCCCAGACCCGCGCCAGCGGGCCCTCCTTCCAGCCGCCCAGTTCGTCGCCCGTCGCCGCCAGACCCTGCGTCAGGGCCGTGGACGGCAGGCCGAAGCCGAGTTCGCTGAGGCGCTCCAGTCGCACGCGCACGGCCAGCGTTTCCGCCTTGGGGTCGCTCATGCGCTCGCGCTCGCCCTGCGAGGCCGCCGCCCCGACCGCCTCGATCGAGCGCACCGACCCGCCCGCGTCCACGTTGACGATCGCCACGCCCACCCGGCACCACGGGTCCAGGCCCGCCAGCGTCTCGGCGACCCGCTCGACCCAGTCCTGGGTCGCCACCGCCGGCAACTCGGCGACGCGTCCCGCCACCCGGGCCAGCGTGCGCTGGTCGAACCCGGCCTCTCTCTGCACCTGCGTGTGCCCGTTGGTCACAGCGCGCTCCTTTCGTTCAGCCGTACCGTCCCGGGACTGCCCGGTCGCGCCCCCAGCCGGCCCGTGGCCGGCGCTTCACGCCCGAGAAATCCGCCGAACGGCCGGTTATCGGTCCTTGTTGAACCCCCCGCAGGCAGGGGCATGATTCACTGCAACACCACCACGGGGTTCGGCCCAGCACGAACGTGCTTTGCGGACCCGCCCACCACTTTCAGCGTATCACACGGATCGTGGGGAGGGGTTATAAAAGTTTCTCACGCTGACATGGCTGCGGGAATCGCCCGGGGGAACCGGCCCGCACTGGCCGGAAAATCCGGCAGATCCGGCCGATTCGCTGGAACCGCGCCAAATCGGAGGCACATTGAACCCGTCCGCACGGCAATCCGGGGCCGCGCGCCTGACGCACCACCTACCCACCCCCCGGAACGAGAGAGGATCGGCCCCGCAGCGCCATCGCGCCGCGCCGGCATCGCCATGCACGCCTCTTCGACCACATCCGGCTTCTTCTTCGAGCCGTGCGCCTGGCAGCCCGAGGTGTGCGTCAAACTCGAGAGCCACCACCTCGTCGCCTGGTCGCCCGACCCCCGCGCCCGGGCACGCTTCGCCGCACACCTCCAGTCCTACCTCCAGACCCAGCCCGCCACGCAGGTCTGCGTCTTCCACGGCCGGGCCATCCTCGACCTCGAGTCCTTCTGCGCCCAACTCGAACGCCAGATCGCAGTCGACGAACTCGCCCGCACCGTGGACGGCCCCCGCGGCGTCGTCGCCGCCCTGCGCCGCAGGCCCGGCGCCCCCGCCCGCCCCTTCGCACGCCAGCGCGTGCTCATCTGGCACGACTGCGACGTGCTCGAACGCGCCCGCCCCGGCCTGTTCGCCGCGCTCGTCGAGGCCATCACCGGCGTCTCGGCCGAACTCGAGTTCGCCGGCGACGGCCCGCTGTTCATGCAGCGCGCCGTGTTCCTCGGCTCCGAACGCCTCCGCGACGCCGCCCGCGCACCGGGCTCGGCCTTCCGCGACTGGACCGACGAGGACGGCGGCGTGCCGTTCTGGTCCATCGTCACCGGCCTGGACCGCCCGCCCGTCTCGGTCTGCTCCATCGACGCCCTGACCGACCCCGCGAACCTCGCCCGCTGAGCCCGCACGCCCGCGCCCGGCTTCGCCCCGCAGGCTTGACTTCCAACCCGCGCGCGTCTTCGGTCCAGCCGATGCGCATCATCTCAGGCAAGTTCAAACGACGCACGCTGGCCGGCCCCCCCCAGGGCGCCACCACGCGCCCCATGCCCGACCTGGTCAAGGAGGCGGTCTTCAACGTCCTCCGCGGCCACGCCGAGGACGGCGCGGTGCTCGACCTGTTCTGCGGCACCGGCACCATGGGCCTCGAGGCCCTCAGCCGCGGCTCGCCCCGCGTGGTCTTCGTCGAGCGCGACCGCAAGGTCGTCAAGGTGCTCGAGCAGAACATCGCCACGCTCGACGCCCAGGACGCCTGCGAGGTCGTCGTCGGCGACGCCCTCGGCCCGGCCGCCCTGAACCGCTGCCCGCGCCCCGTCCACCTGGTCTTCGTCGACCCGCCCTACGAACTGGTCAACGAGCCCGAGGGCTGGCAGCGGGTCCTCCGCCAGTGCGCCCGCCTCGTCGACCTGCTCGACGACACCGGGTACCTGGTCCTGCGCACGCCCTGGCCGTTCCTGCACGCGGTCGAGGCCGACGAGGACGCGCCGGCCCGCGAGACCGTCACGATCGACCTGTCCAGCGAGGACGCCGACGCCGCCCTGGAAGCCTTCGAGGCCGAACTGGAGGCCGAGGCCGCCCGCAAGCGGGCCACGGGCCGGCCCGTCGACCTGACCCTCGACAACGCCGAGGGCCCCGAGACCCACGCCTACGGCACGACGGCGGTCCACCTCTACATGCGCCGGCGCGCATAAAAACCGTCCAAAGACCGACCAGATCGCGCCGTTTTCGCGTACACTGCCCCAGTGACCGACACGCTCGACACCGCCGCACCGACCTCCGCCGCCCCGGCCCCGATCGAACTCTCCCCCGAGCAGCGGGCGGCGGTCGAGCACACCGGCGGCCCGCTCATCGTCCTCGCCGGCCCCGGCACGGGAAAGACCCGGGTCCTCACCGCCCGCATCGCCCACCTGGTCCGCAGCGGGGTCGAGCCCGAGTCGGTTCTGGCCGTCACCTTCACCAACAAGGCCGCCGAGGAACTCCGCGAGCGCCTGGGCGCCCTGCTCGGCCCGGTCACCGCCCAGCGGGTCAACGCGGGCACGCTGCACGCCTACGGCATGCGCCTGCTCCAGCGCTTCGGCGACACCCTGGGCCTGCCGCGCGAGATCGAGATCCTCGACGAGGCCCAGCAGCGCCGCCTCGCCCGCGAACTCATCCGCGCCAACGGGCTCTACCGCGCCTCGATCGGGCGCGGCGTCGAGCACGCCGTCGAGCACGCCCTGGGCGTCGCCCACGAACTCGTCAGCGCCGGCCTGAAGCCCGCCGACGCCCTGGCCCGGATCGACCGGGCGCTGAGCGCCCTGGACGCCGACTCTTCTCCTGACGCCGCGGCCCGGCGCGCCCAACTGCGCCTCGCCCGGGAGGGCGCCGAGTCGGCCCGCCTGCTCGACGAGGCCTGCCTGGACCGGGGCGTCGCGCGTTTCGACGACCTGATCACCTGGCCGATGGAGGTCCTCCGGCGTTCGACCTTGGCGGCCGACATCGTCCGCTGGGAGTGCCGCCACGCCGTGGTCGACGAGTTCCAGGACTTCAACGCCACCCAGATCGCCTGGCTGGCCGAGTTCTGCCCGCCCGCGTCCGGCCCCGACCTGTGCGTCGTGGGCGACGACGACCAGTCCATCTACGGCTTCCGCGGCGCCGACGAGCGCGCCTTCGACCGCTTCAAGTCCCTGTGGCCAGGCGCGACCACGCTGCGCCTGACCACCAACTACCGCAGCGGCCCGGCGGTCGTCGAAGCCGCCAACGCCGTCATCGACCGCGCGGGCTACCGCTTCGACGCGGGCAAGGTCGGCGTGCCCGGCCCGAGCGCGCCCGGCGCGTCCTCGGTGGAACTGGTGCGCACGGGCAGCGACCTGTGCGTGGGCGAGGTGGCCGCGTCGATGGTCCGCCACGCGATCGACGCCGACCCCGGCCTGGACCTCTCCGAGATCGCGGTGATCGCGCGGACCAACCCGGAACTGCTCCGCGCCGCCGGCGCGTTCGAGGCCGCCGGCGTCCCCTTCGTCTGCTCCACGCCCGACGCCTCCCGCGAGAACCCGGGCGTGCGCACGGTGCTGGCGTGGGCGGCTCTCGCGGTCGACCCCACCCGGACCTGGGAGGCCCGCGCCGTCCTGACCCGCCCGCCCTTCAACCTCGACGCGCCGACCATCGGCGCCCTCGAGCACCGCTACCGCACCGCCCGCGCCTGGGCCAACGCCAACCCCGGCGAGGACGAGCCCGGCCCGTTCGTCGCCTGGCTCAGCGCCCACGCACCCGACAACTTCGAGGACGCCCTGCGCCGCGCCGCCGAGGTCGAGCGCGAGGTCGCCGACTTCGCCGCCGCCCACACCGCCGACCAGGCCCTGATGCACATCGTCCGCCTGACCGGCGCGGCCCACGCCGAGTCCCTGCCGCCCCGCGAGCGCGCCGCCCGCGTCCGCGCCGTCGTCCGCCTGCTCCGCTTCGCGCGAGAACGCCTCGACCGCCTTGACGAGCCCCGCGGCCTGCGCGAGTTCCTGGCCTACCTCGAAGACCTCCCGCCCGGCGACCGCGTCTTCGGCTGCACCCCCGAGGACACCGTCCGCGGCAGCGCCGAGGCCGACCTCGCCGGGCCCGGCGTCCGCCTGCTCACCGCCCACGCCTCCAAGGGCCTCGAGTTCGACACCGTCTACCTCCTGCGCTGCACCAGCCCCCACGGCTTTCCCAAGGCCACCGGCGACGCCCCCCGCCTGCCCGACGGCGTCCTCGACCCCGACCCCTCCGGGCGCGACCTGCGCGCCCGGCGCGACGACGAGGAGCGCCGCGTCTTCTTCGTCGCCCTGACCCGCGCCAAGCGCCGCGCCGTGCTGCTCGGCAAGGTCCCCAAGAAAACCACGGGCACCAGTTACCCTCTCGAACTGCTCGAAGACCTCGGCCCCGCCATCGTCGAGCACGACGAGGCCGATCTGCTCGGCCCGGTCATCGACGACCTGACCGGCCTGGAGATCGACGCCGGCAGCGCCGCCGAGCGCGCCGCGGTCCTCGCGTCCGAGCGCCGCGCCGCCCGACGCGCCGCCGCCGCCGCCCTGGACGCGGCCGAGTCCGCCGACGAGCCCGACGAGGCGCTCGCCGAGCGCCTCCGCCAGGCCGCCGACACCCTGGCCATGATCCGCGCGGTCGAGCGCTCCGGCACGCCCCCCCGCTGGGCCGACGCCGCCGGCCTGGGCGAGCACGCGCGCCGCCTGGCCGCCCGCCTGAGCGAAGGCGCGGCCGACGACACGGTCTTCCCCGGCGTCACCGGCGCCCTGACGCTGAGTTACACCCACGTCAAGCAGTACCTGGACTGCCCGCGCTGCTACTACCTCTCGTTCGTGCAGGAGATGCCCGGCGAGGACGCCGGAGACGCGGTCAACCTCGGCAAGATCGTCCACCGCGCCCTCCAGCACTTCTGCAGCGCATGGACCGACGCCGACAGCCGCGGCGACGCCCTGCCCGCGTGGGACGCGCTCGAATCGCACGTCAACGCCTGCTTCCGCTGCGAGTGGCCCCGCCACCTCGAGTTCGACAGCGAGCAACTCGAACGCGCCCTGGCCATGGCACGCGTCTTCCTCGAACAACTCCACCCCGCCGACGCCCACGTCCTCCACGTCGAGAAACGCTTCCGCATGCCCTTCGAGGTCGACGGCCTGACCCACACCGTCACCGGCGTGATCGACCGCATCGACATGACCCAGGGCGGCGGCGTCCGCCTGATCGACTACAAAACCGGCTATCCCAGCAAGGCGTTCACCAGCCCCGAGAAGAGCGACCTGCAGATGGGCATCTACGCCATGGCCCTACCATCCCTGGGCATCGAACCCGCACCGGGATCGACCTGCGAGTACTGGCTGCTCGCCTCCGGTGAGCGCGGCAGCATCGGCCTCGACACCCTCGCCACCGACAAGGTCCGCCAGAAGATCGCCGGCGTCGTCCGCGGCATCGGCGCGGGCGCGTGGGACCGCGGCACCCGCTGCTCCGGCGCGTGCGATTTCCTCGACGGGCCGGAAGACTGACCCCCCCGGCCCCCCCCCCGCCCCGCCGCCCCCGGCCCCCCCCGGCCCCCCCCGGCCCTCGTGCAGCGTCCCCCCTGCCTGCCGGTACACCCGCCGATGCCCGCCCTGCTGCTCACCCTGGTGCGCCTGCTCGCCCTGCTCGCCCTGGCGCCCAGCGCGTTCGGGCAGCCCGGGCCGGCCCCCGCTCCCCTCCCGGCCCCACCCGCCGATCCCGCCGGACTGACCACCGTCGTCCTGGAGAACGGCCTGGAGGTCTGGATCCACCCGGCCCCGGACGCCGAGGGCCAGGCCGGGGCGTGGCTCGTGGTCGGCGCCGGCAGCATGGCCGAGTCCGACGAGCAGGCCGGCGCCGCCTACCTGGCCAAGCGGGCCGCGGGCCTGGGCACGCCCGGCGCACCCGCGCACGCGCTCGACACCCTGCGCACCGGCTTCCGGCCCCACGAGCAAGCCCCGCCCCCCAGCGCCGGCGGCCACGCCATGCTCGCCCACGACGGCGTCATCTACACCCTGGCCTTCGACGCCGCCGACGACCGCGCGTGGGACCTGGCCCTGACGCATTACGCCGACCTGCTCGCCCACTGGCGCCCCGACGACGCCGCCCTCGCCGAAGCCCGCGTCCAGGCCGCCCGCCGTCTGAACGCCCTCGCCCCCGAGGAGGCCGCCCCACGCCGATTCATGCGCGACCTTTTCCCCGGTCAGCCCCTGGGCGAGCGCCACCTGATCCCGGGACACGCCGATCTGGCCGCCACGACAGACGACGCGGTGCGCGCCTTCATCGACGAGCGCTACCGGGCTTCCAACGCAACCCTCATCGTCGTCGGCCCGGTCGACCCGGGCGAGGTGCTCGCCCGCGTGCGCCGGACCACCCGCGCCGTGCCGACGCGCACGCCGACCCCCGCCCGTGCGTTCACCCCCGGCGTCGCCGGACGGATCAGCGCCATCGGCGTCGACGGCTACGGCCCGGCCGAGGTCGCCCTGCTCGCCGTCTCGCCGGGTGGGCCCCAGCGCGACCCCGCCGCCCGCGCGGTGCTCGACGCCCTGGCCGCCGACCTGATCGCCACCCGCCTGCGCCCCGCCGCCGGCGCGGCCGACGCCGGCGTGCGCAGCGTCGACGCGGTCGTGCAGCGCTGGATCGGCGGCTCGCACATCACCGAGGTCGCGGTGCGCGTCGACCCCGAGGGCCTCAACAACGCCGGCCTCGCCCTGGCGACCGAGGCCGCCCGCATCGCCCGCGAAGGCTTCACCGACGAGGAGATCCGCCACGCCCGCGCCCGCGTCCTGGCCGCGTTCGACCCGGCCGCCCGGCCCGAACCGGGCGTCGACCCCGAATCGCTCATCGCATCGCTGGCCGTCGCCGCCCGGACGCTCCCCCGCGGCACGCCCGGCCGCTGGCTCGACCCGAACGCCCTGGCCCAGGCCGCCGCCCGGACGCTGGCCGCCACCACCAACGACGGCGTGGACCGGCACGCCCGGGCCGCCATCGCCCCCGAAGGCCTGGCCTGCGTTCTGATCGGGCCGGACGCCGCCCGCCCGCCCGGCCGCTCGGACGCCGAGGCCGTGCTGCGGGCCGCCACCGACCCGGCCCCGGCCCCGCGCGCGGGAGCCTTGCCGGACGAGATCTGGCCCGGGCGCACGCCCGGTCGCGTCGTCCGGCTGGCGCACGAGCCGATCACGGACGTCTGGACCGCCCAACTCTCCAACGGCGTGCTCGTGCGCGCCCGGCGCACGCCCGGGACCGACCGCGCCCTCGTTCGCGTCACCGTCGCCGACGGCGTGCCCCGCGAGGACGCCCGCACGCTCGGGCGCACCCGCGACGCCGCCGCCGCCTGGGCCTACCCGCGCGCCGGCGCGTTCGACGCCGAGACCGTCCGCGCCTGGTCGCTCGCCCGCGGCCTGAGCCTCCGCGCAAGCGTCTCGGACCACCTGCTGACCCTCGACGTGACCGCCGACATGCCGTCGGGCGTGGGGGATGGTCTGGCCCTGGCCGGTGCGTTGCTCGCCCGGCCAGGGGTGGACCCGTCCTACGCCCCGCGCGTGCGACCCGCGCAGCCGGACCAGGGCCCCGGCCTGCGCCGCCTCGGTGAACTGCTCTTCGCGCCCGCCGACGCGCGGGCCCGCCAGGCCCCACCCCCCGGGCGCGTCGACCCCGCGCAGGCAGACGCCTGGCTGGCCGAACTGGCCGCGGCCCCGCTGGAGGTCTCGGTGGTGGGGGACCTGGCGCCGGAGGAGGCGCTCGAACTGGCCGCCGCCACGCTCGGCGCCCTGCCCGCCCGCGAGCCGCCGTCGACGGCCCGAACCCGCGCGTGGAGCCCGCTGCCCCGCGCCGAGTCGACCGAGCGCGTGGCGATGGCCGGCGCCTCGCCCGAGGCCGTGCTCGGCGTGGTCTTCGCCGACGCGACCGACCTGGCCACCCTGCGCCCGATGACCATCGCCGCCGCCGCGATCAACGAGGAACTGCGCCGGATGCGTGACGCCGGCGAACTCCAAGCCGCCCCCCGCGCGTGGGTGTGGATGGGCGCGGGCATCCCCGGCCGCTCCACCCTGATCGTGCGCTGCGCCCACGCGTCCGACCCGGAAGCCGCGCTGCGCGCGATCGAAGCCGCCATCGAGCGGGTGGCCTCCGGCGAGTCCCCCCGCGCCGTGCTCGACCGCGAGATCACCCGCGCCCGCCGCGCCGTCGACGACAACTGGTCGCGGCCCGCGTTCTGGTCCGAGCGCCTCGCGCAACTCAGCGTCCACGGCCTCGACGAGGCCTCCATCGCCGAGATGCACGGCGCCTACGACTCGCTGACGCCCGAGGGCGTGCGCGAGACCCTCGCCCGGGCCGTGGCCGCGGGCGTGCACAAGCGGGTCATCGTCACGCCGGAATGAAAACGCCCCGCGTCGCGGGGCGTTGTGAGCGTCTGTCGCCGGGATCATTCCAGGGCGGCGGCGCCCGAGATGATCTCGGTCAGTTCGGTGGTGATCTGCGACTGGCGGGCGCGGTTGAACTGGCGGCGCAGGTTGTTGCCCATCTTGCCGGCGTTGTCCGTCGCGGCCTTCATCGCCACCATCCGCGCGATGTGCTCGGACACCACCGCGTCGTTGAACGCCTGGAACAGCACCGCCTTGACCGCCGCCGGCAGGATCGTGTCCAGCAACTCGCCCGCGTCCGGCGAGAACTCGTAGATCTCCGCGCGGCCCGTGCCGATCTCGGCCTCGTCGCGCACGGGCGGCGAGAACGGCAGCAACTGGAGCACCTCGGGGCGCTGCCGACCCGCCGAGATGTACTTCATGTACACCACCCGCACCGCCGAGACGCGCCCGCTGGTGAAGGCGTCGATGTACGACTGCGCCAGGCGCTCCACGTCCTCGTACCGCGGCTTGTCGCCGATGTGCGTGTGGTGGGCGAACCCGGTGAACCCGTTGAAACGCAGCGTGTTGGCGCCCTTCTTGCCGACCACCTCGATCGCCCCGCCGGAGATCTTCGGGTCCGACCGCAGGTGGCCCAGCGCCGTGCGGACGATCGTGCCGTTGTACGGCCCGCACAGCCCGCGGTCGGCGGTGATGACCAGGGTCAGTTCCGGCGCGGCCGCCGAGTCCTCGCCCTGCGAGAGCAGCGGGTGCCCCTCGCCCACCCCGGCCGCCCCCAACTGGCCGACCAGGCCGAACAGCGCCTCGGTGTACGGCTTGGACGCCACCGACGCCTGCTGGGCCTTGGAGAACTTGCTCGTGGCGATCATCTGCATCGTGCGGGTGATCCGCTTGATGTTCCCGACCGCCTTCATGCGCTTCTTGATCTCGCGGCTCTTTCCCATAGGGCGGGAGCATAGGCGGGAGCGCCGCAAAGGCCACGCCGCCGCCACCGCGCGGTCGTATCCGTTCGGGTTCTGAAAGGTTTGTACCCGAACTGCGGCGGCGCCACGCGAGCGACTCGCTATGGCAGAAAATGGCAAATCATGCTATAATGCGCTCATGGCGACCCCTCCCGTGAGCATGAACGTCTCCCTGCCCGAGCGGCTGAAACGCTTTGTGGACGATCGCGTGGCCAGCGGGCTTTACGGCTCGGCCAGCGAGTTCGTCCGCGAAGCCATCCGCGAAAAGATGGCCCGCGAGCAGGAACGGGAACGCGTCGACGCCGCGCTGGCGGCGGCGGTCGCCCAAGGTTTGGCCAGCGGTCCGCCCGCCGAAGTGACGGACGAGTTCATCGAGCGCAAGCGCCAAGCGCTGATTGAGCGGGCCGAGCGGGACGGCGCGGCGTGAGGCGCCGCCTCCGGATCCGCCCCGCTGCGGACGCCGACCTGGACGCGGCCGCGGCGTACATCGCCCGTGACAGCCTGACGCACGCGCTGCGGTTTCTCGACGCTGTCGGTGTGGCGTTCGAACAGATCCGCGCCCACCCCGAACGCTGGCCGGAGTACGGCTTCGCCGCTCCGGAACTTGTGAGCGTGCGCCGCTGTTTCGTGCCGGGATTTCCGAACCACCTGGTGTTCTACCGGGCCGATGCGGACGGCGTGGAAGTGATCAGAGTCCTGCACGGTGCGCGATCCGTGGGCCCGATCATCGAGTCCGAGCCGTGGACGGAATGACCGAAGATCAGGTCACCACAAGCCCGTCATGGGCCAGCGCGACCCCTTCCGGCAGCCCCGCCTGCGTCTCGGCGTGCCCCAGGTCGTGGGTCATGTGGATGAGGAAGGTCCGGTCCGCCCCGATCCGGGCGGCCGCTTCGCAGGCCTGGGCCACGGTCAGGTGGCTGGGGTGGGGCCGATGGCGCAGGGCGTCCAGGGCCAGCGTTCGCACGCCCGCCAGGGCCGCCCAGGACTCGTCCGGGATGGCCGAGCAGTCGGTGCAGTACGCGAAGGGGAGCAGGCTCCCCCGGCCTGCGACGCGCGGCTCCCCGTGGTCGAAGCGGTACCCCAGGATGCGTCGGCGCCCGTGCATCAGGGGCACGGGCGTGACGCGCAGGCCGTACAGGTCGAAGGGCACGAGCGGCGTGACCTCCCGCGGGATCAGCGTGGCGACGAACGACTCCGGCGGGGCCTCGCCGCGGTCGAGGATGTAGGGGTACACCCGGCGCAGCGACGCGTGCGTCGGCCCGTCCGCGTACACCGCGATCGGCGCGTCCATCAGCACGTTGAACCGACGCACCTCGTCCAGCCCGAAGATGTGGTCCACGTGGTCGTGCGTGACCAGGATGGCGTCGACCCGCTCCAGCCCCGCGGCCAGCGCCTGCTGGCGCAGGTCCGCCGACGCGTCGATCAGGATCACCCGCTCCTGCCCCGTCGCGTCGGAAAACTCAAGGGTCGCGCTGGTCCGGGTCCGCGTGTCGCGCGGGTCGGTCGACGTGCACACCGGGCACGCGCAGCCGATGGCAGGAACGCCCGAAGAGGTGCCGGTGCCCAGAAAACGCAGACGCACGGGCCAGCGTAGGGCGCAGGCTCATAGTGGAGCGGGGGGCGTATCGGTGCCGTGCTCTTCGGCCCTGCGAAGAGCACGCGCTTCGCGCAGCAACCTTCCGTCAGCCCGGAGGCTGAGTGCGGGCGTCAGGATCCAGGTTCCAAATAGCCCGGAGCGCAAGCGACGGGATGGACGCGCGCCGTGGGCGCCAGGAGGCCGGCTGGAAGCCGGCCCCACCGAAGACCTTCGGGCTTGCGCCCGAACGGAGTGCTGGTCGCCCTCCGCTCCAGGTTGTGACATCAAATAGCCCGGAGCGCAAGCGACGGGATGGGCTCGCGCCTCGGGTGCCAAGAGGCCGGCTGGAAGCTGGCCCTACCCGGAGGCGGGGGAGACTCAGGGTGATT
>CAZFSO010000035.1:0-22422 GCA_964522095.1 uncultured Phycisphaeraceae bacterium | reverse complement strand
TGGAGAGGCATCGCCCTTCGGGCGATCGGGGGGCTGGTAGCCCCCCGCTCCAGGATGGGAATGGTGGAAGTCGGCGGCATCGCCCTGCGGGCGATCGGGGGGCTGGAAGCCCCCCGCTCCAGGATGGGAAGGGTGGAAGTCTGTGGCATCGCCCTGCGGGCGATCGGGGGGCTGGAAGCCCCCCGCTCCAGGATGGGACGAGATGGTGGTCTTCTTGAGTTCGCGGAGGATCTGGGCGGCGGCCTTGCGGGCGGTCTCGCGGTCGCGGGGGGTGGTCGGGAAGTTGCCGGCGAGGTCCATCAGGCGGGTCCAGGCGGCGATCTCGGCCTCGGCGCGGATGATGGCGAGGCGGGCTTCGGCGATGCGGCGGATGTTGGCCGCGGCGCGGTCGACCTGCTCGCCGGTGAGCATGTCGGCGAGTTGCGTCAGGGTGATCTCGTGGCGGTCGCACAGGCGCAGGGCGTGGTTGTCGGGGTCGTAGCAGTCGGCGAGGACCCGGCCGGCGGTCGGCGGGGACGGCTCGGGCGCGGCGTGGGGGGCGTGGCGCTGGGCGATGGACGGCGTGGTGGTGGTGTGGATCGTGGTCATGGCGCGAAGGTATCGCGCGGAAGATTGGGTTCAAGCGGGAAAGGGGGTATGACCGCGAAACGGCGCACGGGGGCGGTCATTGGGGGCAGATTGCGCACAGGGGTGGGTGTTGGGAGGGACCACAGTGGGCACGGAGGGCACAGAGTGGCACAGAGGGCGGAGCTCGGACATCGGGGTCGATGGTGCGCGGGGTCGTGCCGCGGTGTTCGATCAGCCGCGGAGGACGCTGAAGGCGCGGAGGTTCGCAGAGGGGGGGCGGTCGGAGTGAACCACAAAGGGCACAGAGGGGCACAGAGGAAGAGGGGAGGAGGTTGGTCAGGTGTTGAAGCGGTAGGCGGGCGGATCTACGGGGCGGGCTGGTACTCCTGTCGGGTAGCCTCGAAGTACTTCGCTCGGGCCGCGGCCTGGATTTCCGGGGGGACGGGCAGGCCGCTCTCTAGGAGTCGCGAGACTGATTGGGCGGACGATTCCGGATTGTGAAGGCGGTGGAGTTTGCGTTTGACATTTTCGAGAGCGAGTTCGGCGTTGGCCCGCCCGAGCGCATTGAGCAGCGCGGCGTCGAGCGTCGGGTCGGCGGCCGCGGCGTTCGCGGCGCTCTTGACCGCGTAGTCCGCGATTTCAGCCGCAATCTGCGCCTGCCCGTTTGACTCGAGGAAACTGGCGAATCGCTCCGCGACGTTCGCCCGCGTGGGCATGAGGCGGTACTTCTCGTCTGACAGGATAGTGCTGACGGTGTCGAGGAACGGCTGGGTAGGGTTGTTCCAGCCTTCGCCTCTGAGATGGTGCCGGTCGAGCAGCAGCATCGGCTTGAGGCCGAGGAACAGGTCGTCGTCGCCGTAGTCAGGATGGCGGTCCAAGAGGGTGTCCAAGTAGTCGGCGGCGGCGGCTGTGTCGTGCAGGCCCTTGGACGCGAGATAGGCCCAGTAGTAGAACGGGCCAGACGGATCAGAGGTGGGACCTGGGTGCGGAAACAGGTCGATCCCGGTCAATGCGTGATCTAAGGCCACCTGATGCTGCCCGAGCAGACACGCGGTCGCGCACGCCTGGGAAAGCGATGATTGGGTCGAGAGGAAGTCCCCGTTGGGGTCATCCAGCAGGGCGTTCGTGACGGACGACT
Organism: uncultured Phycisphaeraceae bacterium; assembly: GCA_964522095.1. Classification (GTDB taxonomy): domain Bacteria; phylum Planctomycetota; class Phycisphaerae; order Phycisphaerales; family UBA1924; genus UBA6054. The sequence continues at coordinate 20,717 of CAZFSO010000035.1, read as the reverse complement.
CGAACGCTGCCAAGGCATCTTGGAAAAGGCCGTTCCCGAACGCGATCTGTCCGAGCATGCGGTGGGATTCGGCGAGCCAGCGAGGCTCATTCGTTAACCCAACAATCGCCGAGAACGCCTCCTTGGCGCCGGCCAAGCTACCATCTCGGAACAACACCGAGCCAGCAATGCGGAGCCCGTCGATGCGCGCGGGAATAGGTCGCTCCGGCTCGTTCTCAACGCACTGCGTCATGATCAGTTCCGCGAAGATCATGCGATCGTCCGCTTCCTGGATCAACACCAGTAGATCGCGTGCAGATGTCCACACGAGCGTTTCTGATCGCGGTGTTGTTTCACTCAGCTGGCCGAAAGAAAGTGATGATGTCACAACAAGAACGGCGACTGCTCCGCGCACTTGATTCGAGGCGAGAAACTTCATCTAACACTCTCCTTTTCACGAAAGCCAAAATCGCGGAAGCACGAAGAGATTAGTTTCAATCGGAATAGTAACGAATGCAGGCCCGTGGTCATTGTACGGCGGTCCGTGATCACCGTACGGCGTGGGATCGATCCTGTTGGGAATGCCATCTCCATCATCGTCGCCATCCGGATCGTCGCCATCGTAACCAAATGGAGTATCGTCCTGCGAGTTGGGAATTCCATCGCCATCAGCATCCCCATCAGGATCATCAATCAACGGATCATCCCCATCGTCGCCACCATCATTCTCTTCATCTTCTTCCTCTCCACCCCCACCTTCACCGATTTCATCGCAATCGTCACATTCGGGCGGGCTGCCGCCTGACGGAGCACGCGGGGGCGTGAAAAAGGCTTTCATGACCAAGGTCTCCGGGTTGTTGGCATCTCCCATCCCGAGCAGTGACGACTCAGCCCGAACCACCTCAGGGTTACAAAAGTACGTAGCATCGAGGTTCTCAAACACGGCCACCGCACCGCCTCCCATGTTCAAATAACAGTCGCACCACGTATAGTACGACACATTTCGATACATGACCTCGGTGGCATACTTACTTATGACGTCGTAATGGCCCCGAACTCCTAGCCCCTCGCATCGCGGAAGAACCTGAGATCCTGACAAGCTAACTTGCACATGTATCGCCTGATTTGTCGTAGCACCTTGTGGCAAATTGAGCTTTGCTCCGGCCGTCACGATCGCGTTCAAGCCTGCGTTCAACTCAAGGCCAACATGGCTAAAAGTGACCGACTCCCTCAGCGTGATTGTCGACACCGCTGTAACGACCATGTCGCCGTTTGTCGTACAGTTGTAGGCGGTCCCGGTACCGCCAGTGCGCCTTTGAACCGGACCAGTCACACTAGTTCTAGACCCCGGCTTCGGGACATTGTAGTCCGCCCTCAGGAACTGACAGCCAAAGCAGTTTTCGATTGAACTTGGGATGGTCTCACAATCATCCGCAAAAGTGACGCTCGCAAGAGACCCGAGCGACATGACGAGAAAAATTACGCAAGAACGGCGGTCTGACAACGATTCCATGGCGGCACTCCCGTCGTTTCAAGAAGCGATGCGCCACAAAGTACCGGACTTCTCGATGGGTGTCAACCCCCTAGCGAGAAATTCTGCTTCTATCATTGCGATCCTGGTTGTACACCGACCCGTTGCGTCCGATGCGCTTCCTTAAGTTGTCAAAACTTCAGGCCTTCAGGACGGCCAGGATGTCCTCGGCCTGCTTGTCCGCGAGGTAGGAGGAGCGGACGAGGGGGCCGGAGAAGACCGTCTTGATGCCGGCGGCCTTGCCCGCGGCCTCGTACTCGGCGAACTCGTCGGGGTGGACCCAGCGGTCGAGGGGGAGGTGGTTGCGGGTGGGTTGGAGGTACTGGCCGATGGTGATGATGTCGCAGGGGTCGCCGCGTGCCGGGTTTCTCTGGTCGCGGGGGCCGTTGTGGTCGGAGGTGATGCGGACGAGGTCTTCGAAGAGGTCGAGGACCTCCTGCCTCTTCTCGCCGATGCCGACCATGATGCCGGTCTTGGCGATGGCGCCGTTGGCCTTGACGCGGCGGAGCAGTTCCATGGTGCGTTCGTAGCGGGCGCTGGGACGCACGGCGGGGTGGCAGCGCTTCACGGTCTCGAGGTTGTGGGCGATGATGGTGGGTTTGGCGTCGATGACCATCTGGAGGGCGGCCTCGTCGCCCTTGAAGTCGCCGATGAGGACTTCGAGGGACATGTCGGGGCAGGCGTCGCGGACGCGGATGATGGTTTCGGCCCAGATGGAGGCGCCGCCGTCGGGCAGGTCGTCGCGGTCGACGGAGGTGATGACGACGTGCTTGAGGCCGAGGCCGCGGAGGGATTCGGCGACGCGGCGCGGTTCGTCGCGGTCGGTGACGGGGGGTTTGCCGGTCTTCACGTTGCAGAAGCCGCAGGCGCGGGTGCAGGTGTCGCCGAGGATCATGATGGTGGCGACGCCGCGGTCCCAGCACTCGCCGATGTTGGGGCAGGCGGCTTCTTCGCAAACGGTGTGGAGGCCGTTGGTGCGCATGTTGGCCTTGGTGGCCTTGAAGGCGTCGCCGCCGGGCATCTTCGCTCGGAGCCATTCGGGCTTGCGTTTGGGGGCGAGTTGCTGGAGGGCGTTGTCGGCGTTGTTGAGGACCATCCCGGTGAGGGAGACGGTCGGTCGGGCGTTGCGGATGGGGTCGCCGCCGAGGGGGCGGGGGTGGCGTGCGAGGGTGCGTGCCAGGGGGTCCGGGTGTGCGGGGGGGGCCGGGGCGGGGGCGTCGTGCTTGGAGGGGAGGGTGGTCATGGGGCGGCCCGGGCCTCTGGAAGGAAGGGGGAGGGGGCTGGCGGCGGGTGTGAGCGGCATGGTATGCGCTGGGGCGGGTTGGGCCGGGCGGAATCTGCGCGGGGTTCGGGACCGAGAATCAACCGGGCGGGGCGGGGTGGTCGATGGTGGCGGGGAAACCGGGCGTCGGCCGGGCCGCGGGACGCGCACGGGGTGCGCGTCGGGGCGGTGTCGGGCGGCGCTATGCTTGGCGGTTGCATGGGCCGCAATCCCGAGAATCGGGATGAACGCGTGGCCCGGTCGGTCCGTACCCCCGCAGGAGGGTGGCATGCGCAGAGATGAGATTCGCCCGTCGATGGTCCGTGTTCTGGTTGCGGGCGCGGGGGTGGCGCTGGCGGCGGGGCTGAGCGGCTGCCAGCACTGGGACTCGTTCGCCAACCCGTCGGTGGTCGGTCGTTGGGAGCGGACGCCGACGCGTGTGCCGATCCTGACGCACCTGGCTGCGATCGAGGACCCGCAGGAGCAGTGGGTTGAGCGTTCGGAGATCACGCCGGAGGACCTGGTGCCGCAGTCGGACGCGTACCGCGTGGGTCCCGGCGACATCGTGGCGCTGACGATCTGGGACCTGGTGGCGCGGGGCGGGGTTGAGCAGATCGTGCGTCAGGTGGACCAGAACGGGTACGTCGAGGTGCCTCAGTTGGGGCGCATCTTCGTGAGCGGGCTGACGGAGCCTGAGGTTGCCGAGGCGGTGGCGGACCGGATGCGTGGCATCGTGGCCGAGCCGCTGGTGTCGGTGACGCTCGAGCAGCGTCGTCAGCAGTTGTTCTACCTGATCGGCAGCGTGCCCGCGCCGGGGCCGTACCTGGTTCCGAGCGCGGACTACCGGCTGCTGGAGGCGATGTCCTCGGCGGGCGGCATCCCGGAGTACGTCGACGATATCCTGGTGATCCGGCAGATCTCGCTTGCGGAGGGGGGGCGTGGGCTGTCGCCGTTGAACCCGGAGGACCGGTTCCGGGGCACGCCGCGGCCTCAGGAAACCGAGGACGGGGACAGCCTGCTGGACGTGATCGAGGAGTTGTCGGCGCCCGGGGCGCTGGGCGGGCCGATGGGGGGCGTGGTGCCGGCGATCGTGCAGCCCGGGGGGGTGGGCGAGGAGCCGCCGATCGATCTGATCGACGCGCCGCCGGCCGAGCCGCGGACGCGGGAGGGGGTTCCCGAGGGCGAGGCCGCCGAGCGGGTGATGGAGGCCCGGTGGCGGTACCGCGACGGGCGGTGGACGCGTGAGACGATCCCCGCGGCGACGCGGCGTCCGATCCCGGGCGACGGGCAGTTGCGTGCGGTCGATTCGCGGGGGGAGATGTTCACGCAGCGGGTGATCCGGGTGCCGATCCGGCCGCTGGTGGCGGGCGATGCGCGGTACAACATCGTGGTTCGTCCCGGCGACGTGATCCACGTGCCGCCGAACGAGATCGGCAACTTCTACATCGACGGGCAGGTGAACCGGCCCGGGGTGTACAACCTGCCGCAGGTGGGCAAGATGACGCTGACGCGTGCGATCACGACGGCGTCCGGTCTGTCGCCCCTGGCGATCCCCGAGCGTGTGGACCTGACGCGGATGGTCGGCCCGGACGAGCAGGCGACGATCATGCTGGACCTTCGTGCGATCGCGGAGGGGACGCAGCCGGACGTGTACATCCGGCGGGACGACCGGATCAACATCGGGACGAACTTCTGGGCGACGCCGCTGGCGGTCATCCGCGGGGGTTTCCGGACGAGTTACGGCTTCGGCTTCCTGCTGGACCGGAACTTCGGCAACGACGTGTTCGGCGCGCCGCCCACGAACCTCCAGGGTCGCTGATTTGGTCCGGGGTGGGGAGTCTGGCTGAACCCGCGATGGAGGCGGGGCGTAGAGCGGTCACTGGATGACCTGAGGACGGGGATTCACTGCGCTGCGCGGCCTCGGACGGCCGTCCGTGTTTGACGCCGGGTCTGAACGCCTGGGTCTGTCGCGGCTCTGGACGCGGGCGCGTGGTTCCGGAAACAGGGCGAAGACGCCGGTTCGGGCGTCCGATGTGGTCGCAGAGCATGAGCACAGTGCCAATCCAACCTGCGGCGGGCGTCGGCGCCGACGGTGCGCCCGGGCGGATCCTCGGTGTTTTCACCCCTTCGGGTCTGGTGTGGACGGCGCTGCTGGGGGCGGGGTTCCTGGGCCTGTTCTACCGGTGGCTGCTGGCCCAGGGGGACATGAGTTACGCGTACATGGAGGACTGGGGGCACGCGTTCGTGATCCCGGGGATCAGCGCGTACCTGGTGTGGAAGCGTCGGGCGTGGATCGCGCGTGAGCCGGCGGAGGTGTTCTGGCCGGCGTCGGTGCCGTTCCTGCTGGGGATCGTGTCGTACGTGTACTGCATCGTGAACGTGCGCAACCACATGCTGCAGGGGGCGAGCCTGGTGCTGGCGCTGGGGGGGCTGGTGCTGCTGCTGACGGGGCCGCGGATGCTGCGGCACCTGTTTTTGCCCTTGGCGTACCTGCTGCTGGCGATCACGATCTCCGAGGCGATCATGCTGGAGGTGACGTTCGGGCTTCAGTTGATCGCCAGCCAGGGGGCGTGGCTGCTGCTGAACCTGATCGGCCAGCCGTTCAACTGGTTCATGGTGGAGGTCCAGGGCAACTCGCTGGAGTTGATGACCGCGTCGGGCGTGACGCACAACCTGAACGTGGCGGAGGCGTGCAGCGGGATGCGGATGGTGGTGGCGTTCTACGCGCTGGCGGGGGCGGTGGCGCTGCTGGGCGCCAGCGAGTGGTGGCAGCGGATCGCGCTGATGCTGCTGGCGGGGCCGGTGGCGATCCTGATGAACATGGTGCGGGTGGCGGTGCTGGGGCTGCTGATGCTGGCGGACCCGGCGCTGGCGGAGGGCGACGCGCACATGCTGATCGGCACGCTGCTGCTGGTGCCGTCGCTGTTCCTGTTCATGGGGATCGTGTGGGCGCTGAATCGGATCGTGGGCCAACCTTCGGGAGCGACGGCATGAGCGGGTCCGGTCGGGCGAGCGGGGGGGACGGGGGGGAGAGCGGGCGGCGCGTGGGCCGCGGGACGCGGGCGGCGCGGGTGGGCGCGCTGTGCGTGCTGGTGGTCGGCGCGGTGGGGATGGGGGCGGCGATCAACGCGGCGAACATCCACCTGCGCAAGATCCCGATTTATCCGCCGGGCGGGCGTCAACTCTCGGCGATCCCCGCGGAGACCGAGCGCTGGACGCGGATGGGCGCGGACGTGATCGAGTCGTCCGAGGTGCTCGAGGTGCTCAAGACGGACAACTACGTGACGCGGTCGTACCGGCGTCGCGGCACGGGCGAGAATGGCGGGTCGCCGGTGGTGCTCGAGTTCCACGCGGCGTACTACACGGGGATGATCGACACGGTGCCGCACGTGCCGGAGCGGTGCTTTGTGGGCGGGGGTCTGCAGCAGTCCAAGGCGTCGCGGGTGGTGGACCTGCCGCTGGAGGGGGCGAGTTGGATGCCCGATCCTTCGGCGCCGGCGGAGTTCGCGGGGTTGTCGGGGACGATCTACACGGCCCGCCTGAGCAACAACCCCGCGTACACCGACGCGCCGGGCAGCCGCGTGCGGCTGCCGCGGGGCGTGGGCCCGGGCGAGCCGCTGCGGATGCGTGCGTCGGAGTACCTTCTGCCGAGCGGCGAGCGGTACTACGCGGGGTACTTCTTCATCGCGAACGGCGGGACGGTGCCGAGCGCGAACGACGTGCGGACGCTGGCGTTCAACCTGACGGACGACTACGCGTACTACCTGAAGGTGCAGGTGAACAGCGCGACGGTGGGCTCGATCGAGGAGCTGGTCGAGGAGGCGTCGGTGCTGCTGGACGACCTGATGGGCGAGATCATGCGGTGCGTGCCGGACTGGATCGAGGTCGAACTGGGCCACTATCCGCCGGGCGACGCGGGCTGAATCGAGAGCAACAATGCCGCCCGGGCGTGCGCGTCCGGCGGAGGGAGCGGTGATGGCTGGCAAGGTGAACACACGGTTCGTGGTGCTGCTGAGCGTGGGTCTGGTCGCGGTGTTCGGCCTGCTCGCGTGGGGCTTCGTCGCGCTCGCGTTCAAGAGCGGCGGCGACTACGAGCGCCTGGGCGACGCGGCGATGCGCGAGGGCGACTTCTACCGCGCGCAGCGGATGTACGGGCGCGCGGTGGGCAAGGACACGACCAACGCGGTGTGGCTGGAGAAGTGGGTCGACGCCATGGAGTCGTGGACCCCCGAGACCGAGACGGCCTACCAGAACGCCTTCTTCCGCGAGTACATGGGCGCCATCAACCAGGTGGCGATGGCCCAGCAGACCAACCTGGAGGCGCACGAGCGCCTGCTCGGGCTGATGCACTTCCGGCTCAACCGCGGCTACTCGCGCGGCTTGGCCGACCAGATCGCCGACATGACGACCACGGCGGCGTCGTACTTCGAGCGTTCGGGCGGTTCGGACCCGTCGTGGCGGCGGCTGCTGCGCTACCGCGGCATGGCGATGGAGATGGTCCAGCAGTCCCAGGGCGTGCTGACCGAGGCCCAGGTCGCGCTGATCGGTGAGGACCTGCGGGCGGCCTTGGAGGCCGACCCCGCCGACGGCGAGGCGGCGGCGGCGCTCGTGCGCTGGGCGCTCGCCTCCGCGACGCGGGACGTGCCCCAGGACCTCCAGGCCGAAGCCGCCCAGAGGGGCCGGGTCGATGCGGTCGAGATCGCCGAGGCCTTCCTGGCGGCCAACCCCGGCGACCCGGACGTGGAACTGATGCTGCTGGGCCTGCGGGCCGACGGGCTGCTGGCCGAGGCCCGCCAGACGGCCGAGTCCGGGCGGACCGCGGCGATCGTCGAGGCGCTCGGCGCGCTGACCTCGGACCTGGACCGGATCGAACTGATGATGCTCGAGCGCGGGCCGGACCGGATCGACATGCGGCACATCGCCCGCTTCCAGCGCCTGGAGCGGGCGATCGACGGCGGGGCCAGGCTGGCCCGGACGCGCCGCGTGCTGGACGACTACCTGCGTCGGCAGCCCGAGAACGGCGAACTTCTGACGCTGGCCGCGGCGTCGGCGCGCCTGGCGGGGGACCTCGACGCGGCGCTGGCCCACCTGGGGGCGGTGTCCGAGTTGCCGCGCCTGCCGCTGAGCGTCACGGGGCTGCAGCGGTTCGAGTTGCAGCGCAGCGCCCTGATCACGCGGGCGGACATCACGCTGGACATGCACGAGCGGACGCCGAAGGAGGACGCCGCACGCCGGGACGAGCTGGTGGCGACCGCGACCGCGCTGCGCGACGAGTTCAAGGGGCAGGTGTCCGAGGACAACCTGGGGCTGATGCTGCTGGACGGGCGTCTGGCTGCGGCGCGGGACGACCTGACCGAGGCGCTGCGCCTGTTCAAGCGGTTCAACGAGCAGACCCAGAACCAGAACGCCGACGGGCTGTGGTACGAGGCGCGGACGGCGCTGCTGCTCGGCCAGACGGGCACGGCCCGCACGGCGCTGATGCGCCAACTCGAGCAGGACCGCTTCAACGTGCGGACGCTGCTGGTGCTGGCGGACACCGAGTTGCGCCTGCAGGAGACCGGCAAGGCGGCGGAGTTGTACCGCCAGGTGCTGAACCTGGACCCGGGCAACGAGATCGCGATCTCCGGGCTGCAGCGGATCCAGTCGGTGCAGAACCCCGACGAGATCGAGGACCCGGTCGTCTCGGTGGTGACGCGGGCGCGCCTGATGCGCTCGGGCTCCGAGGGCGTGCCCGCCGACCCGGCCGGGGCGGCGAGCCTGCTGGAGGAGAGCCTGGAGACCCTGGACTACGACCCGCGCCTGACGCTGGAACTGGTGACGGTGCGGGTGGACATGGGCGACGTCGCCGGGGGCCGGGCGCTGGTCGCCGAGGCGGCGCGGCGCCACCCCGAGCACCGGGTGCTCGCCGAGTTGGAGGCGGCCCTGGAGAGCGGGGACGCGGTGGCGGCCCGGATGCGCATGATCGAGGTGTCCGACCGGGACGAGGCCGACAAGCTCGCGGCCATCGCGAGCGTGGCGCTGTCCTACGGGCGGCTCGAGCGGCTCGACGCGGCGCTGGCCCGGCTGGAGGAGATCGCCCCCGAGCACGGGCAGTACATCGACATCGCCTTCGTGCGGGCGCTGAACCTCAAGCAGACGGACCGGGCGCGGGAACTGGCCGGGCGGGCCGAGCGGCTGAACCTGGACCGCGTGCGGGGGCTGTCGTACCGGGCGCGGATGGCGACGGCGGCGGGCGAGCGTGGCGAGGCGCTGGACCTGCTGCGCCGCGCGGCGGAGTTGGGAACTGGCGACTCGTCGATCCACCGTCTGCTGGCGGTCGCGCAGCGTGACTCGGGGCGGATCGAGGACGCGGTGCGCTCGTTCGAGCGGGCCCTGGAGATCCGGCCGGACGACGTGCAGACGATCTTCGAGTACGTGGTGACGCTGGCGCGTGCGAACCGGATGGAGCAGGCGCTGGACGTGGCGCGTCGGCGTCAGCGGTTCGCGATGGGGCACCCGCCGTTCGTGGACCTGTGGCTGCAGCTGGAGGCGGCGGCGGGCGGGGACGAGGGGCTCGCGCTGGCGGTGCGTCAGCGTGAGCGGACGATGGAGATCAACCCGTCGGACCGGGGCAACCGGGCGGCGCTGGCGCGGATGTACATGGACCAGAAGCGCTGGGACGACGCGGTGACGCTGATCGACCAGTTGCGGGCCGAGGGCGACTCGATCGAACTGGTGCAACTCAAGGCGCGGTGGTTCGCCGAGCAGGGCCGCGTGGGCACGCGTGACGGCCTGGCGCTGGCGCGCGAGGAGTTCCAGAACCACATCGCCGCGCTGCCGGAGGGCTCGGCCCGGGCGCAGGGTCACCTGGAACTGGCGCGGTTCATGGCCGGGCGCGGGCGCCCGGACCTGGCGCTGGAAGCCGCGGAGGCGGCGGTCGCGATGGAGGACAGGGCGTCGATGGAGGCCTCGAAACTCAAGGGCGACCTGCTGTTCTCGATCGGCCAGCCCGAACGGGCGGCCGAGGCGTACCGCGCGGTGGTCGACGCCGGCGCGGACACGCCCGAGGGGTCCTACCGCGAGCGCCTGATCGAGACCTACATCCGCTCGGGCGACCACGCGGCGGCGTCGGCGGAGTTCGACAGGCTGCCCGCCGAGCGGCGCGAGTCGCAGACCGGCGTGCTGCAGCGCGCCGAGATCGCCGGCGCCATGGGCGACCACGCGGCGGAGCGCCGCCTGCTGGACGAGGCGGTGGCCAAGTTCCCGCGCGAGGCGTTCGTGTACGTCAAGCGGGCCCAGGCGATGCTCAGCGACCCGGCGCTGTCGCGCGACGCGCTGTCCGACCTGGAGACGGCGCTGACGCTGCGTCCCAACGACTGGCGGGCCCTGCGGGTGCGGGCGGCGGTCTACTTCCAGCAGGACCGCCGGCGCGAGGCGCTCGAGGACCTGCGCGGGGCGCTGCGGGCCAACCCCGCGCTGGACGACGTGGCCTTCGGGCTGGTCAACGAACTGCTCAACGACCGGCGCACCGGCGAGGCGGCTTCGGTGGCGGCCGAGGTGGCCGACAAGCGCCCGAGCGACGCGCCGCTGGCCTTCGAGTTCGGCCGGCTGTTCGAGGCCCGGGAACTGTGGGACCGGGCGGCGGACATGTACGGGCGGGCGTGGCGCGCCCGGCGCGGGCCCAACGACGGGGCCAAGTACATCGACATGCTGCTGCGCCGCACCCCGCCGGACACGACGACCGCGGGGCAGGTCATCCGCGACCTGACCGCGCTGGCGGGCGGGAACATCGAGACGAGCCCGGGCCTGCTGGCGGCCAACGCGATGGTGCTGCGGGCCAGGGGCAGCGAGGAGTTCGCGCTCCAGCAGATGACCAAGGCGCTGGAACTGTCCTTCGGCGACGACGCGCAGATGATGAACTGGGCGACGAACGTCGCGCGGCTCTACCGCGGGATGACGCCCGACTCGGAGATCAACTACCTGCGCACGCTGCGCACGCGCTACACCGACGCACGGGCGCGAGCCTGGCTGGACCTGTTCGTCGCCCAGCGACGCCTGTCGCACGGGATCGCGACCGACGAGGCCGCGGCCGAGATGGATCGGCTCGCCACGCTGCAGGTCGCGCCCGAGGCGGTGCGCCGGGCGGCGACCCGGGCGGTCGGGGCGCACCTCTACGGGGCCGGCCGGTACGAGGAGGCGCTGGCGCTGTGGCGGCGCGCTCTGGAACTGAGCCCGGACGACTGGGAACTGAACAACAACGCCGCGTACACGCTGTCGGCGAAACTGGGGCGTCACGAGGAGGCCCTGGCGATGGCGGAGAAGGCGGTGGCGGCGGCCCCTGCGATGAGCGAGCCGTACGACACGATGGCCGCGGTGTACCTTGGCCTTGGGCGTCCGGACGAGGCGCAGCAGATGCTCGACCGGGGGCTTGCGTATTCCCGGACCTTCCACTCGCGTGCGTCGATGACGGTCACGCAGGCGAAGGTGCACCTGGCCCGCGGCGACGCGGCGGCGGCTCGGGAGAGCCTGGATCAGGCGCGGGCGACCCTGGGGATGCTCACCGGGGGGGAAGCGCAGATCGAGCAGGAGATCCAGGCGGTGGAGCGGCAGATCGGCTCAGCGGGCTGAGCGGTGGTGCCGAAGATTGACAACGAGACACGCCCACCCGGCCGACGCCGGGCCGACCGGGCACCCAACGGAGCGTCGCGATGACCCCCAACCAGAACCCGCCCACCCGACCGAACCCGGCCGCGCCCAGGCCCGGCCCAGGCCCGGCCCCGACCGGGGCCGGCGCGGCGTTGGCCGTCGACCCGGTGAAGCTGCTGCTCAAGTACAAGTGGCTGCTGGTCGGGTCGGCGGTGGTCGGCGCGGTGCTGGGCCTGGTGTCGCACTTCGCGATGCTGCGTGTGTACCCGATCTACACCTCGGAGGCGTTCTTCGAGTGCCTGCCGCCCGAGACCGGCATGGACACGATCGCGGCCGAGCGGATCGACCAGAACGAGTTCGAGCTGTTCATGGGCACGCAGGTGGACCGGATGAAGTCCGACTTCGTGCTGGGCCGCGTCGTCCGCGATCCCCGGCTGCCGAACGAGGCGCGGAACTGGTCGCGTCCGTACCTCAAGGGCGGCGGGATGGACCTGGTCCGCGCCCAGGAGGACATCAGCGACGTCGTCCGGGCCAACTCGATCCCGAACACGCGTCTCATCCGCCTGGCCGTCTCGACCAACCACCGCGAGGACGCGGCGGGCCTGGTGCGTCTGGTCCGCGAGAACTACATGGAGGACCTGCGCACGCGGAGCACCTCGGACATCAACAACCGCAAGGACGTGGTGCGCACGTCGATCCGCAACTCGGAGCGCCAACTCGAGGACCTCAACAACCGCCGGGCGCGCCTCGTCCGCGACCAGCGGATGGACACCCTGGACGGCAAGCGCTCGCAGGTGGGTGAGACGCTCAACCTTGTCAACGCGCAGTTGCTGCAGATCCAGCAGACGCTCGAGTCGGTCCAGGTCAGCCTGGGGCAGGACGAGATGCAGTTGCAGCGTGAGACGGGCATCCAGTACGACAACGCGCTCCGTCAGCAGGTCGAGGGGTCGCCGCAGATCCTGCAGTTGCAGCAGCAGAAGAACAACCTGGAGAGCCGGCTGGCCTCGCTGCGTCAGATCGGCATCCTCCCGGACCACCGCGAGTTCCGGATCGTGCAGTCGGAGATCGACGGGGTCATCAGCCAGATCGAGCAGACGCGCGAGCGTCAACTCCGCGAGGCCTTCGAGGCGCGGGTCGACCAGTACCGCCTGTTCGTCAAGCAGCTCCGCGCCCAGGAGGCGGACCTGCTGCGCCAGGCCGAGGAACTCTCCAACGAGATGATCGAACTGACCCGCATCGTCGGCGAGGTGACGGACATCGACCGCTCGATCGACACGACGATCAAGATGATCGCCGAGCAGCAGATGAACCTCGCCGGGCTGGACGCGGCGGCCGCCCTGGCCACGGCGACCCGCGTGATCGTGGTGCAGCAGGAGACCGTCCCCAGTTCCCCGACCTTCCCCAAGATCTTCATCATGATCCCCCTGGGCATCGTCCTCCTGACCGGGCTGGTGACCGCCGGGGTGTTCGTCGTCGAGATCCTCGACCAGCGCATCAAGGGCCCGTCGGACCTGGCGGCGCTCGGACGCATGCCGGTGCTGGGCATCGTGCCGGACGCCAGCGAGGACCCGTCGCAGCCCGAGCACCCCGTGTCGGTGTTCCGCGACGCGCCGGGCAGCGTGATGGCCGAGCATTACAGGCAGATCCGCACCCGAGTGGCGAAGGCCATGGCGCGCAGCGGGCACAAGACGCTGCTCGTCGTCGGGGCCACCCCGGGATCCGGGGCGACGAGCGTGGTGTCGAACCTGGGCAGCGCGCTGGTGGCCGCGGGCAACCGCGTGCTGGTGGTCGACGCGAACTACCGGCGTCCGCGCCTGCACGACGCCTTCGACGCCCGGGAGTCGCCCGGCCTGGCCGACGTGCTCTCGGGCGACGCGCCCCTGGAATCGGCGGTCGTGCCGGCCCCTGCGGGGTCGTCGGACCGGCCGGACTTCCTGGCCGCGGGCACGGCGTCGCGCCGGATGGTCGAGGACCTGGGCGGCTCGCGCATCGGCGCGCTGCTCGACGACCTCCGGGGGCGCTACGACTTCGTGCTCATCGACGTCGCGCCCGCGCTGGTCGCCGGCGACGCCCAGAGCCTGGCCAACCGCTGCGACGCGTCGATGCTCGTCGCCCGCGCCCTGCACGAGAAGCGCGGCATGGTCGGGCGGCTGCGCAACGAACTGAGCGAGAGCCGGGCCGAGTTCCTGGGCGCGATGGTCAACGCCGTGCGGTCCTCCGCGGGCGGGTACATGCGCAAGAACATCCGCACCCAGGCGGACTACACGGCCGACCCGTCCGGCCAGGCGGCCTGATCACCCGGAGGCTTCATGGGGCCCGCACCACCATCCCGGGCGCCCGGCACGACGCGACGCGTGCTGGTCACGGGCGGCGCCGGCTTCATCGGCTCGCACCTGGTCGAGCGCCTTGTCGGCCAGGGCGACGCCGTCACCGTGGTCGACGACCTCTCCACCGGGCGGCGCGAGAACCTTGGCGCGGTCCTCGGCCGCGTCGAACTCGTCGAGTCGGACCTGTCCGACGCCGTCCCGGCGCTTGAGCGCCTGGCGCCGTTCGACCGGGTGTACCACCTGGCGGCGGCCGTCGGGGTCGACCTGGTGCTCAGGGACCCGGTCCGGTCGATCGAGGTGAACGTCGAGTCGACCGCCCGCCTGCTGCGCCACCTCGCCGCGCACGGCCGCCCCCCCACCATGATCGCCTCGTCCTCGGAGGTCTACGGCAAGCCCGGGACCAGCGTGTTCAGCGAGGAGGACGACGCGCTCTACGGCTCGACGGCGGTCACCCGCTGGTCGTACGCCCACGCCAAGGCCCTCGACGAGCACCTGGCGCTGGCCTACCACGCCCGTGGCGATCTGCCGACGGTCGTGGTGCGGTTCTTCAACACCGTCGGGCCGCGCCAGCGGGGCGACTACGGCATGGTGCTGCCCAGGTTCGTCGCCGCCGCAATGGAGGGCCGGCCCCTGCGGGTCTTCGGCGACGGGCGTCAGACGCGGTGCTTCTGCGACGTGCGCGACAGCGTGCCCGCGCTGGTGGCGCTGATGGAGACGCCGGGCTGCCTGGGACGGGTCTACAACCTCGGCTCGGACCGCGAGATCTCGATCCGGGCCCTGGCCGATCGCGTGATCGCGGTCGTCGGTGGGGCGTCCCGCGTCGAGCCGGTCGCGTACGCCGACGCGTACCCGGGCGGGTTCGAGGACCTGCGCCACCGCCGGCCGGACCTGACCCGCGTGCGGGCGGCCGTCGGCTTCGAGCCCGGGATCGGCCTGGACCAGACGATCCGTGACGTGGCCGCCGACCTGCGGGCGCGCCGGGCAGAGGCGGCCAGGACCGGCGCGGGGGTGCGGGCATGACCGCGCCGGAGGGGTTCACGCTGCCGCCGGAACTGATCGAGCGCGTGGAGCGTTCGGGCCAGGACATCGCCGAACTGGCGGCCGAGATGTCCTACGCCAACGACCCCGAGGTCTTCGCGGGCGACTTCGTGCCGGGCTTCGTCTCGCGCCTGGACGTGTTCCAGGGCTACATCGGCGTGTTCATCGCGGCGTTCCTCGTGACCATGCTCGCCACGCCCCTCGTGCGCCGGATGGCCATCAGCCAGGGCATCGTGGACCGGCCCGACCGCACGCGCAAACTGCACGCCATGCCGATCGCCTACCTGGGCGGGGTCGCGGTGTACCTGGGGCTGATGGCCGGGCTGTTCTACTCGTACGCGGCCATGAAGTTCGGCTGGCTGATGGACTTCCACCCCACCGCCCACCTGCTCGACGGGGTGTTCCCCAACATCGTCCCGCCGTGGGTGGCGCTGGGCATGACGGTGATCGTGCTGGTGGGCTTCATCGACGACGTGCACGGGATCTCGCCGCGGGTGAAACTCGGGGGCCAGTTGTTCGCGGCCGCGGCGCTGGCGGTGGGCGACATCGGGGTGAAACTCGCGGCCGGCCTGCTGACGCCGACGCTGGGCCGGCTGCTGGACAACCCGACGTTGACCTTCGCCTTCGAACTGCCGGTGGCGCTGCCGCTGGTCGGCGACGCGGTGACGTTCGACCTGATCTACTGGACGGGCACGGCGGTGATCGCGATGTTCGTGCTGGGGGCGTGCAACGCCGCGAACTTCCTGGACGGGCTGGACGGGCTGCTGACGGGCACGACCTCGATCGCGACGCTGGGGTTTCTGATCATCGCCCTGGGCCTGGCGGTGGCGGACGACGGGCCGCTGGACGGGCCGCGGGTGGTGATCTGCTTGGCGGTGCTGGGGGCGTGCCTGGGATTCCTGCCGCACAACTTCAACCCGGCGACGATCTTCCTGGGCGACGCGGGCTCGCTGCTGCTGGGCTACTGCGCGGCGTTGATGATCCTGTCGCTGGGCGACACGGGCAAGACCTGGCTGGTGGCGGCCGGCCTGATCATCTACGCGGTGCCGATCATCGACACCATGCTGGCGATCATCCGGCGCAAACTCGCCGGCAAGCGGATGTCCGACCCGGACGCGGACCACCTGCACCACATGCTCAAGCGCTGGGCCGGGGTGAAGGGAGCGGTCCTCATCCTGTACGCGATGGGGCTGACCTTCGCGGCGATGGGCGTGCTGCTCTCGCTGGTGCGGGGGCGGTTCGTGTACGCGTTGGCGCTGGTGTTCTCCTCGTATATCGCGGTGTACGCGATCAAGATCGCCCGGCGCAAGCACCTGGAGGAGCAGATGCTCCTGAGGCTGGGCGAGTCGGCGGGGCCGCCGCCGGCCCGGGTCCCGGTGCTGGTGCGCCCGGAAGAGGACGCGGCCGAGGCGGTCAGCCCGCCCCTGCGCATCCCCGACGCCTGACGCGGCGGCGGCCGTGACGCGGGCGGGCGTCCCCTATACTGCCGCTCGATGAGCCCGGATCCCGGACAGCCCGTGCGCGTGATCGCCCTGATGAACCAGAAGGGCGGGGTGGGCAAGACGACGACGACGGTCAACCTGGCCGCCGCGATCGCGGAGTTGGGGCGCTCGGTGCTCATCATCGACATGGACCCGCAGGCCCACGCCACGCTGCACGTGGGGGTGGAGGCGGAGGCGCCCGACGCGGGCGACCGGGCCCCCACCGTGTACGACCTGCTGCTGGACCCGTCGATCGGGCTGGACGCGTGCGTGCGCCGGGTGTCCGACCGCCTGGCGGTCCTGCCGGCCGAGACGGACCTGGCGGCGGCCGAGTCGGAGTTGGCGGGCGAGCCGGACCGCAACCGCCGCCTGGCGACGGCCCTGGAAGCGGCCCACGGGCGGTACGAGTTCGTGCTGCTGGACTGCCCGCCCGGCCTGGGCCTTCTGACGCTCAACGCGCTGGCAGCGTCGCAGGAGGTCATCATCCCCATGCAGGCGCACTTCCTGGCGCTGCAGGGCGTGGGCAAACTGCTCGAGACGGTGCGGGTGGTGCGCGACCAGGTCAACCCCGAGTTGCGGGTGGCGGGCGTGGTGCTGTGCATGCACGACACGCAGGTCAGCCACTCGCGCGAGGTGGTCGACGACCTGGCGGGGTTCTTCGAGAGCCAGCGGGATTCCGGCCTGCCCTGGGCCCACGCCCGGGTGTACCGCCCGCCGATCCGGCGCAACATCAAACTGGCCGAGTGCCCGAGTTTCGGGCAGACCATCTTCCAGTACGCCCCGTGGGCGCCCGGCGCGGTGGACTACCGCGAACTGGCCGAGTCGGTCGTGGCCGAGTGGGACCGCGCGGTGCGCCGGGCCCAGTTGTCCGAGGCCGAGATCCGTGTGCTCCGCGGGCAGCCCGAGCCGATTGACTGAGGATGAAACCGCACCGTCGGGTCGCCATCGCGGCGTTCGCGGTCTACACGGCCGCGCTCCTCACCGCCACCCACTGGCCCGGGCTTGCGATCCGCGGGCCGATCTCGCGCACGGACCTGGTCATCCACTTCGGTGCGTTCTTCGTCTGGACGACGCTGCTGTGGCTGTCCGGCCTGGTCGGGCGGGGGGCGTGGCGCGTGCTGCTGGTCGGGCTGGCGTTCGCGGTGCTCGACGAGACGACGCAGCCGCTGTTCCGGCGGGTCTTCGACGTGCTCGACCTTGTGGCGAACGGGGCCGGGGTGGGCGCGGCCAGCGTCGGCGCGGCGGCCTGGGAGCGGCGCCGCCAGCGCCCGGGCCGGCGGGGGGGCGAGGGCCTGTGAGCCGGATCGACCGCGCCGAGGCGTCGATGGGGCGCGACACCAGGACGGTGGCCGGGCTGACGCTGGTCTCCCGGGTCCTGGGCCTGGCGCGGGACCTCGTGACGGTGCGGGTGTTCGGCGACACGGCGGTCGGCTCGGCGTTCGCGGCGGCGTTCGCGATCCCCAACATGTTCCGCCGCCTGTTCGGCGAGGGGGCGCTGTCGGCGGCGTTCATCCCCGAGTACACCCGCCTGGCCGACGACGACCCGGGGCGGGCGGACCAGTTCGCGTCGCTGGTGGTCGGGATGCTGGCGCTGGTGACCGGGCTGATCACGCTGGCGCTGGAGTTGGGCATCCTGGCGGTGCTGGTGCTGGCGCCGGGTGACGAGACGCGCCGGCTGAGCCTGCAACTGGTGATGGTGTGCCTGCCGTTCATGCCGCTGGTGTGCGTGGCGGCCATCCTGGGCGGGATGCTGCAGGCGCGTGGCCGCTTCGGCCCGTGGGCGGCGGCGCCGATCATCCTGAACCTGTGCATCATCGCGGCGGCCCTGCCGTACTTCGTCGTCGGGGGCGACCCGGCGTTCTGGGCGTACCCGATCTCGGCGGCGGCGACGGTGTCCGGGGCGCTGCAGGTGGCGTGGTCGCTGTGGGCGCTTCGGGGAACGGTTCGGTGGACGCGGGGTGTGGCCGCGGTGCGCGACCGGGCCCGGGCGATGCTGCGCCGGATGGTGCCCGTGCTGATCGGGCTGGGCACCCTGCAACTCAACTCGTTCGTGGACACGCTGATCGCCATGTGGCCCAACTGGGTCGGGCCGACCATCGCGGGGTACGACTACCCGCTCGACGAGCGCGCCAACGCGGTGCTGTTCTACGCCCAGCGCCTGTACCAGTTCCCGCTGGGGGTGTTCGGGATCGCGGTGGCGACGGCGGCGTTCCCGATGCTCTCGCGCCACGCGGGGGACCCGGCGCGGTTCGCGGCGACCTTCCGGCGGGGGTTGCGTCTGAGCCTGTTCATCGCGTTGCCGGCGATGGCGGGGCTGCTGGTGGTTCGCGAGCCGCTGGTGGACGCGCTGTTCTCGGGAAGGGGCGAGGGGTTCTCCGACGAGGGCGTGCGACGGGCGGCGGCGGTGCTGCTGGGATATTCGGCGGCGGTGTGGGCGTACTCGGTCAACCAGTTGTACACGCGGGCGTTCTACGCCGCGGGCGACACGGCGACCCCGATGCGGATCGCGATCGGGATGGTGGGCCTGAACCTGGCGCTCAACGCGGTGCTGATCTGGTGGTTGCAGGAGGCGGGGCTGGCGTGGTCGACGGCGGCTGCGGCGACGCTACAGACGGCGCTGCTGGCGTCGGCGGCGCGTCGGCGTCTGTTCACCGGCCGGGTGCTCGACCGCGCGACGGGGCGGGCGGTGCTGGGGCACGCCGTCGGCGGCGCGTGCGTCGGGGCGGCGACCTTCGGGCTGCTGTGGGCCTGGCCGGAAGGCGACGCGTGGGGCGGGCAGGCGGCGCGGACGGGGGCGGCGGTGCTGCTGGGGGTGGCGGCGTACGCGGGGATCGGCCTGGCGCGGCGGGCGCCGGAGATGCGGTGGCTGCTGGGGCGGTCGGTCGGGGGCGGCGACGGGCTGAACGAATCCCCTTGATAGGGGGTGTGCTTGGTGCGAGGCGCTCAGTTGGCGCGCTGCACCGCGGAAAGTCTGGAAGTTTGGTTGTTTTTCCCCGGGTCTTCTCTTGGCGCGGCGGGCTGAATGCCCTAGTTTTGGTGCGTGGGGTGGGCGTCGGTCGGGGGACCCGTCATCGGAGGCGGGCCCAACACACAACCCCGGTCGTCGTCCGCTCCGAGAGAAAGAGAGGATCCGATGAAGACTGCTTTGATGGTGGGCGCTCTGTCTTGCGCGAGCGTCGTGGCTTCGGCGCAGTTCCTGGCGCTGGGCGACCTGACGGACGGGACGTCGCAGAGCGCGACGTTCCCGGAGGGTTCGTCGAGCGGAGTGAACGACTCGACGACCTGGCACATGTGGACGTTCAACGCGAACGCGGGCGACATGATCGACATCACGGTGTTCCGCGTCGGCCCGTCGCTGGACCCGATGTCGGCGGCGTTCGTGGGCGACGCGACCGGCATGACGGTTCCGGTCGGGGTCCCGCTGTGGGAGACGACGACGGTGTCGGCGGCGCTCGGGCTGGAGTTCGCCGGCTCGGGCGACGACGAGGTCGACGACCCGTACGGCGGCCCGTGGGGCGACCCGTCCTACGGGTTCATGGCCACCGAGACGGGCACCTACACCGTGTTCGTGGCGAACTTCCTGAGCCTGCCCACGGGCGAGCAGCGGTACGACATCACGGTGTCGGGCAGCACCTGGATCCCGGCGCCGAGCGCGATGGCGCTGCTGGGCATGGGCGGGCTGGTCGCGGGTCGGCGCCGTCGCTGAGGTCTGACCGCTCGTCATCTCTTCGTTTCGCGATGGTCGCCGGCGTCGGCGGCCATCGTTTTTTCGTGATCCGGGCACCGGCGGCGCGGGCGGGCCGCGCGAGCGGGTTTGCGAATATGATGGCCGGATCTTCATTCCTCCAGAGGAGATTTGACCATGCGTGATGAGAAGTGTGCGAAGTCGGGCGCGGTGCGGGCGGTGGCGTTGGCCGCGGCGGGGGCGGTGGCGCTGTTCCTGGCGGCCTGCAACACGGTCGAGGGGGCGGGCAAGGACCTGCAGGAAGGCTCTCGGAACGTGAAGGAAGCCATCAGCGACTGATGCGCGTCGACCTGTCGGGCAAGGCGGTCGCGATCACCGGGGCCTCTTCGGGCATCGGGGCCGCGACCGCCTTGTCGTGCGCGCGGGCGGGGATGGCGGTGGCGCTGTTCGCCCGGCGGGCGGACCGGCTGGAAAGGGTGCGGGACGGGGTCGAGGCGGCCGGGGGGCGGGCGCTGTGCGTCACGGGGTCGGTCGACGACGACGCGGACTGCCTGCGCCTGCTGGACGAGGCCGAGGCGGCGTTCGGGCCGCTCTACGCGGTGGTCGCCAACGCCGGATACGGGCAGGAGTCGCCGACCTGGTCGATGCCGGACGCCGCGGTCCGCGCGATGTTCGAGACCAACTTCTTCGGCTCGCTGCGGGTGGTCCGCCCGGCGGCCGAGCGGATGGTCGCGCGGGGCTCGGGCCACCTCGTGCTGGTGTCGAGTTGCCTGAGCAAGACGGGCATGCC
>CAZFSO010000034.1:14311-22681 GCA_964522095.1 uncultured Phycisphaeraceae bacterium | reverse complement strand
ACCCTTCTCCCACCCTTGCGGTGGTGCAGGGTCCGGGGTTTCTTTTTTATCGGCGCCGACGGGCTTTCTGCACGGCCTCAAGCCCGCGCCCAGGCCTGGAAACCACTCGCCCGGACGGGGGGACCGGCCTACCATGCGGGCCCCCGCCACGGGCCGGGCTCAAGACGGGTGAACCCCCGCCCCGAGCCCCGTGCGGCAGCCTCGGAGCACCACCATGGCCTACGCCATCATCGAAGAGTCCGGCGGACAGCGGCGCGTCCAGCAGGGCGACGCCATCCTCATCGACCTGGTCAACCAGGGCGAGGCCAAGGAAGGCGACACCATCACCGTCGACAAGGTCCTCGTCGTCGGCGAGCCCGGCGGATCGGCCAAGATCGGCGCCCCCTACGTCCCCGGCGCCACCGTCACCCTCCAGATCACCGAGCCGGTGGTCATGGGCGACAAGATCGTCATCCGCAAGTTCCGCACCAAGAACACCTACGAGCGCAAGACCGGCCACCGCCAGCGCTACACCGGCGCCACCGTCCAGTCGATCAACGCCTGACCCCCCCGCTCCCCCCCTCCCCCCCCACCTCCCTTCGTCCTCACGAACGCCCCGAGGCTTGTGCCCGGGGCGTTTTTCATGGCCCGAGGCGTGGCAGCCCCTGCTCCAGGCAGCATTGAACCTGGAGCGGAGGGCTGCCAGCCCTCCGTTCGGGCGCAGCCCGAAGCCCTGGTGGGGCCGGCTTCCAGCCGGCCTCGTCCCGCCCAGGGCGAGCGTCCATCCCGTCGCTCGCGCTCCGGGCTCTTTGATATCCCACCCTGCCAGAAACGGCCGCATCCGATCGGGCGGCCTTGCTGTATACTGGATGGCGCACGCCGTCCGGGCTCCGTACGGACCCCGTCGCCCCACGGAGAGACTCGGATGGAACGCGAACGCGAGGTCGACCTGATCGAGCGTGCCGCGGCGGGCGACCGCCAGGCCGCGGGCGATCTGATCCGGGCCCACCAGCAGTCGGTCTACGCCTACCTGCTGCGCATGTCCGGGCGTCCCGACGTGGCCGAGGACATCGTGCAGGAGGCCTTCGTCCGCGTCCTGGGCAACCTGCACCGCTTCGACTTCCGCTTCCGCTTCTCGACCTGGCTGTTCACCATCGCCCGGCGTCTGTACATGAACGCCATGGCCAAGTCCCGGCCCGCCTACGACACGGACTTCGTCGGCTCGTTCGGCAACCGCACCACGGGCTGGGCGCCGGACGAGGCCCTGTACGACGACGAGCGCCAGGCGGTCCAGCGCGACGCGCTCCAGCAGTCGCTGATGGACCTCAGCGACGACCAGCGCGAGATCCTGGTGCTCTTCCACCAACTCGACTGGCCCATCGCCCTGATCGCCGAGCACCTGGGCATGCCCGAGGGCACCATCAAGAGCCACCTGCACCGCGGGCGACGCCGCCTGCGCCAGGTCTTCCAGGACAGGAAGAAACTCGAAGCCCGCGTCGAGGAGGTCTGGCGGTGAGCGCGCCCCGACCCTTCCGCGACGACGACGCGCCCGGACGCATCCCCGAGTCGCTCATCGACTCGGTGCTCGACGGCGCGGTCGACGAGCGCACCCGGCGCGAGATCGCCCGCGCCCTGCGCCACGACCCCAGACGCCGCCAGGAGGTCAGCGAGACCGTCGAGGCCATCCGGGCGCTCCGCCAGCCCGTCCCCTGCCCGGACCTGACGGGCGGCGTGCTCAACGCCCTGGACCGCAAGCACCGCTTCCTGTCGCCGGCCGCCCGCCGGGCCGTGCGACGCACCCGGGCCGCCGGGGTTCTCGCGGCCCTGGTCGCCCTGGTCGGGGTCGCGGGCGTGCAGCGGGCGATGCCGCGCCTGGCCTCGATCGCCCCCCAGCCCACGCCGGTCAGCGACGTGGCCCGGGCCGTGCAGGCCGACGCCGCCGAGGCCGCGGGCAGCGTCCGCGACAGCGTGCGCGTCATGCAGGCCGCGATGCCGGGCCTGTCGTCCTCGCTGGAGATCCCCGGGCGCGCCCACGCCATGCAGCCCGCCTTCGACCCCGACACCGACGCGTCCATGCAGCGCCGCGTGCGCCTGATCGGCGTCCGAGGCGGGCGCTTCATCATCGTCGAGGCCGAGGGCGACCCGCGCCCCCTCCGCCCGGGCCCCGCCCGCTTCGTGGCCACCATGTCCGTCACCGGACGCGCCGGCCAGGACGCCCCCGAGCCGGACGCCGACCCCCTGCCGTGACACGCCCACGCGCCACCCGGTCGCTCCCGCGCCTCCCCGCCCTGACCGGCGCCCTGGCCGGCGCCCTGCTCAGCGCAGTCACCCTGTCCGCCGGCCCCGCCCACGCCTCGCCCGACCCCTGGTCGCTGCTGGCCGACCTGCCCCCCGCGGTCGACGCCGCCGCGGTGCTGGACCGGCCCGGAGACCGCCTGTGGTCCGACCCGACCGGGCGCCTGTGCCGCGCGGTGCTCTCGGGCACGGGCCTGTTCGAGCAGACCGAGCGTGCCTGGGCGGGCCTGGCCCGCGCCCTGGGCTACACCGAGGACGAGGCCGCCGCCGCCCTGCTCGGCGGGCGCGTCGTCGTCGCCTGGGACGGCCTGACCGGGCACGGGCGCGAGGCCGCATCCCGGGCCGACACCCGGTGGGCGATCCTCGCCGAGGTCGACCGCGAGACCGCCCGCGCCCTGCGCAACCGCCTGCGCGCCACCCCCCGGCGCACCGTCGGCGGGCGCGTGATCTACTCGATCGACGCCGGTCGCGTCGCGATGGCCCTGGTCGAACGGGCCGACCAGACCCGCGTGTTCATCGCGCCCAACCAGGCGGTCGGCCTGCTCGAGGCCTGGCTGCGCAACGCCGGCGCGCCCGGGCCGGCCGCCACGGGCGGCGTCGCCCTCGACGCCCACCGCCTGCTCGGCCCGGTCGAGCCGGGATGGGTCGCCCTGGCCGCGGTGCGCCCGCCCGACGCCGACGGCCCGGCCGGCCTGGAACTGCGGGCCGACCACGGCGCGTGGACGCTCCGCTTCGCCGCGCCCTCGGACGACGCCCGATCCCCGGTCGGCGCGCCCGTCGGCGTGCTGCACGAGGTCGGGGGCGACGCCCTGCTCGCGGCCGCCTTCAGCCGGGGCCCCCGCCTCGGCCCGGACGCCCTCGAACTGGGCCTGCGCCTCGGCGCGCCCGAGCCGGCCGGAACCGAGCGGGGGTCCCAACTCCGCACCGGCCGGGGCGTGGTCGTCGTCGTCCGCGCCCAGGAACGCCCCGACGACGCGCGCACCGTGCCCGTCGCCCAGGTCATCACCCACGCCGAGACCGACGCCGGCTTCGCCGAACGCGCCGACCGGCTCATCAGCGCCCTGATCGCCGGCGACGCGCCCGCAGCCGCACCCCAGCACCGGGGCCGCTTCCCCCAGGCCGTCCGCACCCACGCACTGCCCGACGCGCCCGCCGCGTCCGAAGCCCCCCACCGCCCCGCACCCCCGCACCCCTCCCACGCATGGCCCGGCCCGCGCGCCACCGTCGCCTGGTGCATCGCTCCGGACGACCCGGACCGGGCGGGCGCGGTGTCTGTGGCGGTCGCGCCCCGAGGCGTCGACCCGGCCGCCCTGGCCCGCAAGGGACGCGAGGCCTGGGCCCGCGCCGGCGACCGCCACGATCCCGGCATCATCACCGCCGGCGTCGCGCACCCCGCGGCGCTGGCCGACCTCTTCCCCGACCGCGCCCGCGGCCCGGCCGGCGCCCTGGCCCGGGCCGTCGACCGCGCCGAGTGGACGGTCCGCCTCCACGACGGCGCCGTCCGCGGCAGCCTGCACCTGCGCTTCAACCCGGCCCCCGCCCGGCTCGGCGCGCCGTAAGCCTCACCAGCCCCAGAACGCTTCCCAGTTCCCGTATGCGAACCCGTCCAGGTCCGCGTCCGACCACCCCGCGTCCCGCAGCGCGCCGAGAACCTTGCCCAGGTCCTCCATCCGGTCGAAGCCGCCGACGAGCCGGTCGGCCCCGATGCCGCCGTCGGCGTCCGAGCCAAGTCCCACGTGCCGGCGCGACCCCGCCAGTTCGCACACGCGCTCGATATGGCGCACCAGGTCGGTCATCGCCGCGCGCTCGCCGCGCTCCAGGCCCGGGCGCAGGAAGTCCGAGAGCAGGTTGACCCCCACCACCCCGCCGCGCCGGGCGATCTCGCGGATCGTCTCGTCGGCCAGGTGGCGCTGGGCCTTCTGGTCGGCGTGATCGCCCATCAGCGCCCGGGCGTTGGCGTGCGAGGCCATGACGGGCGCGTCGGTCAGGGCGAGCAGTTCGTCCGTGGCCCGCTGCGACAGGTGCGAGAGGTCGTGCACCAGCCCGCAGGCGTCGATGCCGGGGACCAGTTCCCGCCCGAGCGCCGACAGGCCGGCCGCGGGGTCCGCGATGGGCGTCGCGTTGCCCCCGGCGTACCGCGACCGCCGGGCCCAGGTCAGCCCGACCGCGACCACCCCGGCCCGCGCCCACTCCTCGACCTGCTCGGGGGTCTCGATCGGGTCGGCGCCCTCCATCAGCACGCCCAGGCGCAGCGGCGCGCCGGCGTCGGGCGCGCGCTCGCCGCGCCGGGGCATCAACCGCACGACACCCGCGTCCCGCCAGGCGTGGTAGAGTTTGAGTTGGCGCATCCCGGCCTTCCACGCGCCCAGCGAGTCGCCGTCGGCGTACGCGAACGCGCCCGTCTCGCGGTCAGGGTCGTCGGGGTCAACCGGCTCGGTGAAGATCGTGCCCAGGCAGGTCCGGACCCCCGCGCGGGCCAGGGCTGGCAGCGTGACGCACACGGGCTGGTGACGCCCCCGGGCGTCCTCGGGCTCGGCGTGCAGGTCGCGCCCGGTCTCGGCCAGGTAGGCCAGGTCGAGGTGGGCGTCGAACCAGCGGTCGTTGGATCGGGTCAAGGTCGGCTCCGCTTCGGACTGTCACGGGTCTGGACGCAACGCGGCGCCGCGAACGCCAATCATGGTACGATGACCCCATCGCACGGAGCCTACGCATGAACACCCGGAACGCGAACGCCTGGCGCACCGCACGCCGGGGCAACTGGCTGATCGGCTGCGGCGTCGCCCTGGCGCTGATCGTGATCGTCATCGGCGCGATCGGCATCTTCGTCGCCATGAACTGGCGCTCGTGGGCCTCCAGCGGCCTGGACAGCGCCCTGACCGCCCTGGTCACCAACCTGCCGCTCGACGAGGCCCAGCGCGAGCAGACCCAGGCCGTCGTTGACGACTTCCTCGCCCGCTTCGAGGACGGGGAGGTCTCGCTGGCCCAGATGGGCGTGCTGATGGAGGAGATCAGCAAGAGCCCGGTCGTCCCCGCGGCCATCGCCCTGGGTGTCGGCGAGTCGTACTACGAGAAGGCCGGCCTCGAGGAGCGGGCCGCCGCCGAGGGACGCCGCCAACTCGCGCGCGTCGCCCACGGCATCACCGAGGGGACCATCGACCCCCAGGAACTCGCCACCGCGCTGGGGCCGATCCGATCGGGCGCCGACCTGGACGAGGCGGTCATGTTCAACTTCCCGACCTTCCAGGTGCGCATCAAGACCTCCGACGCGGTGACGCCCGAGGAGATGCTGGCGGTCACCGAGCGGGCCCGCTCGGTCGCCGACGCCCACGCGGTCGCCGAGCACCCGCCGGCCTTCGACCTGGCCGGGGCGCTCGACGCGGCGATCCGCAAGGCCATCGGCGAGCCGGCGCTCGACGCGCCCCCGCCGCCGCCCCCGCCGGCCCCGCCGCCAACCCCGCCCGCGACCGACACCCCGCCGCCCGACCCCGGCGCCGAACCCAATCCGTAGGAGCCCGCCCGTGGAAGACCGGCTGATCTCGTGCCCCAAGGACGGCGAGCCCATGCACCGCATCACGCTGGGCGAGGTCGCCATCGACCGCTGCCCGGCCTGCGCGGGCGTGTGGCTCGACCGCGGCGAACTCGACGCCCTGAAACGCGCCATGCTCAAGGACGAACACCGGCGCACCCTCGACCAACTCGACACCCTCGGCGTCGACGAGCCAGCCGAACGCCCGCAGCCCCTGCTCTGCCCCCGCGACCGCTCGCGCATGAGCGTCCACCGCGACCCCGCCCAGCCCCACGTCGAGATCGACGCCTGCCCCAGGTGCGGCGGCCTGTTCTTCGACGCCGGCGAACTCAGCGACCTGACCGAGTTCACCCTCGGCGAACGCCTGCGCAGCCTGCTGGGCTGAGAACACCACCATCAGGTTTCGAACTCGGAGCCGGCGCGGCGCTCTTCGGCCCGGTGCCGTGCTCTTCGGCCTTGCGAAGAGCACGCGCTTGGCTCACAGATCGCGGTTTGTGAACGGTGGCGCTTCCGTCTCTTCTGCTTGGAGCGGTGGGCTACCAGCCCACCGTGATCTTTGGAGCGGGGGGCAACCTGCCCCCCGTCAGCCCGAAGGGCTGAGGCGTTGGGCGCCAAGAGGCCGGCCGGCCCCACCAAGAGATCCCGGGATTCAAATAGCCCGGAGCGCAAGCGACGGGATGGGCTCGCGCCTTGGGCGTCAAGAGGCCGGCTGCAAGCCGGCCCCACCAGCCCCCCGCGCCAAGGTCAAGGCGCCGCCCTACCGCGCCGCCCCCGCCCCCACCATCTCCAGCACCCGTTCGACCATCTTCGACACGCCCTCGAACACCTCGCCCGGGTTCGTCTCTTCCATGTACGCCGGCGTCGACACGAACCGGCGTTCCTCGTCGGCCACCACGCCGGTCACGTCCACCGCGCGGTGGCGGGCGCCGGTCTTCTCGATGGCCGCCGCCGTGCCCTGGTCGTTCCCGATCGTCAGAAGCGGCTTGAGGTCGCCGAAGACCCGGGCGCCCAGCGCGGGCGCGATGCAGGCGAAGCCGATCGGACGCCCCGCCCCGTGCGCCTCCCGCAGCACCCGCTCGACCCCGGGGTCCACCGAGCAGTCCGCGCCCTCGGCGGCGAAGGTGCACAGGTTCTTGGCAGCCCCGAACCCGCCGGGCAGGATCAGGGCGTCGAAGTCGGCCCCGTTGACGCTCGCCAGGTCGTCGACCTCGCCGCGGGCGATGCGTGCCGCCTCGGTCAGCACGTCCCGCGTCTCGCCGGTGGCCTCGCCCGTGCGGTGGTCGACCACCGCCAGGGGCTTGCTCGGCGCCAGGCAGCGGTACGCCACCCCGCGCTGCGACAGGGCGATCAGCACGCTGGTCGCCTCGTGGATCTCGGAGCCGTCCAGGTGCCCGCAGCCGGACAGGATCACGCCAACCTTCGTCATCGCCGAACCCTCCTCAGCCCGCGCTTTTCAGCGCCCGGGCCGTCTTGACCACCGCCTCGCCCACGCCCACGGCCAGCCTGGCCGCGTTCTCGTTCTTCAGCCCGCCCGATTCGTCGAAGCCCTCGTGGCAGGACGCCAGCGCGAACTCGCCGGGCAGCACGATCGCCCCGATCTGGTTGAGGATCAGGCGCAGGTGCCGGAGCCCCCGCAGCCCGCCCAGCACGCCCGGCGAGGCGCTCAGCAGGCCAGTCACCTTGCCCTTGAAGCACGCCAGCGGCGCCTCGTCCTCGCGTGGCCGCGTCGCCCAGTCGATCGCGTTCTTCAAGGCCGGCGACAGCGACCCGTTGTACTCCGGCGAGGCGAAGAGCAGCGCGTCGGCCGCGATCAACCGGCGCTTGAGTTCCAGCACGGCGGGCGGGTGGCCCTGCTCGCGCTCCAGGTCCTCGTTCATCATCGGCAGGTCCAGGTCCAGCAGCGAGATCTCGTCGATCTCAACCCCGCCCAACCCACCCGTTCCCCCAACCCCGCCGCCCCCGAGCCCCGCCTCCCCCCGGATCCGGCCAGCAACGAACCGCAGCAGCCGCGTGTTGTGCGACTCTCGGCGCAGGCTCCCCGACAGGGCTGCGATTCGGACGGTCTGAGGCATCGGGCGATCTCCCGTTTGGGTGCGTGTTTCCTGCGTTGTTCGGATACTACGGCGAACGGGCAGGGCGGGCCGTCCCTACTATTTCCCGGCCCCGGGGAGGGGCGCGCACGCGGAGCCCCGATGCTCAGAGAAGTCCTGCACAGCAAGATCCACATGGCCACCGTCACCGGGGCCAAGCCCCACTACGTCGGGTCGATCACCATCGACGCCGACCTGCTCAAGGCCTGCGGCATGCGCGTCAACGACCGCGTCCTGGTCACCAACTGCCGCAACGGCAACCGCCTGGAGACCTACGTCTTCCGCGGCGAACCCGGCTCGGGCGTCATCGAACTCAACGGCGCCGCCGCCCACCTCTTCGAGGTCGGCGACAAGGCCATCATCATGCACTACGCCCTGATGGACGACGCCGAGTACGAGGCCAACCGCCCCGTCGTCCTCATCATGAACGACGACAACACCGTCCGCGAGACCATGCGCTACGAGCCCCACGGCGGCCAC
>CAZFSO010000034.1:4570-14211 GCA_964522095.1 uncultured Phycisphaeraceae bacterium | reverse complement strand
GAACGACGACAACACCGTCCGCGAGACCATGCGCTACGAGCCCCACGGCGGCCACCCCTGACCCATCCCAGGTGGACGGGCTCCCCGGCGGGACGGGCTTTCCCCAGTGGGACGGGCTTCCAGCCCGTCTTCCTCACCCCCCCTACCGCCCGCTCTTCAGATAGTGCTCCACCAGGTGCGCCACCGCCTTGGTCGTCACGTCGAACTCCAGGTTGACACGGCCATCCTCGGACAGCGCACCCAGCGTGGTCCGCACCAGCGTCTCTGGGATCAGCGCCACCTCGAACCACGCGCCCTCGTCCCCGCCCGCCGGCCCCACCGCCGCGAGCGTCAGCGACACCCCGTCCACCGCGATCGAACCCTTGGGCACGAGGTAGCGTCCGAACTCGGCCGGCGCCCGCACGCGGAGGCGTCGGTCGGTCCCCGTCTCGACCCGCTCGACCGTGCCCACCGTGTCGACGTGCCCCTGCACGAGGTGGCCGTCGAGCCGGTCGCCGACCCGGGCCGCGGCCTCCAGGTTCACGCCGTCGCCCGCGACCCACGACGCGAGCGTGGTCTTGGCCAGGGTCTCGGGCACGGCGTCGAAGACCAGGCGCCCGCCGGAGGTCTCCAGCGGCTCGACCACCGTCAAGCAGCACCCCGAGCACGCCACCGAGTCGCCCGGCGCGGGCCGGTGGTCCCACCCCCCGGGGTCGATGACCACCCGCCGGCCAGCCGCCGAAGCCTCCACGCTGACGACTCGCCCCACGGCCCGCACGATCCCGGTGAACATGCCCAATGGTTGGCGCACCAGCGACCGTGCGCCGGAACCCCGTCTCGACCTGCACCCCCGCCTCCCGCTCCTCTATACTGCCCCCCTTGCCCGCCCCCGAACCGGGAAAGCCTTTGATCCCCGACCACCGGAGTGCACCACGATGACGACCCGCCCCACGCGAGCCCTCGCCCTGCTGGCCCTTGCCGGCGCGGGCGTCCTGGTCCCGGCCTGCTCGGGCACCCAGCCCGCGGCCGATCGCGCCCCGGCGCCGGCCGCCGTGCCGTTCGAGGTCGACCACGAGGCGTGGGCGGGCCTGGGCTACCGCTGGGAGTGGACCAGCCGCCCGCCGCGCACCAGGGGCGGGGCGATCGCCTTCGCCGACGCCTACGAGGACCTCGTCGTCGTCCAGGACACGGGCGCGATGGTCTCGGTCATCGAGGCCCCCACCGGACGGCTGCGCTGGAACATCCAGGTCGCCGAGACCAACACCCGCTTCCTGGGCAACACCCGCCACGGCGACTCGCTGTTCGTCACCAACGAGACCGAACTGTTCGAGTTCGACATGCGCACGGGCAACACCCTCGCCCGGCACGGCGTCCACGACATCGCCACGACCCGCCCGGTCTTCTTCGACCACCGCGCCGTCTTCGCCACCGCCGCCGGACGCCTGGTCTGCCTGGACACCCGGCGCGACCTGCGCCTCTGGGAATACCAGTTTCAGGGCCAGATCAACACCACCCCCCTGAAGATCGACGACGAGCGCGTCACCGGCATCAGCACCCTCGGCGACGTCCGCACCCTCACCGTCGACGACGCACGCACCGTCTCCTCCGCCCGCATCGCCGGCGGCCCCGACGACTGGACCGTCTCGGACGGCGAACTGCTCTTCATCGCCTCTTCCGACCAGTCCGTGTACGCCTTCGACATCGCCGACGGCCGGCGCCTCTGGCGCCTGCGCACCTCCGCCCCCGTCACCGTCGAGCCCGTCCTCGTCGGCGACGCGCTCATCGTCACCACCGCCGACACCGGCCTGGCCGCCATCGACTCGGTCAGCGGCGAGGTCCGCTGGTCCAACCCCAGGATCGGCGGGTGGGTCGTCGCCACCAACGACGGCGACCTCATGGTCTGGACCGGCATGGAACTGCTCCGCGTCGACGCCGACCGGGGCGACCTGATCGCCCGGGCCCGGTTCGAGGGCCTCTCCGGCCTGCGGGCCGACACCCTGGAGAACGGCGACATCTACGCCGTCAGCGCCGACGGCGCGGTCGCCCGCTTCTCGCCCCGCTGAGCCCGGCTTTCACGCACGCCGCACACGCCCGGACCCCGTCCGGGCTTTTTTCGTCCAACAATCCGCCATGACCCCCGCCGCCAGCACCGAACCCCACCCCGCCACTCCCGCCCTCGACCGCGTGCCGCTGCGCCGGGCCCTGCTGTCCGTGTCCGACAAGGCGGGCCTGATCGACCTGGCCCGCGCCCTCCACGCCCGCGGGGTCGTGCTGATCTCCACCGGCGGCACCGCCAAGGCCATCGCCGAGGCCGGCGTCCCCGTCACCGGCATCGAGGAAGTGACCGGCTTTCCCGAGATGCTCGACGGGCGCGTCAAGACCCTGCACCCCAAGGTCCACGGCGGGCTGCTCGGCCGGCGCGACCTGCGCAGCCACGCCGACGCGATGGCCGCCCACGACATCGCGCCGATCGACCTGGTCTGCGTGAACCTCTACCCCTTCGAGGCCACCGTCGCCCGGCCCGGCGTGACCGAGGCCGAGGCGATCGAGCAGATCGACATCGGCGGCCCGTCGATGATCCGCTCGGGGGCCAAGAACTTCGCAGCGGTCGCCGTCGTCACCGATCCGTCGCAGTACGACGACCTGCTGGCCGACCTCGACGCCCACGACGGCTCGACCACGCTGGCCCTGCGCCGGCGCCTGGCCCTCGGCGCCTTCCGGCGCACCGCCGCCTACGACGCCGCCATCTCGGCCCACCTCGCGGGACAGGACGACCCCACCCCCGCCCGCCTGACGCTGTCCTACGAGCGGGTCGACGAACTCCGCTACGGCGAGAACCCGCACCAGCAGGCCGCCCTCTACCGCCTGCCCAACCCCCCCAGGGGCACGCTGGTCAGCGCCCGCCAACTGCACGGCAAGGCGCTGAGTTACAACAACCTCAACGACGCCAGCGCCGCCCTGGAACTGGCACGCGCGATGCACGCCGCCTCGGGCCGCACGTGCGCCGTGGTGGTCAAGCACACCAACCCCTGCGGCGCCGCCGCCGCGGACGACGCGCGGACCGCGGTGGACATGGCCATCGCCGGCGACCCGATGGCCGCGTTCGGCGGCATCCTGGCGTTGACCGCGCCGGTGGACCACGCCGCCGCGCAGCGCATCGCCGCCGAGGGGACCTTCTTCGAGGTGGTCATCGCCCCGTCCTTCCACGCCGACGCCGCCGAGACGCTGATGGCCCGCTGGAAGATGGTCCGCCTGCTCGAAGTCGGCGACGCCGCGCCCGACGTGCGGACCGAGCACAAGTTCCTCCCCGGCGGCCTGCTGGTCCAGGAGCGCGACCTGACCGTGCCAGACCCCGCCTCCTGGACCCACGCCGCCGGGCCCAAGCCGACCGACGACACCCTGCGGGCCGGCGCCGTGCTGGAGACCGTCTGCCGGGCCCTGTCCAGCAATGCCGTCCTCGTCGGCGGCCCGGACGGCGCCGCCGTCCGCCTGTTCGGCGCCGGCGCGGGCCAGATGGACCGCGTGGCATCCTGCCTGGGCGCGGTCCGCAAGGCGGGTGAACTGGCCAAGGGCGCCATCGCCGTCTCCGACGCCTTCTTCCCTTTCCCCGACGGCCCCCAGATCCTCATCGACGCCGGCGTCAAAGCCATCGTCCACCCCGGCGGCTCCAAGCGCGACGACGAGACCACCGCCCTGTGCGAGAAGCACGGGGTGACCTGCCTGACGACGGGCGTGCGACACTTCCGCCACTGACCGGACTACCGCGGCGTCTCCACCGCCGGGCCGTCGGCCCTGGCCTCGGCCCGCTTCTCGGGATCCGCCAGCAACTCGCGCCGGCGCGCGTTGCGCAAACGCCAGAACCCGATCCCCCCCACCGCCGACAGGCCCGCGCAGAACGCGAAGGTCCACGCCCCCGCCCCCGGCGAAAGGTGCTCCAGCCCCCGCCAGATCCCCACCGCCAGGAACGGCGCCATCAGCCCCCGCAGGCCCGTCAAAGTCACGTGCACGCCCATGTACTCGCTGGCCCGGTGGGCGGGCGCGAAGTCCAGGTGCCCGAGGTTCCACGCCAGCACGCCGCCCCCGAACGCCAAACCCTGGATAATCGCCGAGAGGTACAGCAGCCCCGGCGACCGCGTCACCGCCGCGATCGTGATGATCACCGAGGTCGTCACGAAGAACCAGCAGTGGATCGCCCGGAACTCGATCACGTGCACCCGGTCGAGCACGCGGGCCCACAGGGGGATGCTCAGGGGCATCATCGCCATCGGCAGGGAGTTGGCGATGAGGATCCCGCCCAGGTACTCCATCTCGAACAGGTCGCGCAGGGCGATCACCAGCACCGGGCTGACCATCAGGTTGCCCAGGCCCAGCACCATCATGCAGCCCATGTACGACGCGTACCGCCGGTCCTGACGCAGCAGACGCACGATCGACAACGGGCTGATCGACGGGCCGGCGCCCTGCCCGCCGCTGACGCGCTCGGACCCCACCAGCGCCGGCCCGCGCCGCACCCGCACGCGGCTCCACGCCCACACCCCCGTCAGCGCCAGGCACGCGCCCACGGGGAAGAACACGCGGAACGCCCGCTCGTCCAGGTCCATCGCCATCCCGAGCCCGAACCCCAGGACCGCCACCGACAGCACCTGGATCGTCGACAGTTTGCCCGTCACCCGCGCCCGCAGGTCGCGCGGGTAGTTCTGACGCCACACCGTCGTCCGCAGCGTCACGAACCCTGCCCAGCAGAACCGCGCCAGCAGCACCAGCACCACCAGCGCCGACAGCCCGAACGCGTCCCGCGGCACCAGCCCGATCAGCGCCACCGTCACGATCATCCCCAGTTGCAGCCCGTTGATGAACCGCACCTTGTCACGACCGTGCGCCAGGCGCACCCACGCGAAACTCACGATGTTGGCGAACGACGTCGACGCCGTCAGCACCGCCACCACCAGGTTCAGGTTCCCCGGCGACACCACCCCCTCGAACGCGTTCTTCGCGACCACCGCGATGATCGTCGAGTCCACCACCGCCAGCAGGAACGGCAGGTAGAACGAACTGAGCAACTCGTACTGGTAGTTGCGGGCCGCGAACAGCGGCATCGACCGCGGCGTGAACGAACGCGCCGCCCCGCTCACCCCGCCCGCCGCGCCGCGCACCGCCCGGAACGGAACGCCCATCGGCCCCGCCCCCCGCTCCGGCGGCGTGCCCTCGTCCGCCCGCGTTTCGTCCGTCGGCCGCGTCACGGGGCATCATTGCCGGCCGGCCCCACCCCAGCCCGCCCCCCCGCCCCCCGTCCAGGCGCCCCCTCGCTCCCCGCACCCTCGCCGCGCCCGTCCGCCGCCCCGCTAGCATCCGCCATATGGCCAGCAGCGACGCCTACGTCCTCGGCACCGACCCGGTCGAACTCGACCGCCTCGGCCTCCAGCACCGCCTGTGGGCCGACACCACACACCGCCTCTGGCTCGACGCCGGCATCCGCGCCGGCTCGCGCGTCCTCGACGTCGGCTGCGGCCCGGGCTACGCCGCCGCCGACCTCGCGCAACTCGTCGGCCCGTCCGGCCGCGTCGTGGGCGTCGACGAGTCGGCCGCCTTCGTCGAGGTCACCGGCCGCCGGGCGGCCGGCCTGGGCCTGACCAACCTGTCCGCCCACGCCGGCGACGTGCACGACCTCGCGCCGGCCATCGACCGCGCGGACCGGCAAGCCGGCTTCGACGCCGCCTTCGCCCGATGGGTCCTCTGCTTCGTGAAGGACCCGGCCCGGGTCGTGGCGTCGGCCGCCGGGCTGCTGCGCCCGGGCGGATTCCTGGTGCTCTTCGACTACTTCAACTACCGCAACTTCGCCCTGGCCCCGCGCGAGCCGGTCTTCGACCGCGTGGTGGAAGCCGTCGACGCCGCGATCCGCGCCCGGGGCGGCGACCCCGACGTCATGGGCCGCGCCCCCCGCCTCGCCGCGGACGCCGGCCTGACCGTGCGCCGCCTGGAGGTCGTCACCCGCGTCGCCCGCCCGGGCGAGCCGATGTGGGACTGGCCCGACAGTTTCTGGAAGAGTTTCCTGCCCCGCCTGGTCGAGTCGGGACACCTGGACGCGGCAACCAGGCGCGAGTTCGACGCACTCTGGCAAGACGCCTCGGCCGACCCGCACCGCTTTGTCGCCTGCCCGCCCGTCTGGCTCCTGACCGCCGAGAAGCCCGCCTGAGGGTCCGCCGCGCACGCCCGGTCGCGCGGACGGATGGGTTTCGCGGCCTCTGTTCGGGTCTAAGATCACGCGGTGGACCGGCGACGCCCCGGCCCCTCCCAGACCACCGCCCAAGGCCCCCCACCCCCCCCGCCCCCGCTTGCGCCGGCCCGACCGACGCAACCAAAAGCCGGTACGCCAGACAGGGAACGCAGTTGCACATCCGGAACTTCTCCATCATCGCCCACATCGACCACGGCAAGTCCACCCTGGCCGACCGCCTGCTCCAGGCCACCAACGCCGTCACCGCGCGCGAGGCCAAGGAGCAACTGCTCGACTCGATGGACCTGGAGCGCGAGCGCGGCATCACCATCAAGGCCTCGGCCGTCACCGTGCAGCACGTGCACAACGGCGAGGCGTACATGCTCAACTTCATCGACACGCCGGGGCACGTGGACTTCGGCTACGAGGTCTCCCGCGCCCTCAAGGCGTGCGAGGGCGCGCTGCTGCTCGTCGACGCGTCCCAGGGCGTCGAGGCCCAGACCGTCGTCAACGCCTACCTGGCCGTCGAGCAGGACCTGGAGATCGTCCCCGTCCTCAACAAGATCGACCTGCCCGGCGCGCGCCCCGAGGAGATCGCCGACGAGGTCGAGCAGGTCCTCGGCTTCGACGCCGCCTCGTGCATCCAGGTCTCGGCCAAGACCGGCCAGGGCGTGCCCGAACTGCTCGCCGCCATCTGCGAGCGCCTGCCCGCCCCGCGCAAGCCCGTCACCACCAAGACCCGCGCCCTGATCTTCGACGCCGTCTACGACGACTACCGCGGCGTCATCGTCTACTGCCGCGTCTTCGACGGGCACCTCCGCCACGGCGACAAGATCCGCATGATGGGCCTGGAACGCACCTTCCAGGTCACCGAACTGGGCAAGTACACACCCAAGCCCGTCAAGGTGAAAGACGTCGGCCCCGGCGAGACCTGCTACCT
Source organism: uncultured Phycisphaeraceae bacterium (assembly GCA_964522095.1). GTDB lineage: Bacteria > Planctomycetota > Phycisphaerae > Phycisphaerales > UBA1924 > UBA6054. The sequence continues at coordinate 7,078 of CAZFSO010000034.1, read as the reverse complement.
CGTCGCCAACATCAAGACCCTCGGCGACGTCCGCGTCGGCGACACCATCACCATCGACCACGACCCCGCGGAAGAGGCCCTCTCCGGCTACGCGCCGCCCCAGCAGATGGTCTTCTGCGACTTCTACCCCGCAACCACCGACAAGCCCGGCTCGGGCTTCGAGGAACTCCGCGACGGCATGGAGCGCCTCAGCCTCAACGACGCCTCGTTCACCTTCCAGCCCGTCCACTCCGAGGCCTTGGGCTTCGGCTTCCGCTGCGGCTTCCTCGGCCTGCTCCACATGGACATCATCCAGGAACGCCTCGAACGCGAGGCGGGCGTCGAGGTCGTCCAGACCGCCCCCACCGTGTCCTACAAGATCACCATGCGCGCCAAGGGCGGCGAGATCGTCGAGAAGGAGATCCACAACCCCGCCGACCTGCCCAACGCCGGCGAGATCGTCGACTTCTACGAGCCCATCTGCCGCGTCGAGATCATGACCCCCAAGGAGTACATCGGCGAGATCATGAAGATCTGCATGGACCGCCGCGGCATCTTCAAGAACCAGACCTTCGTCTCCACCGCCCGCGACATGCTCACCTTCGAGATCCCCCTCGCCGAGATCATCTACGACTTCTACGACAAACTCAAGAGCATGACCTCCGGCTACGCCACCATGGACTACGAGGTCATCCGCTACAACGCCGACGACCTCGTCAAGGTCTCCATCCTCATCAACGGCGACCCCGTCGAGGCCCTCAGCCTCATCTGCCACCGAGACCGCGCCGAACAGCGCGGCCGCCAACTGCTCATCCGCCTGCGCAAGCAGATCGACCGCCACCAGTTCGAGATCCCCATCCAGGCGGCCATCGGCGGCAAGATCATCGCCCGCGAAACCATCAAGGCCTACCGCAAGGACGTCACCGCCAAGTGCTACGGCGGCGACGTCAGCCGCAAACGCAAACTCCTCGAAGCCCAGAAACGCGGCAAGCAGAAGATGAAGTCCATCGGCTCGGTCAACATCCCCCAGAAGGCCTTCATGGCGGTGCTGGATACGGGAGAGTGACGATGACCCCCGAACTGCCCGGACGGATCGGGGCCCTCGAGTCCGACGAGATCATCAACACCGCCATGCGCAAAGCGGGTCAGCGGGCATTCCAGATCGCCGCCTGGACCAACACCCTCCTCTGGGTCTGGAAGGACGGCAAGGTCGTCAGCATCGACCCCAACGACCCCGACGCCGACCTGCCCGAGGGCTTCGTCCGCCCCGAGCCCGGCCCGCCGCCGTGGATCGGGCTCTGACCGCGCGATGCCCAGGCACGCCTCCAGCGCGCCAACACCGGAGGCCGCCCCGCGAAACCTGCGGCATCTCCCCCAACTTGGACCGTTCCTTGGGGTTTCCCCCAGAATTCCGGCGGCACCGCGCGATACCCTGTCCCAGGCCCCATAACGGCGCCGGACAGGAGGGCCCAGTGACCGAAGACCACCCCGTCCAGATGTTCACGGCCATGTCGCCGGCGTCCATCTCGCCCATCGTCAACGACCCCGACGTCTGCGCCGCCGCACGCGACGAGAACATGCGCCTGGTCTGGTGCAACCGGGCCTACGCCCGCAACATGAAGTCGACCCCCGATCAACTCGTCGGGACCACGCTCTACGACACCATGACCCGCGAGCAGGCCGAGGAGCGCATCCGCTTCCTGCGCGACGACGTCGCCGAGGGCCGGGTGCACGTCCACCAGCAGTTCTGGGTCGGCAAGCGCTGGCTGACCCGCGCCTGGCCGCTCGACCCCGAGTACTTCGGCCACGAGGGGTACTTCATCCTCATCACGCGCCTGACCGACTCGCCCAACCTGGGCGACACCGAGGTCGACTTCGCCCGCACCGCCGACCTGGGCCGCCTGGCCGTCCTCTCCCCCCGCGAACTCGAGGTCTTCTACTACCTCGCCACCGGCATGAGCGCCGCCGACGTGGCCCGCACCCTCTTCCGGTCCGAGAAGACCATCGGGCGCCACATCGAGAACATCCACCGCAAGATGGGCTACACCAACCGAGCCCAACTCGTCCGCGACGCGGTCGACAGCGGCCTGGTCTCCTTCACCAGCGACCAGTGGCTCGCCCTGGTCGACCCCCGCCACGCACGCGAGTGACACCGCTGAAGCGCAACACAGCCCGCGCCGGACTCCCTCGCCCTCGCCCGGGAGGGGCGACCGCCAGTAGCCGCGGGTGAGGCGCAGCGCAACCCGCGGACCACAGGCCCCTCCAAACCATCCTTCACCCCGAAGAGGTGACGGCTGCGCCACGCGGCCGTGACCCCTCCGGGGTCATGATCCCGACACGGACCCGAACCACACTCCACTCCCACCCGCGGCGACGGACATGCCTTTCGGGGCGTGACCTTCACCCCACCACGCCGCGCCCGCCGCGACCGGCGAAGAGGGCATATTCCCCCAATTGCAGAGCCGCACCGGGCCATGGGGGAAACATGCCCCACCACCACCCGAAACTGTGGTATTCTGGACCCAACGG
>CAZFSO010000034.1:0-4470 GCA_964522095.1 uncultured Phycisphaeraceae bacterium | reverse complement strand
ATGGGGGAAACATGCCCCACCACCACCCGAAACTGTGGTATTCTGGACCCAACGGGCACCTTTCATCCTCCCCCATCCTCCCCCCGCCCGTTGCCGGAGACCTCCCTATGCCGCACCAGACGGATGCCGCTGTCGTCATGTCGCCGCAGGCCTTTGCGCCCTTCGACGGGCTGCCCCGTCTGGCGGCCGTCGCGCGGGACAGCCGGCACCGCCTTCTCTGGTGCAACGAGCAGTTCGCCCGACTGGCCGGGCGCACTCAGGAAGCCCTGAACGCCACCGGCCTGGAGGCCGTGATGGCCCCCCACGCCGCCCGGGAGCGCGAGGCCCTCGACCGCCCCGCGATCGACGACGAACGCCCCGTCGCCTACGCCCAACTCCTCCGCGGCCAGCGTTGCGTCACCCGCGTCTGGCCGCTCGACCCCGACGCCTTCACCGTCCGCGGCACGTTCTGCGTGCTCGCCCTCGACAACGCCCGGCAGGCCACGGAAGCCCCCCTGCCCCTCGCCCGCGTCCCCGACCTGGGCGACCTGGCCGGCCTGACTCCCCGCGAACTCGAGGTCTTCTACCACCTCGCCGCCGGCAAAACGGTCGCCGACATCGGCGACGACATGGGACGCTCACCCAAAACCGTCGAACGCCACCTCGAGAGCCTGCACCGCAAGATGAACTTCCGCAACCGGGCCGAACTCGTCCGCTCGGCCGTGGAGCGCGGCCTGGTCCTGTTCACGCCCGAAGAGTGGTTCGCCTTCGTCGGACGCAAGCGTCAGACGCCCTGACTCAGCCCAGCCGCGCACCCTGCGAGGCGTAGAACGCCCCCGCGTCGCCCCGGTGCCCCGAACTCGTGGTCGCGACGACCGCGTCCGACCAGCCCCGGGCCGGCGCTCCGCGCTCGGCCAGGTAGGCCCGGTACACGCCGTCGTACCGCTCGACGCCTGCCAGGAGCGTCTCGTCGTCCGGGTACGCGTCGTCGAACAGCACCGCCCCGGGGTCCAGTCGCGGCCGGGCCACGGGCGCCTCGGCCGGGACGCCCACGCACAGCCCGTACAGCGGGAACACGCCCTCGGGCAGGCGCAGCAGGTCGCGCACCCGGGCCAGGTCGTTGCGCACGCCGCCGACGTAGCACACGCCGAAGCCCATCGACTCGAACGCCAGCGCAAGGTTCTGAGCGAACAGCGACGCGTCGACCACCCCGACGAGGAAGTTCTCGAAGGTGCTGGCCCAGGCCGCCCCCGCCCGCCGGCACAGCAGCCGGTGCCGGCGCGTGTCCGCGCAGACCACCAGGAACGCCCCGCAGCGCACCACCTTCTCCTGAGGCCCGGCCAACTCGGCGATCGCCGTCCGGGCCGCCGCGTCGCGGACCCGGATCACCGCGTACGCCTGCAGGGCCGAACTGCTCGACGCCATCTGCCCGGCCCGCACCGCATCGACCACCGCCGCGTCCGGCACGGGCTCGTCGGTGAAGCGGCGGATCGACCGGTGGGCGTGCATCTGCTCGATGACTGGGTTCATGCCCCGACGGTACGCCGACGCCCGGCCGCGGGGCTTGCGGGAAATGTAGCCGATGCTACAATCCGCCCATGCTCCGCCTTCTCCTCGCCGCGCTGCTCCTGTTCACGCCCGCCTGCCGGGACGAGCCCGCCCCGGCCGACGGCCAGCCCCGGTTCCGGGTGGTGGCCACCACCGCCATGATCGCCGACCCCGCACGGGAGATCGCCGGCCCGCACGCCTCGGTGGTCTCGCTGATGGGCGAGGGCGTCGACCCCCACCTCTTCAAGCCCACCCGCACCGACATGGCCGCGCTGCTCGAAGCCGACCTCGTGCTCGCCAACGGCCACCACCTCGAAGGGCGCATGGCCGACGCGTTCGACCGCATCGCCGCCCGCGGCACCCCCGTGGTCCGCGTCGCCGAGGACGTCCCCGCCGACCTGCTCATCGAAGACCCGGACTACCCCGGCCAGGCCGACCCGCACCTCTGGATGGACCCGCTCGCCTGGCTCGAAGTCACCGGCGCCATCGCCGACGCCCTAGCCGAGGCCGACCCCGACAACGCCGGGTTCTACCACGCCAACGCCGCCAACTATCAGGGTCGGATCCGCCGCCTGCACGAGCACGCCGTGGCGGCCGTCGCCACCATCCCCGAGCCGCAGCGGGTGCTGGTCACCGCCCACGACGCGTTCAACTACTTCGCCCGCCGCTACGGCATCGAGGTCCACGCCGTGCAGGGCCTGTCGACCGAGTCCGAGGCGGGCGTGCGCGACGTCGAACGCCTCGTCGCGCTGCTCGCGGACCGGCGCATCCCGGCGGTGTTCGCGGAAACCTCCGTCTCGGACCGCAACATCAACGCGCTGATCGCCGGCGCCCGCGCACGCGGCCACGGGGTCGCCCTGGGGGGCAGCCTCTACTCCGACGCCATGGGACCCGCCGGCACGCCCGAGGGGACCTACCTGGGCATGATCGAGCACAACCTCCGCACCATCGTCACGGCCCTCGGCGGGCGCATGCCCCCGCCCGAGGAACGGTCCGACGACGCCCCATGAGCAGCCCGTGACCACCGCCGCGCCCAACCCGAGCCGCTCCCGCCTGGACCCGATGCCCGAGCACTCGGCGGACAACCCGCTGTCGGTGCACGCGCTGACCGTGGCCTACGAGCGCAAGCCCGTGCTCTGGTCGATCGACTTCGACGCCCCGCCCGCCTCGCTGACGGCCGTCGTCGGGCCCAACGGCGCGGGCAAGTCCACGCTGATCAAGGCCTGCCTGGGCCTCTTGCCCAAGGCCACCGGCATCGTCGAGTTCTGGGGCCGCCCGCTGCGCAAGGCCCGCGACCGCATCGCCTACGTGCCCCAGCGCGAGTCGGTGGACTGGGACTTCCCGGTCTCCGCCCTCGACGTCGTCGCCATGGGGCGCTACCGCAAGATCGGCTGGTGCCTGCCCGTGTCCAGGAAGCACAAGCGGGCCGCCCACGACGCGCTCGCGCAGGTCGGCATGGCCGACCTGGCCCACCGCCAGATCTCGCAACTCTCGGGCGGCCAGCAGCAGCGCGTCTTCCTCGCCCGCGCGCTGACGCAGGAGGCCGACCTCTACTTCATGGACGAGCCCTTCGCCGGCGTCGACGCCGCCACGGAGCGCACCATCGTCGACCTGCTCAAGAGCCTGCGCGACCGGGGCAAGACCGTCGTCTGCGTCCACCACGACCTGACCACCGTGCCCGCGTACTTCGACCGCTGCCTGCTGCTCAACACCCGCGTCATCGCCCAGGGCCCCGTCGCGGAGGCCTTCACCGACGAGAACGTCCGCCGCACCTACGCCGGCAAACTCACCCTGCTCTCCGAAGTCGCCCACCTCGCCTCCGGCCGCTCCTGATCCCGGTGGCGCAGGCGTCCCGCCTTCGCCGAACACAGCCCCATGCAACCCCCGCCCGACCCATCCTTTCTCTCCGACCTCTGGACGGTCCTCACCCTGCGCGCGGGTTTCAACACCACCACCGTCATCCTCGGCGTCACGCTGCTCGGCCTGGCCTCCGGCGTCGTCGGCTCGTTCGCCCTGCTGCGCAAGCGCTCCCTGACCGCCGACGCCATCGCCCACGCCATGCTCCCCGGAGTCGCCTCGGCCTACCTGGTGGCCGCGGCGCTGGGCGTGACGGGCAAGTCGCTGCCGATCCTCTTGCTGGGCGCCGCGGTCGCGGGCGTGCTGGGCGCCCTGGCCATGCACGCCATCAACCGCCTGACCCGGTTGGAGGAGGACGCCGCCATCGGCATCACGCTCTCGGTGACCTTCGGGCTCGGCGTGGTGCTCCTGTCCTACGTCCAGCGAAGCCCGCAGGGGTCGGCGGCCGGCCTGCAGCACTTCGTCTTCGGCCAGACCGCCGCGATGCTGCCCCGCGACGCGGCCCTCATGGGCGCGCTCGCCCTGGGCGCCCTGCTCCTCGGCGCGCTGCTGTTCAAGGAACTGCGCCTGCTCGCCTTCAACGCGCCCTTCGCGCGGTCGATCGGCCTGCCCGTGCAGTTGCTCGACCTCGCCCTGCTCACGCTGGTCGTGCTGGTCACGGTCGCGGGCATCCAGGCCGTCGGCATCGTGCTGGTGATCGCCCTGCTCATCATCCCGCCTGCCGCGGCCCGCTTCTGGACCGACCGCTCCGCCCGCATGGTTGCCCTGGGCGCGCTGATCGGCGCGGTCTCGGGCTACCTCGGCGCGGCCATCTCCGCCCTGGCCCCCGACGCCCCCGCCGGAGCCGCCATCGTCCTGACCGCCGGCGCGATCTTCTTCGTCTCGATGCTCCTCGCCCCCCGACGCGGCGCCATCGCCACCTCCGCCCGCGCCGCCTGGCGCCGCTTCAAGATCGCCACCGACCACGCCCTCGAGAACCTCTACCTGGAGCACGCCCAGGACCAGTCCCATCCTCCCCGCCTTCACCGACGCCAGATCATCTCCCGCCCCGTCGCCTGGTACCTCCAAGCCGCGCGGCTCGCCAAA
>CAZFSO010000033.1:19483-25206 GCA_964522095.1 uncultured Phycisphaeraceae bacterium | reverse complement strand
TCATGAAGTTCGTGTCGCCGCCCCAGCGCGGGACGAGGTGGGCGTGCAGGTGGCCGGGCACGCCCGCGCCGGCGGCCGCGCCCTGGTTGATGCCCACGTTGACGCCCTGGGGCTCGAGCACCCGCTCGACCAGCGCCATTGCCCGGTCGACGAGGGCCCACAGGGCGGCGCGCTGGTCGGGGTCGTAGTCGAGCAGGGTGGGGCGGGCGTCGCCGAGGGCGACGAGCAGGTGGCCGTTGGCGTAGGGGTATCGGTTGAGCAGGATCATGCCGCGGCCGGTGCGGACGATGACGTGGTGCTCGCGGTCTCGCTCGGGGCTGGCCCAGTAGTCGGCCAGGAAACTGCCGGAGGCGGACGCGTCCGGCGCTCGTCCGGCGGCGGGGGCGGGGTTCTCGGACGATCCGATCGACTCGAGGTAGGCCAGGCGCCAGGGCGCCCACAGCGCGTCCGGCCCGAACGGCCCGCCCGAATCACCGTCAGCCCCGGTCTTCATGGCGCGAGTGTAGCGACGCCCGCGCCCGGCCGATACCGATAAGCGAGGACTCGCCATGCCCACCACCGCCCCCAAGACGCCCGCCACCCCCGCCCCGCCCACAACCGTCGCCGACCTGATGACCGAGCCCGTGGTGTCCATCCCCATGGACACCACCATGGCCCAGGTCCGCGCGATCTTCGACGCCCACCGGTTCCACCACCTCGTCGTGTGCGGGCCGGACGGCACGGCGCTCGGCGTCATCTCCGACCGTGACCTGTTGGCCACCGTCTCGCCCTTCGTGGGCAAGATGGCCGAGCGCTCGGCCGACGTGGCCTCGCTCGAGCGGCGCGCCCACCAGGTGATGTCGCGCAAACTGGTGTCGGTCCGGCCGAGCACGCTGCTGCGGGCCGCGGCCCGGGTCATGCTCGACCAGCGCATCTCGTGCCTGCCCGTCGTCGACCGCGAGCGCCGCTGCGTCGGCATCGTCACCGTCCGCGACATCGTCCGCTGGAGCATCGAACAACTCGACGATCAGGCGGGCGAACGGGACTCCGGCCGGCTCGCGGCATAGAACGAACGAGGACGCAACCGGCAGAGTGCTGTTCCGGTATTGTCCAATATCTGAACAGTTCGGGCGCCCGTCGCCCCCGGAAAGGTCTCGCATGTTCGAATCCGTCCGCACCGTCACGCGTGGCCAGGCCCGCGTCCTCGTCCTCGGTCAGTTCAAGGGTGAGAAACTCGATCCCGATTCGCGCAGGCTCGACCCTTCCGGGCAGGCCGCGGCGGCCGCCGAGCGGGCCGAGGCCACCGGCGAGGCGGGCACGGTCGTCGAGGCGTTCCCGGGCAAGGGCTACGAGCGGGTGCTGGTGGTGGGCCTGGGCGACAAGGACGCGTTCACCGTCGACGCGGTGCGTCTGGCGGCGGCCGGGGTGGGCCGGGCGCTGGCGCGGGCCAAGGCCGACTCGGCCGAACTGGCGTTCCACCACGCCCTGGGGCGTCTGCCGAAGGGCAAGGCGAAGGTCGACCTGTACGCGTGCGCCTCGGCCGCGGGCGAGGGCCTGGGCCTGATCGCGTGGCACTACGACGACCTGCGCGGCTCGGCCACGACGCGCAAGGAGCGGGCGCGCCTGAGCGTCCACTGCGACGACGCCCGCTTCCGCGCCGGCATCGACCGCGGCCTGGGCATGGCGGACGGGTCAAACCTGGCCCGCACGCTCTCGCAGACGCCGCCGAACGTCGCCACCCCCGCCTGGATGGCCGGCGAGGCACGCAAACTGGCCCGGCGCACGGGCATGAAGTGCACGGTGGTGCAGGGCCGCCAGTTGGAGGAGCAGGGCCTGACCGGCCTGATCAACGTGGGCAAGGCCAGCGAGAACAAGCCCTGCATGATCCGGCTGGAGTACACCCCCGCCCGTGGCAAGTCCAAGGACCCCGTCGTGCTGGTCGGCAAGACGATCACCTACGACACCGGCGGCTTGTCCCTGAAGGTCAACAACGGCATGAAGGGGATGAAGCGCGACAAGGACGGCGGCTGCGCCGTGCTCGGCGCGATGCAGGCCATCGCCACCACCGTCAAGCCCAACTTCCCCGTCGTGGCACTGCTCGTCTGCGCGGAGAACTCCATCTCCGACGAGGCCTACCGGCCCGACGACGTCCTGACCTTCCGCAACGGCGTGACGGTCGAGGTCACCAACACCGACGCCGAGGGGCGCCTGGTGCTGGCCGACGGCCTGTGCTGGGCCTGCGACAAGGAACGCCCGGCCGCCATCATCGACATGGCGACCCTGACGGGCGGCGTGGTGGTCGCGCTCGGCTCGGTCTACGCCGGCCTGTGGTGCGACGACGACAACCTGCGGGCCAAGGTCGACGCCGGGGCGGAGGCGTCGGGCGAGCGCGTCTGGCGCCTGCCGCACCACGCCGAGTACAACGCGATGATGAAGTCGCCCGTCGCCGACATCGTCAACAGCGCGCCCGTGCGCGAGGCCCACCCCATCCAGGGCGCGGCCTTCCTCTCGCACTTCGTCGACGCCGGCATCCCTTGGGCGCACATCGACATCGCCGGCACCCACGCGACCGACAAGGACAAGGGCTGCTACATCGCCGGCCCGACGGGCTTCGGCGCCCGCCTGATCGCGGAGACGATCGAGCGGATGTGAGCGGCGCTCGACAAGAAGCCCTGAACGCGATTGAGGGGACGGACGCGCGCCCTGGCGTGAGAAGGCCGGCTGGAAGCCGGCCCACCGGCCGTCACCGCCCTCGGTCGAGTTTCCGTCGGATTCGCGCCAGCAGACCGCGCCGTTCGGGGGCTGGTCCGAGGTCGTCATAGAAGCCGATCAGGTCCTCCGCCTGGATGGGCCGGTCCGCTTCGATGGCGCGGGCCGCACGCCGACCGACGACGTCGTCCCACTCGGTCCCCAGCAGCCCGGTGCCCGGGCGTTTCATCGTCAGGTCGGCGGGCGTGAGCGTCTCGCCGCGGGCGATCGGGCGGACGGCCACGATCGACTGGCGGGAGACCTCGCGCACGTCGCGCTCGCAGTCGAGCACGACCTTCTCGGGCGGGCCGTACGCCGGATCGGAGGCGAGCAGCGCCGGGTCGGGGTCGGCGAGGTCTTCCATGCCCGGCACGGCCACGAGGTCGCGCGGCGCGGCTCGGGCGAGGCGGACGTACTCGGCGAAGGCGTCGGGTTCGAGGGACGCCGCGTGGTCCGGCCCGGCCGCCGCACGGCTGTAGGTCAGGTGCTTCTCCAGCACGTTCGCCCCGATCCGCACGGCCAGCGCGCCGGTGTCCAGGTCGGCCGTGTGGTCGCTGTAGCCGAACGACCCGCCCCGCCAGAGCAACTCGTGGTCCAACTCCAGCATCCCCGCGATCGACGCGAGGTTCCGCGGCGTGGGGTACGAACTGACGCACTGCATCATGACGCACCGGTCGCTGATCGGCTCGATCAGGTCGTGGTAGGTGTTCTGCACCTCAATCCACTCGGCCGCCCCGGTGCTCAGGATCAGCGGCTTGCCGGTCGCGATCAGGCGACGGATCAGCGGGTAGTTCACCAGGTCCGGGCTGGCCGTCTTGTACGCGTCCCACGCCAGCGTCTCGGCCGGCTCGACCAGTTCCGTGCTGAACACCGTGACGATCGCGTGGATGCCGCGCGCGTGCGCCCGCTCGACGACCAGCGCCATCTCGTCGAGCGTCAACTCCAGACGCCGCAGCATCGCGACCGGGTCGGTCTCCCCCGCCGCCCGCTGGTACGCGGCCAGTTTCGCCGCCCTGCTCATCAGCCGGTCGGTCTCGAAGAACTGGAGTTTGACCGCGTCCGCCCCGGCGCCCGCCGCGGCGTCGGTCAGTTCGAGCGCGCGGGCCACCTCGCCATCATGGTTCACGCCGATCTCGGCGATGACGTACGGGGGGTGCTCGGGGCCGATCTGGCGTGTGCCGATGTTCATTGAGACCGCCTTTTCACCACAGAGGGCACGGAGGGCACAGAGGGCACAGAGGTTGGAGCCGGCGGGTCGAGGACCAGTCGCTTGATGCCTTGCTTGAGCAGCGGCACGTGGAAGTTGATGAGCAGACCCACCCGCTTGTCGGCCAGGCGGAGATAACTGAGCACCTGTGCCTCGTGCACCGGGAGCAGCCGGTCCACGGCCTTGAGTTCCAGCACGATCGCGTTCTCGACGAGCATGTCGAGCCGCAGCCCGCTTTTCAGCGTGCGTCCGCCGTACACGACGTCCACGGGAACTTGGCAACTAACGTCGAGCCCGGACCGGCCCAGTTCGTCCGCCAGGCACAGTTCGTACACCGATTCGAGCAACCCCGGTCCCATGGCGGTGTGCACCTTCATGGCGCACCCGATGATCCGGTGGGTGAGATCCTTGAGCGCCCCGTCCGACATCCGTGTCGGAGCAGTCCTCTCTGTGCCCTCTGTGCCCTCCGTGACCTCTGTGGTGAGCCTCCTGCTCCGCAGCACGCTCTCCGCCACCACCAGGTCCGCGGCCGAGTCGATGTCCACCACCTCGCCTTCTCTCGTCGTCACGCCCCGCCGGTCCACCCCGAAGAACGCGTGCGGCCCGTCCGGCGCGCCGCGGCGGAGCATCAGCGCGTCCGGGGTGCAGGCGATCACGCCGCCGTCGGGGACGCACGCGGGCGGAAGGTCCTGGCGTCGGAACACGCCGTGGTTGAGGACATCGCCCTCCCACGGGCGCACGCGTCCGTGCTCGTCGAGCCGGGCGGTCCACCAGGGGTGGTGCTTGCCGACCCCGGCGTAGGACTGCACGCTGTCGCAGCCGCTCTCGACCAGCAGGCGCACCGCCCGGTCGGTCAGGTCGTCCGGGCGTGCCGGCACGTTGGCGTAGAGGATCACCACCGGACCGGGCGGCTCGCCGAGCGCCCGGAACGCGTGCCGGGCGGCGTCGTCGACGCGGGCGGTGTCGTGGGCCAGTTCGGCCGGGCGCTCGACGGTCTCGACGCCCCAGATGCCGGCGATCGCCAGGCACGCGGGGTCGTCGGACGAGACGACCACGCGCGCGACGGTCTCCGAGGCGAGCGCGTGCTCGATGGTCCACACGATGCAGGGGATGCCGCACACGCCGGCCGTGTTCTTGCCCGGCAGGCCCTTGGAGCCGGCGCGTCCGAGGATGATGGCGGTCGCGTTCACGCGGCCGACCCGGCGCGGGCCGGCGCGTCGGCCTTGCCGGAGCGGGTCAGGCGGGCCGCGTCGACCAGCCCGTGCTCGAACGCGTTGAGTCCCAGGCTCGCCCAGCGGGCGTCGCACACCGCCCCGTCGCACCGCACGCGCACGACGTCGGCCGCCAGGCGGGCGGCCCGGGGCTCGGGCACCGGCAGGGGACGCACCCGGTCCTCGGCCCACGCGGGCAGGGGGTCGATCACCGCCCCGCCCAGCGTCATGGTCCACCGGTCGTAGAACCGCTCGATCTCGCCGAGCGCCGCGTCGCAGCGCGTCATCCGCGGCAGCACCCACGGCGTGCGCAGGCCGCACGCCACGGGACGCGCGTCGGCGATCGCGCCCATCCGCTCCATCACCGACCGGAACCGGTCCACCCCGGTCAGCGCCTCGTAGGTCGCGCCGTCGTCGGCCAGCAGGTCGACCGACAGCACGCCCACGCCGCTCTCGACCAGCGCCGTCGGGTCGACCTTCTCGTGCAGCAGGTCGGTGCGCAGGTGCACGCACGCCACGCCCGCCTCGTCGGCCATGCGGACCACGTCGAGGGCGTCCGGGTGCATCAGGGGGTCGCC
>CAZFSO010000033.1:16386-19383 GCA_964522095.1 uncultured Phycisphaeraceae bacterium | reverse complement strand
CGGCCGTGCGCTCGGGCTCGGGCGTCAGCACGCGCACGCGCCGCACCGACCGGCACCGCAGTGCGCGCTCCAGCGTCAGGCTCAGGGCGTCGCGCCCGCGCCACACCGGCTCGGACAGGTCGCGCCGCACGCCCAGCCCGGAGTAGTCCGGGTCGCACAGCACGAACAGTTCGGGGTTCTCCAGGCCCGGGCCCGGCCCGGCCGCGGGGTCGGACTCGGACCGCACCACCTTGTCGCGCGACCCGTCGAGCACCTCGACGCCCACCTCGACCTGCGACCCGAGCGCGTCGGCCGCGTCGGCGATCCAGCCCACGTTCTTGATGTCCCGCTCGACCCGCAGGCGCTGGCGCTCGGCCTCGGTCGCGTCGTCGCGCAGCCCGATCTCGCGGTCGGCCTTGAACCGGTTGAGCACCCCCGTCTGGTTGATGAACTCGACCAGCCGGAAGCCCGGCTCGTGCGCCATGACCTGCTTGCCCGTCCGCGTGACCGAGTCGATCAGCCGGTTGGCCCGGCGCGTGTCGTGCAGGCAGCCGAGCGCCTGCTCCAACTCGCGCTGCGCCCCGCGGCTCCTGCGGGCGATGTCCGCCGCCTGCTCCCGGATCTTCGTCAGGTGCGCGCGCAGCGCCGGGCGCACCGACGCCGGGTCGCGCGCCAGGCCGGCGGTCACGGGCAGCGGGGGGCGCTCGGCCGTCGCGTGGCGCGCCAGCGCCTCCCGCAGCGTCATGCTCCGCGTGTGGCGCTTCACCGCGCCGCCCTCGGTCGCGTCGATCACCGTCAGACCGGCCTCCGTGTCGGCCTGGAACTCGGCCTCGAACTGCGCCAGGTAGGTCGTCATCTGCTCGTCGGCGTAGAGCGACCGCCCGCGGTGGTCGCTCACGCGGCGCAGGTTGACCCGCATGCGCGCCACGCGCTCCCACTCGAGCATCTCCAGCGAGCGCTCGGGGTTGAGTTCGCCCTGCCACACCCCGTGGATGGCCGCGCCCGCCGCGTAGTACTGCCCGTCGGTGAAGGCCAGGTCCTGCCCGATCATGATCACCGGGTCGCAGCCCATGAACCGGGCCAGGGCGTAACTCAGGTGCGCCACCGTGGCCCCGGGGCGCACGGCCCCCATCTCACGCCTCAGTTCCGGCCCGACCAGGTCGTCGAGAATCCCCTCCTGCGTGCACAGGATCTCGCCCGGGAACCCGTCGAGGATCGCCGGGTTGGCCTTGGGCTCGACGACCAGGCGCACGCCCCGCACGTCGTCGGCGCTCAGGCCCTCGTAGAAACGCCCGCTCAGTTCGTGGTGGTCCAGCGCGGTGACGAAGTGCGGCCGGATCCCCGCGGCCAGCATCGGCCTGAGCACCGTCTGCGCCGCGATGATCACCACACGGTCGCGCACGCCCGGCTCGCCCAGCACCGCCAGGTTGCGGCTCAGGCTCGGGCCGGCCGCCACCGTCACCGCCGGGAACCCGCGGCAGCAGCCCGAAAGCGTGGCGATCCCCGCGCACGACGCGTACCGCTCGGCGTTCATCAGCATGTTGCGCAGCGTCACCCCCGCGTGCACCAGCGTCGTGACCACGTGCGTCCGCGTCGAGCGCACCACCTCGCCCAGCGTCCTGCCGAACCTGTGGGCCGCGTCGCCGAGGCGCGCGGCGCTGGGCGCGTGCTCGACGATCCTCGTCCCGATCGCCAGCAGCCCCTCCAGGCCCGCCAGCGACCGCGTCAGGCCGGCCGCGTCGTCCGGGTCGGTCGCGATCACGCACCGGCCCGCCCCGAGCCACGCGCTGTGGTCCACCCGCTCGAAGACCGCCCGCAACAAGCCAAGGTCCGGCTCGAAGCACACCACGGCCGACTTGGACCCCACCCGCTCGTGAAGCGCGCGGGCGTGGTGCCCGAGCGCGAAGCCCATCACGCAGGCGACGGCCGTCTCCGCCGCGTCGACCGACTCGGCCAGCCGCTGCGCCTCCTCGGCGCCGCGCCGCGCGCTCGACAGACGCCGCCCGTCCAGGGTGCCGGTCACCAGGCCGTCCGCGCCCATCTCGAACCGGGCGCCGGGCGCCGCCGCGGCCGCGGCCAGGCGCCTGGCCAGGTCGGGGTTGCGCCGACGCAGCGCCGCGAGGTTCCGCGCAAGAACCGCCGGGTCCGCCGGCAGGCCGGCGTCCGGGCCCCGGTCGGGGGCGTGTGCGGACGGCTCGGGATGGTCGGGCATGCTGGTCTCCGTCGGACGCGCGGCACGGGCGCGGAACACGCGCGTGCCCGGCAGGATCGACCGGATCGCCCGCGACTCTCCAGATTGCCCGGGCCCCCTCCCCCCCTCCCCCCCCGCCCTTCCCCCCTTGCGCTCGCGGCGTGCGAACGATGCCCCATGACCACGACCCACGCCGTGCGGACACTCGCGCAGGTCTTCGAGCCGAGCATGCCCTCCATCGCCCCCACGCCGCTCGTCGAGCGCTGGGTCACCGGCAGCGGCCTGCCGGGCGCGGGCCTGCTGCTCGGCCTGGCGGTGCTGGCCGTGGTCGCCCTGCCCCGCGCCGGTCGCCCGCGCCTGGCCTGGCCGGTGGCCGGGGCCTTGGCGCTGGCCGGGCTGGGCGTCTTGGCGATCGGGCAACTGGTCGTCACGGACCGGGAAGCCCTGCGCGCCCAGGCCCGGGACCTGGTCGACGCCGCGGTCGAGCCCGACCGGGACGCCCTGCGCACCCTGCTGCACCCCGACGCCCGCGTGCGCAGCCGCTTCGCGTCGGCCCAGGGTCGCGACCGCATCATCCCGCTGGCCGAGCGGGCCTCCGGGTACGTCAGCGGGCACACCGTCCGCGAGGTGCGGGTCGACCTCCGCGGCCCGCGCGTCGCCCGCACCCAGGTCCGCGTGTCCGTGCAGGGCGACGCCATCCCCCCGGCCAGTTGGTGGCAGGTCGACTGGCAGCGCCCGTCCGACGACGCCCCCTGGGCCGTCACCAACGTCGAGCCGATCTGGATCCAGGGCATGACCGACCCCGCCGGCCCCTGACCGACGACCCC
>CAZFSO010000033.1:0-16286 GCA_964522095.1 uncultured Phycisphaeraceae bacterium | reverse complement strand
CGACCCCTGACCGGCAACCGGGACGGGACCGCCTCAGCGCGACGGGATCGCCACCAGGCGGCTCGCCTGCGCCCGCTGCACGATCCCCCGCTCGGTCATCACCGGCTCCATCAGGATCTCGTCGTTGAGCAGGTTGTGCGGGTGCTCGTGGCGCAGGCGGCGGAGGCGGGCCGATTCGATGGCCGGCTGGGTGCTCCCGTCGTGGTCGGCCTCGCCCAGCACGCCGACCGTGACCATCGACATGTTGGGCCCGTGGTAATAGAACGCCTCCACGCCCTGCGACCGCATGGCCCGGGCCGTCCGTTCCGCCTGCCCGCGGAAGCGGCGCAGGTCCTCGGGCGTGGGCTTCGAGTTGTCCTCCCGGGCGTACACCCGGATCTGGAGCGTGTAGACCGCGTCGGCGGGCGCGAAGCGCTGGCGCACGCCGCGCAGGTTGGCCTCGTCCGGGGCGTTGGCCCCCGCGATCACCGGGGGCATCAGGATGGCCGCCGCGAACGGCTGCATCTCGCCGACGCTGGCGCTGCGCACCCGGCGCAGCCCCTCCTGGGCCGCCGCCTCGGCCGGGTCGGCGTACCGCCCGTAGGCGATCACCGGGCGCCGGTCGCGCAGGGCCAGATACGCCTCGGTCAGCCCGGTCGAGCGCACCGTGTCGAGCATGCGCTCGGCGTCGTCCAGCCGCCCGGTCGGCACCGCCGCCACCAGCACCGACCACCACGAGGGCTCCACCGGCCCGTCCCCCACGCTCGGCTCGTCGGCGAAAACCCCCGGCGCGTCCGCCGCGAAGGGGGCCAGCGCCTTGCGGTCGGCCTGCCGCTGCGCGGGCTTCGAGCATCCCGCGAAGTGGGGAAGCAGAAGCACCCCGAGGAGCAGCAGCCCGAGCCGCGCCCCGGCCGCACGACCCCCGAACAAAGAAAAAACGGCCTTGGGAAGGGTTTTTCCGGTCACTTGAGCGCCGCTCCCGATTTTTTTCGTTGGTCCATGCCGCGGTTATCTCCGGTAAGATCCGAACTGACAAGGGGTTCCGTCAAACTGCGTCGATTGGGCGATCTTTGGAGACCGACGAAATCGGGGGTCGATAGAACCCACACACGGGGAATACGAATCGCCCAGTGTGCAATATGTAGTGTGTGTCGAAGTGGTGGGCACAAGCGACGCACAGATCAGGAGGCCGGTTTGATGTCTGAACTCACTTCGCTCTCGAACAGTCCGCTGAGCCGCGCAGGACGGGTGGGTCCCGGCGCAGGGCGGCTGGCGTCGAGCGCCGCCGGGCAGGTCCCGGGGCGTGACCGGGGGGAGGACCGCGTTGAGTTCTCGTCCCATGTCCAGCACCTGAACCAACTCAAGAACGGCGGCCCGGTTCGCCAGGACCTCATCAACCGTATCCGCACCCAGATCGCAGAGGGGACCTACGAAACCCCCGAGAAACTCGATCAGGCCATCGACGAGATGCTCAGCGACCTCGACGACTGAGCCCAAGGCCCGGACGCCTCCCCATCCGGAAAACCCCCGCAGCCCGCGTCCCCGACGCGGGTTTTTTGCTGGACATCGGGAAAACTCCCTCCTTGAATCCTCCCCCACACCGGACCGCACCACAGGAGGATCCCGCATGATCACTCGTCCCGTTCGTGCTGTCGCCGCCCTTGCGGTCGGCCTGCTGGCCGGCTGCCAGGCCGGGACCCAGGCCCGCCTCTACCACGGCATGGGCACGCACACCCGGGCCATCACCACCGACTCGGACAAAGCCCAGGCGTTTTTCAACCAGGGCCTCCAACTGACCTACGGCTTCAACCACGACGAGGCCATCCGGTCCTACCGGGCCGCGGCTCGCCTGGACCCAGAGGCCCCCATGCCCTGGTGGGGCATCGCCTACTGCCACGGCATCAACATCAACGACCCCGCGATGACCGAGCAGCGCTCCCGCGACGCGTGGGACGCGCTGCAGGAGGCCTTGGCCCGCATCGACCGGGCCTCGCCCGTCGAGCGGGCGATGATCGGGGCCCTGGCCGCCCGGTACAAATGGCCCGCGCCCGAGGACCGTCGCCACCTCGACGAGGCCTACGCCGAGGCGATGGGCCAGGCCCACCGCGCCTTCCCGGCCGACGCCGACGTCGCCGCCCTGTACGCCGAGTCGCTGATGAACCTGCAGCCCTGGGACTACTGGACGCACGAGGGCGAGCCGAAGGGGCGCATCGAGGAGGTCGTCGCGGTGCTCGAGCACGCGATGCGCCTGGACCCCGACCACCCCGGGGCCAACCACTTCTACATCCACGCCGTCGAGGCGTCGAATGACCCGGACCGGGCCGTGCCCTCGGCCGACCGGCTGACGACGCTGGTGCCCGGCTCGGGCCACCTGGTGCACATGCCCTCGCACGTCTACATCCGGGTGGGGCGGTACGGCGACGCCCGGCGGTCCAACGTGGCGGCGGTCCAGGTCGACCGTGACTACTTCACCAAGGCCCCCGCGCCGGGCATGTACGCGGTGTACTACGCGCACAACCTGCACTTCCTGGCCTACGCCGCGATGATGTCGGGCAACGAGGAAGAAGCCATCCGCGCCGCCCGCGACCTGGAGGCCGACATGCCCGAGGGCCCGCTGCGCGAGTTCGCCGGGCTCATCGACGGCACCATGCCCACCACCTTCCACGCCCTTGTCCGCTTCGGACGCTGGGAGCAGATCCTCGACGAGCCGGACTATCCCGCGTGGCGCCCGGTCTCGCGCGCGGTCCGCGCCTACGCCCGGTCCGTGGCGTGCTCGGCGCTGGGGCGCACCGAGCAGGCCCGCGCCGAGATGGCCGCGTTCGAGGCCCGCGCCGCCGAGGTGCCCGAGGGCTGGTTCATCGTGCAGAACAGGGTCAGCGACGTGCTGCCCATCGCCCGCGCGATGGTCCGCGGCGAACTGCTCTTCCGCGAGGGCCGGCGCGACGAGGCCTTCGCCGTCCTGCGCGAGGGCGTCGCGGCCGAGGACCGCCTGGTCTACGACGAGCCCCCGGGCTGGATGCTCCCCGTGCGCCACGCCCTGGGCGCCCTGCTCACCGCCGATGGTCGCTACGAGGAGGCCGAGGCGGTCTACCGCGAGGACCTGCAGCGCAACCGCGACAACGCCTGGGCGCTCACCGGCCTGCGCCGGGCACTCGTCGCCCAGGGCCGCCAGGACGAGGCCGAGGCCATCGTGCCGCGTCTCGAACTGGCGCTGGCCGACGCGACGATCCGCCCGACCTCGTCGTGCCTCTGCGAGCCGTAGAGCGGACGGTCCGAGCGCTCCCGTCTATACTCCCGGCCCCGCGGCCCGCGCCGCGCGGGCTTTTTTCTTGCCAGGAACGCGCCGTGATCCAGCCCGTCAGCCCGCCGTGATCTGACCGACCCGCCTGCTCCAGGGCCCGGCGTCCGTTCCGCGATACCCCGACCGCTCTCCTTGTTCCAAGTCGCCGTGCGCCACGGTCCGCGGGCTTGTCCCGCCGCCCCGGCGATGGCCGCCCCGAGGCCCCATGCCCGAGATCGCTCCCCGCCTGCGCCGTTATCTCCCCGCCCGGCCCACGCTCTTCGGCCTGCGCAGCACGCTGGGCGGCTCGGCGCGCGCCGACGTGCTCTCCGGCCTGACCGTCGCGCTGGCGCTCGTGCCCGAGGCGGTGGCGTTCGCCTTCCTGGCCGGCGTTCCGCCCCTGGTCGGCCTGTACGCGGCGTTCATCATCTGCCTGGTGACCTCCCTGATCGGCGGACGCCCGGGCATGATCTCGGGCGCCACCGGGGCGATGGGCGTGGTGGTGGTCGGGCTGGTGGCGGTCCACGGCATTGGCTACCTGTTCCCGGCGGTCGTGCTGTGCGGGCTGATCCAGGTCGTCGTCGGCCTGCTCCGGCTGGGCAAGTTCATCCGCATCGTCCCGCACCCGGTCATGCTCGGCTTCGTCAACGGGCTGGCGGTGGTCATCCTGATGGCCCAGTTCGGCAGTTTTCGAACCCTCTCGCCGGACGGCACGATGGACTTCCTGCGGGGCGAGCGCCTCTGGTTGATGCTCGCGCTCGTGGGCGCGACGATGGCCATCATCGTGCTGCTGCCCCGCCTGACCCGGGCGGTGCCCTCGACGCTGGTGGCCATCCTGGTCGTCACCGGCGCGGCTGTTCTCATCAACCGCGACGCGCCCGACGGGCGGGGCCCGGCGGTGCTGACGGTCGGCGACATGGTGCTCGACAGCACCCGGGCCGCCGCCGTGTCCGACGCGCAGCGGGCCAAGGACGCCGCCGCCGTGCGCGACGCCGCCGCGGCACTCCCGCCGGGTGTCGTCGCGCTCCCCGCGCCCGGCGGGCCCGTCGCGACGCTCGCGCCCGAGGAGACCGCCGCCGCGATCGCCGCCGTCGACCCCGCCAGCGCCGGCATCGCCGGCGGGCTGCCACGCCCGGCCTGGTGGGACTTCACGCTCCCGCCATTCTCGTTGGAGACCCTGTGGATCGTCCTGCCGTTCTCGGTGGTTCTCGCGGGCGTGGGGCTCATCGAGTCGCTCATGACCCTGACCCTGATCGACGAACTGACCGAGACCCGCGGCAGCGGCAACCGCGAGTGCGTCGGCCAGGGCGTCGCCAACGTCGTCTGCGGGCTCTTCGGCGGCATGGGCGGCTGCGCCATGATCGGCCAGTCGCTGATCAACGTGAAGTCCGGCGGGCGCGGGCGCCTGTCGGGCGTCACCGCCGCGGTGGCGCTGCTGCTGTTCATCCTGTTCCTGGCGCCCTACATCGAGGCCGTGCCCATGGCCGCCCTGGTCGGCGTGATGTTCATGGTCGTCATCGGCACCTTCGAGTGGACCACCCTGCAGACCTGGCGGCGCATCCCGGCGCCCGAGGTGGTCGTGATGGTCGTGGTCGCGGCGTACACCGTGCTGATGCACGACCTGGCCACCGCCGTGCTGATCGGCGTGGCGCTCTCCGCGCTGGTCTTCGCGTGGAACAAGAGCAAGCACCTCATCGCCGACGTGCAGTTCAACGAGCGGGGCGCGAAGATCTACCAACTCCACGGCCCGCTGTTCTTCGGCTCGGTCACGCGCTTCCGCGACCTGTTCACGCCCGCCGACGACCCGGCCGACGTGGTGATCGACTTCTACTTCAGCCGCGTGTACGACCAGTCCGGCCTGGAGGCGATCAACACGCTGGCCGAGCGCTACCAGCGGGTCGGCAAGCGCCTGCACCTGCGCCACCTCAGCCGCGACTGCCGGCGCCTGCTCGACCGGGCGGGCGGCATGGTCGAGGTGAACATCAGCGAAGACCCGCACTACCACGTGGCGACGGACCGGGCCTGACGGTCGGGGGCGGGCGGCGGGCCGTCGCCCTCACACGCCCAGGCCGCACCGGGCCAGCAGGGCCGCGCCCACGATGCCCGCGTCGTCGCCGAGTTCGCTGGCCAGGACGCGCATGCGCTTGACCGCCCGGGGGAAGGCGGTCCGGAGCGCCGCCTCGCGCACGCGTTCGACGTAGGGCTCGCCGAGCGCCTCGGCCAGCCCGCCGCCGACGATCACGCGCTCCAGGCTCAGCAGGGTCGCCACCGACCCGACGGCCACGCCGAGCCGGTCGGCCGAGTCGTTGACGACCTCGCGCACGAGTTCGTCGCCCGCGTGGTAGGCCGCCGCGAGCGCCTTGCTCTTGACCTTCCCGCCCTTGCCGATCTGGGACGCCAGCGAACTCTTGCGGTTGGCGCGGATCAGTTGGGCGATGCGCTCGGCGACGGCGGTGCGCGAGCAGTTGTGCTCGAGCGAGCGCGCCCCGGGGGCGGCGCCGGGGACCAGGATCATGTGGCCGATCTCGCCGGCGGTGTGGAAGTGGCCAGAGAACGGCTGGCCTCGCAGCACCAGCCCGCCGCCCACGCCCGTGCCGACCCACACGCCGAGCATGTCGGTCGCGCCGCGTCCGGCCCCGTGCTTCCACTCGCCGAACACCGCCGCGTTCACGTCGTTCTCGACCGACACGGCCAGGCCGGTCATCTCGGTCAGCGTTCGGCGCAGCGGCGCGTTGTCCCAGCGCAGGTTGACCGCCTCGAGCACCACGCCGGTGTCGGGGTCCACCGGGCCGGGCGTGCCGACGCCCAGGCAGGCCAGTTGGTCGAACGCCGCCCCCGCGTCCTCGCACGCCTCGCGCACGCCGCGGATGATGCGCTCGACCACGCCCTCGTAGCCCGCGTCGGCGTCGGTCTTGAGTTTTGCGCGTCCCAGCACGGCGCCGCCGGGGTCCATGACGCCCACCTGGATGTTCGTGCCCCCCAGGTCCACCCCCGCCGCCAGCCCGTGGGCCACCGGCTCGGCGCGGGGGGCGGGCTCGGTCAGGGCTCGGTCGGGCATCGGCGGTCCTCCGGGGTGCCCCCATCCTATTCGCGGCCGCGGCGCAACCGGGCGGCGCGGGCGCGATTCCCGGTGTTCACACCAGGCGGGCCGCGATCACGCGGCAGCCCGGCGCGTGCGCCCGAACGCGCTCCGCGCTCTCGAAGCAGAACAGCGTGCTGCCCGACCCCGACAGGTGGACCGGCGCTCCCAAGGCTGTTTCCAGAGAGCGTCGCAGCGCGCCCACCCGCGGCTCGACGGCCTCGGCCGCGGGGGTCAGGTCGTTGAACAGGCCTCCCGGTCGGCCCGCCGTCGCCAGGCTCCGCACCCGGGCCTCGTCCGGCCCCGCGCCCGGCCCGGCCGCGTCGAAGGCCGCGTAGACGCGCCCCGTCGGGCAACCAAAGGGCGGGCAGACCAGGGTGACCGGCGCGCCGAGGCGGCCCGCACGCTCGACTTCTTCACCCAGCCCGGTCACCACCGCCGGGCGTGGCGGCTGCTCGGCCTGCCACGCGACCGGGTCGAGGAAGAACGCCACGTCGCTGCCCAGCGCCCGCGCCGCGTCCCACAGGTCGCGGTCCGGCAGGTCCAGGGCGAACAGGTCGCGCAGGCCCAGCAGCACCGCCGCGGCGTCCGCCGACCCCCCGCCCAAGCCGCCCCCGTCCGGCACCCGCTTGCGCAGGGTCAGCGCGACGGGCAGTTCTCGCCCGGCGAGGCGCTCGACGGCCCGGTGGGCCCGCACGCACAGGTCGGATTCGGTCGCCCAGCCCAACGGCCGCCCGTCGGCCCACGCCAGGTCGTAGGCGGCCGCCGACGCGACGCGCAGCGTCAGGTCGTCGCACAGGTCGACGGCGTGCATCCACGACGCGATGGGGTGCATGCCCGCGCAGGGCCCGGCGTCCAGCGGCGGGCCGACGCTCAGGGCCAGGTTCAACTTGGCGTGCGCGCGGGCGTGGACGGTGCGGGCCGGCATGGCGGGAGGGTAGCGTGCCGTTCCCTATGATCCCCGCACGGACCGAAAGGAGCGGGGATGATCGTCCAGGACCTGATCGACGCGATGGAGCGGGTCGCGCCCCTGCGCGGCGCCGAGTCGTGGGACCGCGTGGGCCTGCAGGTCGGCGTGCCCACGCGCCCGGTCGGCGGGCCGGTCCTGCTGACCATCGACCTGACCGAGGCGGTGCTCGCCGAGGCGGTGAAGATGCACGCCGGCGCGATCGTCTCGTACCACCCGGTCATCTGGAAGCCCCTGACCGCCCTGTCGGACACCACGCACACCGAGCGCATCGTGCGCGGGGCGGCCGAGGCGGGCATCGCCATCTTCGTGCCGCACACCGCGCTGGACGGCGCGCCGGGCGGCGTGACCGACTGGCTCTGCGAGGGCCTGAGCGCCCCCGTCGGCGAGGCGCGCGAAGGCGTGATCCAGGGCGACTGCCGGGGCCTCTCGCCCGCCACCGGCGGGCAGGCCGAGCGGGAGGTCAAGGTCGTCACCTTCGTGCCCTCCGAGAAGGTCGACCAACTCCGAAGCGCCCTGGCCACCGCCGGCGCGGGCGGCATCGGGCGCTACCGCCTCTGCTCGTTCAGCGTCGAGGGCGAGGGCACCTTCCTGCCCGCCGAGGGCGCCGAGCCGGCGATCGGCCAGGTCGGCCGGCTCGAACGCGTTCGCGAGCGCCGCCTGGAGATGGTCTGCTCGAAGCGGGCCCTGCCCCTGGTCATCGAAACGCTGCGCCAGTTCCACCCGTACGAGGAGCCGGCCTTCGACATCATCGAACTCGTGCCCGAGCCGATCCGGCGCGCCGGGCCCGGGCGTCGCCTGACGCTCGACCGCCCGGCGACGATCGGCGAACTCGGCGACCGCCTGCGCAACCACCTCGGACGCGCCCGGATCCGCTACGCCATGGCCGGCGACGACCAGCCCCTGCGCACCATCGGCGTCGTGCCCGGCGCGGGCGGGTCGCTGGCCGACCTGGCGCTGGCCGAGGGCTGCGACGTGTTCATCACCGGCGAGATGACCCACCACGAGATCCTCGCCGCACGCCACGCGGGCATGAGCGTCCTGCTCGCCGGGCACAGCAACACCGAGCGCGGCTACCTCCAGCGCCTCCGCGGGCGCCTCGAGGAGATGCTCCCCAAGGCCGACGTCCGCGTCAGCACCGCCGACCGCGACCACATCGTCGCGGTGTGACGGCGTTCGCTCCGGGGCAGGCCGGTCAGCCGCCCAGGTCCACGGTGCCCCGCAGGTCCAGGTCCGCCTCGGGCACGGTCAGGTTGGCGTCGAACAGCACGTCGGCGAACGCGCCGGGGCGTCGGTAGATCACGCTGCCGCGGATCTCGTAGGGCAGTTCCCCCTGGGCCGTCATGCCCGCCGGCAGCACCGCGGGCAGTTCGAAGGTGGTGCTGGCGTAGGTGTCGATGGTCGATTCGGGCGAGCGCACGCCGCTGAAGACCGCCGACTCGCCCAGCGTGACCGTGTACGACGCCCGGCCCAGCGGCATCGGCTCGCGGTTGGGGTTGGTGGCCCTGAGCGTGAAGACGAGCACGGCGTGCTCGTCCGTGCGCTCGACCTCGCGCACGCCCACCGCCTCGAAGGTCGGGGCCCGGTACGACGCGCAGCCGCCCAGCCCGACCACGCCCATCCCGACCACGCTCAGCAACACGAGAACACGACGCATGGCCCCAGCGTAGCAGGCGGACCGCCCGGCCGCATGCGCAGACCGGGTCGCCGTTCATCCCCAATCCCCCCCGGGAAGGCGGGACGCTTCCCCCCAAACGCGTCCGCGCCGGGGGGTGAACGGGCGGGCCGGGTTGAGACCGGGTCCGAAAAGACCGACAATCACCGATCGGCCGACGGCATGCTCGCCCCGGCCGGTCGCCCGGCGACGCAACCGCGCCCGGGCCGGCCCGGAAGGACACCGGGCGGACGGACAAGGAGGTCTCGATGACGCGCGCCCGGCTCTGCAACACCCGGCTGTCCGCCCTCGCGATGGCGTGCGCCGCCCTCGCCGGCGCGCCCCCCGCCCCGGCCCTGGCCCAGATGGACGAGGACGCCCCGGTCTACATCGCCAGCGCCCCCTTCGCCGAGGAGGCGCTGGAGACCGTCGGCGACCTGCTCGCTCGCGGCGGGACCGACGAGGGCGTCCGCCTGCTCCAGCGCGTCCTCGACGAGCACGCCGACCGCCTGATCGCCTCCGACGAGCCCGGGCTGTTCGTCTCCGTGCGCCAGCGCGTGCACGAGCGCCTGGCGTCCGACCCTGACCTGCTGGAGGCCTACCGCCAGCGTCAGACCCCCCGCGCCCGCGCCCTGCTGGGCGACGGCGACTGGGCGCTGGTCGCCCGGGCCTACTGGATGACCGCCCCCGGCTTCGAGGCCTCGCTGCGCGAGGCCCAGACGCTGATCGAGTCCGGCTCGTTCGGCGCGGGCGTCCGCGTGCTCGGGCGCCTGCTCGACCACCCCGACGCGGGCGCCAACGCCGCCGACGCCGCGGGCCTGGCCGGCACGGGCGCCTCCTACGCCGACACCCGGGGCGCGTGGGCGATCGCCGACCGCTGGGCGGGCGTGGCCGGCCTGCCCCTCCCCGATCGGGTCGCCGCCGAACGCCCGCAGCGCACGGCCGAGCCCGTCGCGCGGGCGCTGGAGTGGTCCGCGCCCCCGGCCGAGCCGGCCGCCCTCGACGGCGTGGTCGCCCGGGCCCTGCACGCCGGCGAACTGACCGAACTGGACCCCGGCGAGCCCCCCGAGCCCGCCACCGGCCCCAGCGCCGCCAGGCGCGTCGAGATGCCCTGGGCCCTGCCCACCCTCGCCGGGCCGGACCTGTTCACCAACGACGGCCTGACCCTGACCTGCTTCGACCGCTTCACCATGCGCGTCAAGTGGCGTGTGCGCGACCAGTCCGGGCGCTCCGAGCCCGGCGACACCCGCCAGGCCCGCACACGCCTCGGACGCATCGTCGAGGACACCACCACCGTCACCGTCCGCGGCGACCTCGTGTACGCCAGCATGGGCCTCTCCCGCGGCGGGGTCGACGACTCGGTCGGGCGCGTCGTCTGCGTCGACCGCGCCACCGGGCGCACCGTCTGGTCCGCCCCCCTGGGCGCGATGGGCGACGACCTGCAGGGCGCCGAGCCCCGCGGGCCCCTGATCCTCGCCGGCGACACCCTGGTGGTGGGCGCCCGCAAGAACCTCCGCTCGCGCCGCGTGGTCAGCCTGGCCCTGGTCGGCCTGGACGCCCGCACCGGGCAGGTCCGCTGGTCGCGCGCCCTGGGCAGTGCGGGCAGCCTGCCCTTCCAGCAACTGACCCAACTGGCCGAGGGCGGCGTCCTGCGCGACGGCGTCGTCTACTGGACCGACAAGATCGGCATCGTCGGCGCGGTCGAGGCCGCCACCGGACGCGTCCTGTGGGTCCGCCAGACCCGCGCCCCGGGCATGTACACCCGCGGCGTGCGCACCGCCTACACCACCAGTTCGCCCGTCGTCACCGACGACGCCCTGCTCGTCCTGACCCCCGACCAGACCGCCATCCTTCAACTGGACCCGCCCACCGGCGCCGTCCTCGCCACCCGCGGCGTCGAGCCCGTCACCGACGCGCAGTACCTCGTCGGCCTGGCCGACCGCGTTGCCCTCGTCGGCGCGACCCGCGTGGGCTTCTTCGACCCCGAACGCTTCGACGCGCCCCTCGTCGTCACCCCGCAGACCGACGCCGGCGCGCCCCGCGGGCGCGCGGTCGCCGCCGGAACCCGCCTCGCGGTCCCGGTCGCGACGGGCCTGGCGCTGATCGACCCCGACACCGGGCGCGCCGAGGCGATCGAACTCGACGCGACGGGCAACGTGGTGCTCGCCGACGGCCAGATCGTCGTCGTCGACGAGACCCAGGCCCGGTCGTTCCTCTCCTGGGAGATCGCCTCGACCATGCTCGACGAGCGCGTCGCCGAGGGCGACCTCGACGCCGCCCTGGCCCTGGCCGAACTCGCCCAGCGAGCCGGGCACGAGGAACGCATGGTTGACGCCATCGACGCGGCCGTCCGCCTGGCCGGCCTGGCCGCCGACGCCCCCGCGGCCCGCGCCCGCGTGTTCGACGCCGTCCGCCCGCTCGCCGACGCCCAGGCCGGTCGCCCGGGCGTGGGCCTGGCCACCCGGGGCGCGCTGCTCCCCCGCCTGGGCGCCGTCGCCCGCACGCACGAGCAGCGCGTCGCCCACGCGATGGCCGTCGGCGCGTGGCGCAGCGCCACCGGCGACGTGCCCGGCGCGGCCGGCGTCTACCAGGAGATCCTGCTCGACCAGCCCCTGGCCCGGGCCATCTGGCGCGGCGGCGGCCTGAGCGTGCGCGCCGAACTGGAGGCCACCCGGCGACTCAACGACCTGGCCGACCGTCACGGCGAGCGCGCCACCGGCGCCGGCGACGCCATGGCGCGGGCCGAACTCGACGCGCTGGGCCACGCCGCCTCCGCGATGGACCTGGCCGCCCTGGCCCGGCGCTACCCGGTGTCGACCGTCGCCCCGGCCGCCTGGGCGCGTGCCGCGGCCGTGTGGCTCGGCGAGCAGCGCTGGGCCGGCGCCGAGCGCGCCGCCCGCACCGGCCTCCGCGCCGCCGTCCAGAACGCCGGGCGCTCGCGCCCCGTGCCCGACGAGGTCGCCGGCGAACTCGTCGGCGTGCTGGTCAGCGCCCTGGCGGCCCAGGGGCGCCAGGACGAGGCCGACGAGGCGCTGGCCGACGCCGGCGGCCGCTTCGACGCCCTCGTGCCCACCGTCCAGGGACGCGCCATCGCGCTCGCCGACGCCGACCGGCCCCGCCGCCACCCCGCCCTGGGCGAGCGCGTCTCCCGAACCGAGCACCTGGTGCTGGTCACCGGGGTGCCCGTGCCGGCCAGCGTGCCGGGACCGCCCGGGCTGGCGCTGATGCACGCCCCGCAGATCGGCGAACTGGCCGCCCACCGCGCCGCCGACCTCGCCTCGGGCTCCGAGGCGCACGCCGCCCCCCTCTGGCGCGACGCCGACGTCGGCTCCATGCCGCCCCTGCTCGTCCACGCCGACCAGAAGGCCCTGGTCCTCGTCTGGCCCGACGAACTCGGCACCATGCGGGGCGCCCGCGCCGAGGCGCGCGAGCCGGACACCGGGCGCGTGCTCTGGACCGCCGCCATCCGGCCCGTCATCGACCGCGTCGACCCGGGCCCCGACCCCGCCGCCCGCGTCAACGGGCAGATCGCCCCGCCACTCGAAGGGGGCGTGTCCAACGCGCACCTGCTCGCCACCGCCGACGCCCGCACGCTCGTCGTCTCCGACCGGCTCGGCCGGGCGGTGGGCGTCGACCTGGCCGACGGGCGCACGCTGTGGAGCCGGCGCCTCGCGCCCACGCGTCTCTACGGCCTGGACTCGGGCGGGGGCGTGCTGGGCGTGTGCGGCGTGTCGGCCGTCAACCCCGGGCCGCGAGACGCCGACGCCTTCGACACCGCGCTCCGCGGCGTCGGCGAGGCCGTCGACATGCGCACCGGCGAGACCATCCAACTCCTCGACGAACTCGGCGCCGAGACCCGCTGGGTCCGGGTCGCGCCCGACGGGCAGGTGCTCGTCGCCGCCGCCAGCCGCATCGTCTCCATGGACACCCTGGCCGGACGGATCGACTGGGCCAACGCCGACGAGCAACTCGCGTCCTCCCAGGACGCCTGGATCGTCGGCGAGCACCTCGTCGTGCTCGGGCAGGACCGCATGCTCTGGCCCGTCTCCCGGCGCGAGGGCGTGCGCCGACGCACGGCGCTGAACACCGACGGGCGTGCGGCCGAGCGCGGCAGCGTCGCCGTCGAGCGCCGCCCCTTCGGCCTGGTCGTCGCCGGGTCGCGGGGCGTGACCACCCACGCTCCCGACGGCGAACTGCTGGCCGCCGACGCGCTGGGGGCCGTGCGCGCCTTCGCCATGGCCAGCCTCGGCGAGCGCCGGGCGGCCGTCGTCGACCGGGCCTACACCGACGACGACGGACGCACCACCCTCGACGTGGTGATCGTGGACGCCGAAACCGGGAAAATCGACGACCGCGTCACCGTCACCCTGCCCCCCGGCATCCGCCGCTCCCCGGGTCAGGTGGCCCTCGCCGACGGCGTCGTCGTCATCGGCTTCAACGAGGTCTCCGTCGCCCTGGCCGTCCCGCTGACCGACACGAACTGACGCCGACCCCCGACCGAACCGCCGGTCTCAATCCGGGCGGTCGTCGCGTCCGCCCAGGGCGTCACGCCGCGTCTCCGCCAACGCCGCCCCGCACTCCGGACACGCCCCGGCCACCCCGGCCGTGTCGTAGCCACACGCCGGGCAACGCCCCGCCGGGGTCCGGATCGGTCGTGTCCACCACGCGGTCAACCCCGCGCCGAGCGCCAGCGCCCACAGCGGCACGCGCGCGTGGCTCGCGCCGGGCGATCGGGCGGTGGCGAACCACCAGTCCCACCGCGGCTCGAACCGCTCGAACCAGACCGGCGGCGCCGACGACCCGGCATCGCCCACGGAGAACCACGCCGCCCCCTGCTGCACGCCCAGGGCGTACGCCCGCCCCGCGACGGTCGCCGTCACGCCCGCGGCGAACCAGCCCGACGCCGCCGCAAGCGCCGTGGACGCCAGGCACAGCCCCGCAGCGACCGCGAACGCCCGTCGCCGCCATCGCCGTGCCCCGTGCGCGTGTGCCATGACGCCAGCATACCGCGCGGCGGAGACCACGGAAGCGGGTTGCGGCTCTTTGTCCGCCTCATCAAGCGCTCCGGGCAGACCCCCGCCCGACCCGAGCCGCGGGTTTCAACCCGCGCGGTCGCCGCGGCCGCCCTGCGCGCCACGCGCCGATCGTGACGCCCCGCACTCCGGGCAAACGGGCGTGCCGATGCCCGTCATTGAATACCCGCAGGATCCGCACTCATCACGACGCGCCCTCGACCGAGCGCGGATCCAGCCCCACCCGGCCCAGGCGACGCACGCCCCGGTCGGAATGAACAGCGGGACCTGGATCCGCAGTGAACCGGCCGCTCGGTCCCGCTCGAACCAGTACGCGGGGAGCCTGTATCCCTTTCGAGCCGCAGGCACAACGCGGACGGTCCGTGAGGTCATCGATTGCGCGTGCCGCCCGTTCAGACCGTGCACCATCAGGTCGGCGTATCCGCTCCACACGATCAGCGTCGCGTTGAGGCCCCGGCCGGTCAATGGTCCGGTCGCCACCATCGGCCACCAGAAGGCCGACGCGATTGTGGCGAGGCACATCGTCGCGGCGAGCGTCGTGCGTTTGAGTGGCCGTCTGATGCGTTGTCTCCTTTCCGCGGTAGCGATCAACGACATCATCGGAGGTTGGCCCCGCATTCCGGGCAGGTCGGCGCGACCAACCCGTTGGTTGGGTAGCCGCAGTGGGGGCAGGCCGGCCCGGAGGGTCGCGCGCGTCTGGCCGTGCAGGCCAGCACGCCCGCCAGTCCCAGCAACGGCCAACTCATCGGAAGGTGCCATCTCGTGAACGAGCCGTCCATGCTCCCGCCGTATGCACGCGTCGGCCAGAACCAGGCTCGGCGCGTGTCGCTGGCGTACGGATAGCCCAGGTCGATCTCCACCTTTGGGCCCTCCCGGCGTTCGGAATCCCAGTGGCTCCGGCGGGCGGGCCGGTATTCAAGGGCGAACACGCCGGGGTGCGTGTAAAGCGTGATCTCGCGGTGTGTGCGGGTGTCCGGGTTCTCCGGGCCGAGCCACGAGACACTGGCCTGCTTGAGAAAGGACGCTGCGAACGTCACCGCCATGAGAAGCAAGCCCGTGCATGCCGCAACGCGGATCCACTTGAGCCGGCGCTTACCGATCCTCATACCGGATCCACTCCAGCCGCAACCCCTGCGGCGGCAGGGTGGGGCCGTGGTTGGCCCGGCGGTCCTTGGATTCGATGATCGCGGGGATGTGGTTCGGGTCGATCTTGCCGCGCCCGACCTCCATCAGCGTGCCCGCGAGGATGCGGACCATGTTGTAGAGGAAGCCCGAGCCGGAGACGCGCACGCGGATGCGTCGGAAGTCGCCGGGGAAGAGGGGGGCGTGTGTCATGCCGTCAGCGTGGTTCGGGAGCCTTGACGGGCTTCCCCCCTCCGCCTGCGCTGCGCTCCGGCACCTCCCCCCGTCGGGGACGGGGGGAGAGAGGTCCTCGACGGTGCAGTTGAAGATGCGGCGGACGGTGGTGCGCCGCCCGTGGTTGATCTGCGCGAACGATGCGAAGTCGTGCTCGCCGACGAGGTGGGCGGCCGCCTCGGCCATGCGGGCCGCGTCGAGTTCGTGCCAGGTGTGGAACACGAAGCGCCGGTCCCACAAAGGCCGGTCGGTCCCCACGGCGAAGGTGTAGGTGTACTCCTTCTCCACCGCGCCGGAGATCGGGTCGAAGGCGTCGGGCACGACGGCGGCGTCGCGCACCAGCACGTCGCGCGGCAGTTTGCCGTTGATGGCGCGCACCAGCGTCTCCAGCCCGCGCTCCGCGGGCCAGCCGACGCCCTTGTCGGGGTCGGGGACGGACAGGAACGAGGCGCACTGGCCCCAGGCGTGCACGCCCGAATCAGTGCGGCTCGCCCCCGTCACCGTCACCGGCTCGCGCACCGCCTCGCGCACCGCGCGCTCCAGCACCCCCTGCACGGTGCGCAGTTCGGTGCGGGCCCGCTCCTCACCGGGGCCGGGCGGCGGTGCGGTCTCGTCGGGGGGCAGTTGCTTCTGCCAGCCGCAGAAGTCCGTGCCGTCGTACGCGATGGTCAGTCTGTAACGGGGCATGGTGGGGGGGTCGCCGCTCGTGAGAGGGGAAGAGTTGGAACGCGAAGACCGCGCCGGCCGAGACGATCAGACGCGTTCACCACAGAGCACACAAAGAGCACAGAGCACACAGAGAAGGAAGGACACCCGATTCAATCCAAGCCACCCCCCCTCCATCCCTCCATCCCTCCGTGCCTCCGTGCCTTCGTGCCTTCCGCCCTTCAAGCCTGTCAAGCCCGTCCCTCGTCGCGGTCCGTGCGGATGACGGTCGG
>CAZFSO010000032.1:10459-25322 GCA_964522095.1 uncultured Phycisphaeraceae bacterium | reverse complement strand
GACCCGTTACCATGCGCCTCACTCAAGGAGGAGTGCTCATGCGTGGACGGATCCTCTGCGCCGCGGTTCTCGCGGCCTGCGCCGGCCGGTCCCCCGGTCAGTACCTCGAACAGCCCAACCCCCGCTGCGCCGTCGACCTGGCGGCGCCGCACGGGCAACTCGACCTGTTCGACCTGCTCGCCTTCCTGGACCACTACCTCGCCGGCGACCCCCGCGCCGACGCCGCCGCGCCCTGGGGCACGCTGAACCTCTTCGACGTCATCGCCTTCATGGACTTCTACCAGCGGGGCTGCGACGCCGACGCCGACGGCGACGGCATCCCCGACTGGGCCGAGACCGACGACGGCGTCTTCCGAAGCCCCTTCGCCACCGGCACCGACCCCAACAATCCCGACACCGACGGCGACGGGCTCTTCGACGGCGACGAGATCTTCGGCACGCCGGGCGGGCTGGACCTGCCCGCCCTCGGCGCCGACCCCCTGCGCAAGGACGTCTTCGTCGAGTGCGACTGGTTCGCCGGCGAGTTCGAGGGCTGGCCACGCGACTTCCGGCCCCGCCCCGCGGCGGTCGCCCGCCTGGTCGAGGCCTTCGCCAACGCGCCCGTGCCCAACCCCTATGGCGGCGCCGACGGGATCAACATCCACCTGGACTACGGGCAGGGCGGACCGTTCACCGGGGGCAACCAACTCCCGGGCGCGCCGGCGTTCATCAGTTTCCAGCACGACTTCCCGCAGTACAAGGCCGCCCACTTCGACCCGCGACGCGCCGGGTACTTCCACTACGCGGTCTTCGCCAACCGCTACGACGCGCCGGACAACGCCTCCTCGGGCGTGGCCTGGATCAACGGCTCGGACTTCATGGTCACCATGTCCAACTACCTCTCCAGTTACAACCAGTCGCAGACCATCATGCACGAACTCGGCCACAACCTCGGCCTGCGCCACGGCGGCTTCGAGAACCGCAACCACAAGCCCAACTACAACTCGGTCATGAACTACCGCCACCAGTTCCCGGGCGCCGACGCCAACGCCGACACCCTCGGCGACGGGCTGCTCGACTACTCGACCGGCGTCAACAACCCCATCGACGAGCGGGCGGTCTTCGAGCCCGCCGGCGTGCTGGGGTTCCCGGTGGACTTCAACCGCGACGGGGTGATCCAGCAGACGCCCTACGCCGCCAACCTCAACTGCCCCAACGGCGCCGTGCCCTGCGGCACGGGCGGGAACGGCTGCGGCGACGCGGTCTGCACCGTGCTGCTCGACCACGACGACTGGGCGAGCATCAACTGGTCACGCCTGGCCCCCTCCAACGGTCGCTGGACGCCCGAGGTGGCCGCCTGCGAGGCGACGCCGGACGGGAACTAACGCCGCCGGTCGTGCTCGGCCACGGCCCGGGCGGTCAGCGTCGGGCTCAGGGCGATGCCCACGGGGGACTCCAGGCTCTGCGCCATCGCGGCCCGGCGCAGCGCCCGCACCGTGGCCCGGTTCCAGCCCTGCGCCTGGGCGAGGCGCCGGAAGGCCGACTCGCGCGGGTCGAGGCGTCGCCGACGCCGGTTGGCCCACGCCCCCCACACGCCCAGCAGCACCACGACGCCGAGCAGCGCCCACCACCCGGCGCCGAACCCCCCCGAGGGCGCCGGGGCCGGCGCGGGCGTCTCACCGGGCACGATGAGGGTGGTCGCGTCGTTCATGCGGCGCTCGGGTGAGAGGACTCGATGCGGCGCAGGCAGCGCGACGCCCGCACGCGCACGCGGTGGTCCGCGTCGCGCTCGGCGGCGTCGCACACCCGCCGGACCACCCCGCGCCACGCCGCCCCGAACGCGTCGCGCCGGTCCGGCGTCAGCGACCGCTCCGCCGCCCACGCCCCCGACAGGCGGTGCGCGGGCCGGTCGTCGCCCAGCATGCGGGCCAGGGACTCGGCCGCCGTCTCCCGCGCGCCGGGACCGGCCAGGTCGTCGCCCAGCAGGCGGCGCACCGCGGTCGCCCGCACCCGGTGGCTGTGGTCGTCCTTGAACTCCAGCAGCGTGCTCTCGTGATGAGCGACCGCCTCGACCGCGTTGGACCGCACCCGCTGGTCGGGCGCGTTCAGCGAGGCCCGCACCACCCGGCGCGCCGGCTCGGTGTCCAGCAGGCCGAGCGCCGCCACCGCCGTGGCACGCACGCGGTCGTCCGTCGCCGAGGTCGCCAGCGTGACCAGGTCCAGTTCGAACCGGTCGGCCATGCCCAACGCGCGCACCAGCATCACACCGGGCAGCACGCCCTCTGGGTGTTCGAGTTCCCGGCGGATCAGGCGGACGAACCCCGCCGGGTCACGCTCGGCCAGACGCCGGGCGGCCAGGCGCCCCGCCGGGGTCTCCGCCAGCGGCTCGATGCGCTCCAACTCCGCCGCCGCGACCGCACGCACCCCCGCGTGCGGCGAGCGGGCGAGCAGCCGGGCCGTGTCGCGCCGACGCGCCCACGCCCCGCCCCCCCCCACCCCGGCTGCCGGCGAAGGCGGCTCGACGCCCAGGGTCGACCACCGCAGGGCGGCCGAGTGCGCCACCGCCGGGTCGGCGTCGAAGGCGTGGTCGCTCAGGTCCGCCGGGTGGGCCGCGTGCGCGCCGGCCAGGCGCACCATCGGGTCCGGGTCGGCCAGCGTCGGCTCGAGCAAGGCGCGCCGGTCCTGCTCGTCCAGCCCGGCGAGTTGCACGAAGCGCACCAGCCCGCGCCGCGCCCCGGGCGACAGGCGGGCCTGGTCGGCCGCCGACGGCAGCGGCGCGTGCTCGCGCGGGCCGGCGTTGACCCGCACGCTCCGCAGACGCGTGCCCCGCTGCGGACGCACCGCCAGGTAGGCCCGGCGCAGCATGATCTCGTGCTCCTCGATCGAGTCGGCCGAGGAGAGCCGGTCCACGCAGGTCGCACGCACCGGGTCGATCACGATCCACCGCAGCGCCCGCTCGCGCAGCAGCGGCGAGGGCGTGCGGCGCAGCACCGTGCGGATCGGGGAGTGGCACGGGTGGCCCGACTCGTTGAGCAGGCGACGGACGCGGGCCGCCACCGCACGCTCCATCACGCCCCCCGGCACGCGGTCGAGCACGAGCAGCGCCGCGATGAGCGGCGCCCGGCAGCGGTGCTCGGCGAACGACCAGCACGCGTCGGCGATGTGCCGGCACAACTCCACCCGCTCGAGGTCCAGCACGCCCGGGTCCGCGCCCAGGCGCACCACGGGACGCGACACGATCGCCCCGAACTCGTCGCCCAGCAACGCCCTGGGCACGTGGACGAGCAGCGACATCGCCAGGCGCAGCAGCGCCCGGTCGGCGTGCAGTCGGACCCCCTGGTTCGCGTCGCCCAGCAGGGCGCACACCACCCCGGCCAGGCCGGGGTCGGCGGTGTCCTCGGCGAAGCGAGCCACGCCCGTGCGCCAGGCCGGGTTGGGCGACGCGGCGGCCCGGGCGGCGACCAGCAGCCAGCGATCCCGGGCCAGACCGCTGGCCAAGGGACGGGCCGAGGCCGGCAGGCGGTCCCACGACCCGACCAGTTCGAGCATCGCCCCCTCGGCCGCCCGCAGGCGTCGTCGGTCGGGCCAGTTGACCACCAGTTCCACCGGGCCCAGGGCGCGGTTGACCAACGGGGCCCGGGCGGCCGCCGCCAACTCGAACAGACGCAGCGCGATCGGCTCGCGTTCGGGCTCGGGCGCGACGCGCAAGGCCTCGCCCAGCGACGGGATGCGCTCACGCAGGGGGGCGCGGTCGAGCGCTTCGAGCGGATGGGCGGGTTGTGTTCGTGAGGGTGTCACCGGGTTTTGCCGTCCGATGGGGTCAACTTGGGCAAAGAATCTGACGAATCAGTCTAAAGGTTGTGGATCAGGTCCGCAACCTGCGGATATGTTGTGGTCATCCCTCCGGGCGGGCCGCCCGCGTCATGCGGATTTTCGGACGCTGGAGCGTCCGGAAACCCGATGTTCGCTGAGTGGATCGGCCACCTCGCCGTTCTGGCGAGAGTTTCCGGAGAGAGGGCACACGCCCCGGCGCCACCGGGGCTCAGCAGGGGATCTCCGACCATGGCACCCATCCGACTCGCACCCGCCGCCGCACCGACGATGCTGCAGACCTACCAGTCCATCATCTACGGGCGCAGCATCCACCCCGAACTCTTCGAGGTCCGCGAGAAGCGTGCGATCGACCACGGCCGCTACGCCTTCCAGGCCTGGCTCATGCCCGGGCGCCACCTCCTGGCCTTCGAGCACCTGGGCCACAGCCTGACCGAACTGGTCACCGACCAGGAACGCGGCCTCCCCGATTCGGGCGTGATCGAGGCCTTCCTGTGCGCCGGCGAGCGCGAGATGGACCGCCAGTTCGAAGAGTCCGGCATCGGCTACATGACCAGCGCCCAGACCGAGCAACTCACCGAGAACCTCTACCACGCCACCTACGAGGAACTCGACGAACTCGCCCGCGAGACCCGGGCCCTGGCCTTCCGCTGGACCGACGAGGCCGGCGCCTGCATGTCCATCATCGACACCCAGCGCTTCGCCCGCGAAGTCCACATCCAGTGCTACCACATGATCGCCCGCGAAGGCCTGGTCCTGCGCACCCAGACGATCTTCGAGCACCAGTAACCCCCCCCCCGCTCGCCCCGACCCCCCCCGCCCCCCCGCGGCGAGCCGGGGCCGAGCGTCCGCGAGGAGGCTTGAGCGGGGTGGCCCGGCGTCATGCCGGGGCGGGCCCCGTGAGCCGCCGCACCGAGCAACAACGCCCGGGGCTTTCCCCCGGGCGTTTGCGTTCCGGGGTACGCTTCCACGCCATGGCCAGAACCAGCAAAGCCGCCCCCCACCCCGACGCCTTCATGGACGCGCTGGACCACCCGCTCAAGGACGACGTCCAGTACCTCCGAGGCGTGATCCGCAAGGCGGTCCCGGACGCCACCGAGGGCGTCAAGTGGAACGCCCCGAGTTTCCGCCTGGACGACGACTTCGCCACCTTCCACCTGCGCCCGACCGACACGGTCTGCGTGATCCTGCACACCGGGGCCGGCAAACGGGCCACGCCCCCGGACATGACGGTCCCCGACCCGGCGGGCCTCCTGGAGTGGCCGGCGAAGGACCGCTGCGTCGCGCGCCTGGGCGCGGGCAAGGCCCTGCGGGCCAACCGCAAGGCGTTCGAGGCGGTGCTGCGGGCCTGGGTCGAGAAGTTGCCCGGCAAGGCGTGAGCCGCCCCGGGCCGCGGGCCGATAGACTTGCCACGATGACGACGGACGCCGGCAATCCCGGGGCGGTGCAGAGCCGCCGAATTAGCCCGCCCCGCTGAGGGGCGGGCCGGGTCACGCCCGGCCTTGAC
The DNA here is from genome assembly GCA_964522095.1 of uncultured Phycisphaeraceae bacterium. Classification (GTDB taxonomy): domain Bacteria; phylum Planctomycetota; class Phycisphaerae; order Phycisphaerales; family UBA1924; genus UBA6054. The sequence continues at coordinate 20,005 of CAZFSO010000032.1, read as the reverse complement.
CCGCTCGCGGGGCCGCCGACCCGATCGGCCACGCCGCCCGTCCGTTCCCCGACGCCATCCAGGCCCAATGATCCACCCCGGCACGGGCCCGTCGCCGGGCGCGAGGTGAGCACCGATGTCCGACACCGCCGAGAAGCCCAACTACAAGAAGACCCTGAACCTGCCCAGGACCGCCTTCCCGATGAAGGCGAACCTGGTGCAGAACGAGCCGGCCTCGCTGAAGCGCTGGGACTCGCTCGCGGGCGGGCGGGGCCTGTACGGCGCCATGCGCGACAAGGCCGCGGGGTTCAACGAGCGCTTCGTCTTCCACGACGGCCCGCCCTACGCCAACGGGTCGATCCACCTCGGCCACCTGATGAACAAGTGCCTCAAGGACTTCGTCGTGCGCAGCCGCTTCATGATGGGCCAGGACTGCCCGTTCGTGCCCGGCTGGGACTGCCACGGCCTGCCCATCGAGCACAAGGTCATGACCGACCTGGTCGAGTCCGGCAAGGCCAGGAAACTCGACGGGCTGGACGAGGACACCCGGCGCATGGCCGTCCGGCGCGAGTGCAAGGCCTACGCGGACAAGCAGATCGACCTGCAGCGCGTCCAGATGCAGCGCCTGCTGACCACCGGCGACTACGCCGACCCCTACCTGACCATGGCGCCCGCCTACGAGGCCGCGGTGCTGGAGGTGCTCGCCGGGCTGTGCGCCCAGGGCCTTGTCTACAAGGCGCTCAAGCCGGTGCACTGGTCGATCGCCAACGAGACGGCCCTGGCCGACGCGGAACTCGAGTACGAGGACCGCGAGGACCTGTCGGTCTACGTGGACTTCGAGGGCGCCGACGCCGCGGCGATCTACGCCGCCTTCGGCATCTCCGAGGACGAGCAGGAAGACCGCGACCTGCACGCCACGCCCAGTTTCATGATCTGGACCACCACGCCCTGGACGCTGCCGGCCAACCTGGCCATCGCGGTCCACGAGAAGTTCGAGTACGCCCTGGCCAAGGTCGACGGCAACCTCACCGTGCTGGCGGCCGATCTGCTGCCCAAGGTCGCCAAGGGCGCGAAGGCCGAGGACGTCGAGGTGATCGCGACGACCACCGGCGACCGGCTGGTGGGCCTGCGCTACAAGCACCCCTTCCGCGACGCGCCGCCGCGCCTGGGCGACGTGAGCCGCTGCTACGCCGTCGTCGCGGCCGACTACGTGACGCTGGAGGACGGCACGGGCCTGGTGCACACCGCCCCCGGCCACGGCGCCGAGGACTACCAGACCGGCCTGCGCGTCGGACTGCCCATCTACTGCCCCGTCCGCGGCGACGGGACCTACGACGACACCGCGCCCGAGTGGCTGCGCGGCATGAACATCTGGGACGCCAACACCCTCATCGCCCGGCGCCTGACCGAGTCGGGCCACATGTTCCACCAGCACCGCTTCACGCACGCCTACCCCCACGACTGGCGCAGCAAGACGCCGGTCATCTTCCGGGCGACCGAGCAGTGGTTCGTGGGCGTCGACGCGCCCGCGCGGCGCGACGGGCGTTCGATGCGCGACCTGGCGCTGGCGGCGACCGGCGAGGGCGGAACGGTCTCGTTCGTGCCCGCGTGGGGGCGCAACCGCATGCGGGGCATGCTGGAAAGCCGCCCCGACTGGTGCATCAGCCGCCAGCGGGCCTGGGGCCTGCCGATCCCCGGCTTCACCCTGCCCGACGGCTCGGCGTTCATGACCGAGGCGTCGGTCCTCGCCGTCGCCAAGGTGGTGCGCGAGAAGGGCTCGGACGCGTGGTTCACACTCCCGCCGGCGGACCTGCTGGCGGGCTACGACCCCGCGGCCGACCCCGATGCCCCCGAGGCGCTGCGGGCGGGCCGCGTGGGCCCGGCCGACCTGAAGAAGGGCGGCGACATCCTCGACGTCTGGTTCGAGTCCGGCTCGTCCTGGAACGCGGTCATGCGCCAGCGCTTCGGCGACGACGCCTACCCCGTGGACCTCTACCTGGAAGGCTCCGACCAGCACCGCGGCTGGTTCCAACTCTCCCTGCTGCCGGCCCTGGGCGTCACCGGGCAGGCCCCCTTCAAGACCCTGCTCACCCACGGCTTCATGGTCGACAAGGACGGGCGCAAACTCTCCAAGTCCAAGGGCGCCGCCCTGAAGGACCTGTTCGACCGCTACGGCGCCGACGTGCTCCGCTGGTGGGTCTGCTCGCTGGCCTACGAGAACGACGTGAAGGTCGACGAGGAGTTCTTCACGCTCGCCGGCGAGAGTTACCGCAAGGTCCGCAACACCCTGCGCTTCATGCTCAGCAACCTCGACGGCTTCACGCCCCCCGCTGAGCCGGTCGCCCACGCCCCCACCTCGCTCGAAGCCTGGGTGCTCGGCGAGTTTGACACGCTCGCCGGCAAGGTTCGCGCCGCCTTCGAGCGCTACGCCTTCCACGAGGCGCACAAACTGCTCTACAACTTCTGCAACACCACGCTCAGCGCCGAGTACCTCTCGGCGGTCAAGGACCGGCTCTACTGCGACGCGCCGGCCTCGGAGCGTCGCGTGCGGACCCAGGCGTGCCTGCTCACCCTGACCGAGGGCCTGTGCCGCCTGCTGGCCCCGGTGCTGTGCCACACGGCCGACGAGGCCTGGCGCACGCTGCACGCCGGCGACCCGGACGCCTGCGTCCACCTGACCGGCTTCCCCGCCCCCACGAACGCCACCCCCGACCCGCGCTGGCCGGCGGTCATGGACCGGCTGGCCGACGCGTCGAGGGCGCTCGAGCAGGCCCGCGCCGGACGCGGCATCGACAACCCGCTCGACGCCGGCCTGCGCCTGCCCGACCCCGACGGCGCCCTCGCCGGCTTCGACCCCGTCGACCTGGCCGACCTCTGCGGCGTGTCGCTCGTCGAGATCGGCGGGACCGGACCCGAGGTCCTCGACCTGCGCGACGAGGACCGCTGGCCCCGCTGTGAACGCTCCTGGAAGCGCGACGGCACCGTGCGCAAGCGCTCGGACGGGGGCATGCTGACCGACCGCGACGCCGCCGCGGTGGGCGTGGGCTGATTCCTGGCGGTGGGACCGGCCTCTTTAGTGGGACGGGCCTCTTTAGTGGGACGGGCTTCCAGCCCGTCTCTTCATCAAAGCCGGACGGGCTGGAAGCCCGTCCCACCTGGCTCCTTTCGTCTCATCCGGTTTCATCGCCAGGATTCATGGCGCCCGCGCCGGCTGGTATCATCCGCCGGGCGGCCGGCGCACGCCGTGGCCGCCCAGCACGGGAGGACTCGATGAGCATCTGGATCACCCTCGGGATCATCGCGGCGGTCGTCGTGGTGCTGGCGCTGCCGGTCATCGCGATCTACAACAAACTCGTCGCCCTGAAGAACCGCTTCGAGAACGCCTTCGCGCAGATCGAGGTGCAACTCAAACGCCGCCACGACCTGATCCCAAACCTCGTCGAGACCGCCAAGGGCTACATGGCCCACGAGAAGGGCACGCTGGAGGCGGTGATCGAGGCCCGCAACCAGGCCGTCAGCGGCCTGTCGGGCGCGTCCCGAAACCCCGGCGACCCCGGCGCCATGCAGCAACTCGGCACGGCCGAGGGCGCGCTGACCGGGGCGATGGGGCGCCTGTTCGCGGTCATGGAGGCCTACCCCGACCTGAAGGCCAACCAGAACATGATGGCCCTGCAGGAGGAGATCACCGCGACGGAGAACAAGGTGGCCTTCAGCCGCCAGGCGTTCAACGACGCCGTGACCGGCTACAACACCTACCGCGAGTCGTTCCCCCCGGTGGTCTTCGCCGGCATGTTCGGGCACGGGCGCAACGCCAGCCTGCTGGAGTTCGCCGACTCGGCCCAGATCCAGGACGCGCCCAAGGTGAGTTTCTCCTGATCGCCTGATTGGGAGCGCCCATGCACGTGCCGCGCCAGACGATGGACTTCTACGCCCACCAGGACCGGGCGCGGGCGAGGTCGCGCCGCATCGTCGTCCTCTACGCCCTCTCCGTGCTGGCGGTGTGCGGGGCGGTCTCGGCGGTGGCGGCCGTGGTCGTCGGCTTCGCGTCCGGCAAGGAGGGCGGCCCGACCGGCGAGGAGGTCGCCCTCGTCGCCCTGGCCACCGCCGCGATCACCGGCCTCATCATCGCCGGCGGCAGCCTCTACCGCATCGCCGAACTCCGCGGCGGGGGCAAGACCGTCGCCCACGCCCTGGGCGGTCGCCTGATCGACCCCTCGACCACCGACCCCGACGAGCGCCGCGTGCTCAACGTGGTCGAGGAGATGGCCATCGCCTCGGGCGTGCCCGTGCCGCCGGTCTACGTCATGCGTGAGGAGCGCGGCATCAACGCCTTCGCGGCCGGCTACTCCACCGGCGACGCCGTGATCGGCGTGACCCGCGGCTGCGTCGAGGGCCTGACCCGCGACGAACTCCAGGGCGTCATGGCCCACGAGTTCAGCCACATCCTCAACGGCGACATGCGCCTGAACGTCCGCCTGATCGGGCTGCTCTACGGCATCGTGCTCATCTCGCTCCTCGGCCACACCGTGCTCCGAGCGGCGGCCTGGAGCGGGGGCGGGCGCACCCGACGCGACAACGGGGGCGGCGCGGTCATCGTCATCTTCCTCGTCGCCCTGGCCATGCTGGTGATCGGCTCGATCGGGGCGCTGGCGGCGCGGATCATGCAGGCCGCCGTCAGCCGCCAGCGCGAGTTCCTCGCCGACGCCGCCGCGGTGCAGTTCACCCGCAACCCCGAGGGCATCCGCGACGCCCTGCGCCGCATCGGCGGCTCGTCCGCCCACGCCCGCGTCAAGCACCCCCGCGCCCAGGAGGCCGGGCACCTGTTCTTCGGCGAGGCGGCCGGGTCGTCCGGGTTCGCGGGGGTCCTCGCGTCGCACCCGCCCCTGAAGAACCGCATCCGCCGGATCGACCCCTCGTGGGACGGCACGATGCTCAGGCCGCGCACGCCCGACCGCGCCCGCGACGCCGACGCACGCACCCCCGCGCCCCGGCCCGAGGCCGCCGCCCTGCTCCCCCTGCTCGCCCTGGCCGGGCAGGCGACGCCCGAGCACGTCGAGCACGCCCGGTCGCTCATCGCCGCCATCCCCGAGCCCCTGCGCAAGGCGGCCCACGAGACCGCCTCGGCCCGGGCCGTGGTCCACGCCCTGGTGCTCGACCCCGACGACGGCGTCCGGCGGGCGCAGATCGAACGCCTGGCGTCGGGCGACCCCGCCCTGGCCCGGGACACGCGCCGGCTGGGCGAACTGACGCGCACCCTGCGCCGCGACCTGCGCCTGCCGCTGCTGGACATGACGCTCGGCGCGCTCGCCCACCTGTCCGACGCCCAGCACCGGGCGTTCCGTGCGGACCTGCGGGCGCTGATCGAGATGGACCGGTCGGTCAGCCTGTTCGAGTGGGTGACGCTCAGTGTGCTGACGCGCCACCTGGACGAGCGGTTCGGCGACCCCAAGCCGCACCCGACGCAGTACTACGCGCTTGGCCAACTGGGCGAGGAGGTGGGCGTGCTGCTCTCGTGCCTGGCCCACGCCGGCACGGACGACGACGAGGACGCCCGCCGCGCGTTCGACCTTGGCGCGGCGTCGCTCAAGGGCGCCGAGCCGCGCTTCCTGCCCCGGTCGGGGTGCTCGCTGGGCAGGCTCGACGCCGCCCTGACGACGCTGCGGGCCTGCTCTGCGAAACTGCGGGCCGACCTGCTGCGCGCAACCGCCCTGGTCGCCGGCGCGGACCGGACCATCACCGCCGACGAGGCCGAACTCGTCCGCGCGGTCGCCGACACCCTCGGCGTGCCCACCCCCCCGCTGCTGCCGGGCCAAACGCTGGTTTGACCCCCCCCCCGCCGCTTCCCGCTCAATCCACCCGCGTCATCTCCTCCGGGTACGCCGTCGCGACGGCGTCGGGGTTCTTGCGCAGCGACCACCCCGTGGCCAGGCCGAGCACGAACAGGCCCAGCGCCGTCACGCCGATGGCGAAGATGGTGTCGCCGATCACGCGCGACCAGCGCAGGCTGTCCATCAGTTCGGTCTGCAGGAACGCCGCCGACCGGGCGTACCACATGCCGTGCTCGACGCTCGCCCAGGTCTGCATCAGCCCGACGGGCAGGACCGAGATGAGCACCATCAGCGCCAGGCCGACGTTGATCGACCAGAACGCGAAGGCGACCAGCCCGGTCTTCCACTCCCGGTTGACGGTCAGCCCCTTGAGGCAGAACAGCATCAGGCCCATGCCGAGCATGCCGTACACGCCGAAGAGCGCCGTGTGGGCGTGCACCGGCGTGGTGTTCAACCCCTGCATGAAGTACAGCGCGATGGGCGGGTTGATCAGGAAGCCGAACAGGCCCGCGCCCACCAGGTTCCAGAACGCCACCGCCACGAAGAAGTAGATCGGCCAGCGGTACGCCCGCACCCACGGCCGGACCCGGCTGAGCGTCAGGTTCTCGTACGCCTCGAACCCGATGAGCACCAGCGGCACGACCTCCATCGCGCTGAACGTCGCGCCCAGCGCCAGCACCGCGGTGGGCGTGCCGGAGAAGTACAGGTGGTGGAACGTGCCCAGGATGCCCCCCGAGAGGAACACCGTGGTCGAGAAGATCACCGCGGCCGTGGCGGTGATCGTGCGCAGCAAGCCCATGCGCGTGAACAGGAACGCGATCACCACGGTCGCGAAGACCTCGAAGAAGCCCTCGACCCACAGGTGCACGACCCACCAGCGCCAGTACTCGGCCATCGCCAGCGTCGTCTGGCGTCCCCACATCAGCCCGGCCGCCCAGAACACCGCGATGGCGCCCGAGGCGACCAGGAACAGCGCCAGCAGGTGCTTGTGGTCGCCGGGCTTCCGGAACGCCGGCCAGATGGCCCGGCACATCAGCCCCAGCCACAGGAACAGGCCGACGAGCAAAAAGATCTGCCAGAACCGCCCCAGGTCGACGTACTCGTAGCCCTGGTGGCCGAACCAGAAGTTCATCTCCAGGCCCATGCGCTGGCGCGTGCCGTACCAGGTGCCGAAGCACGAGCCGACCACGATGATCACCAGGCACACGAACAGGAAGTTGACCCCGGCCCGCTGGAACCTCGGCTCGTAGCCGGACACGGCCGGCGCGATGTACAGGCCCGTCGCCAGCCACGCCGTGGCGATCCAGAAGATGCCCAACTGCGTGTGCCAGGTGCGGGTGACCGAATAGGGCAGCCACTCCGCCAGCGGGATGCCGTAGAAGCCCGATCCCTCCACCCCGTAGTGCGCCGTCACGGCGCCCAGGCCCATCTGGACCATGATCATCGCCATCACGACCCAGAAGTACTTGCGCGTCGCCGCCATCGATGGCGTGGGGTCCAGACCCAGCAGCGGGTCCTGCGCGGGCAGTTCGTGGCTTGTGTCCTCGCGGTGCTTGAGCACCGCGTAGTACCACGCCAGCGCCCCGATGCCCGCCAGCAGCAGCACGAAACTGATCACCGACCACACGATGATCGGCCCCGTCGGGCGGTTGCCCACCAAAGGCTCGGGCGGCCAGTTGTTCGTGTAGGTGACCAGTTGCTCGGGCGGCGCGCCGTCCGGCCCGTCGCCGGCCGGGTCGGCCGGCGGCAGCGGCCGCTCCGTCGTCGTCGCCCAGGTCGACCAGAAGAAGAACGCGTTCATGTCCGCCTGGCGCCCGGCGTCGCGGATCGTGTTGGCCGCCAGGGCGTACGCGTCGCGCAGTTCAGGGGGCGTCATGCCCGCATCGGCGTAGGCCCGCGTCTCCTCCGGGAACGCCTGGGCGTCGCCGAACAGCGCCGCGTAGTACGCGCTGAGCGCCCCGTACGCCGCGGCCCGGTCCTCCGAGATCACCAGGTCGCCGGTTCCGGGGTCGTAGGTGTTCGTGCGCATCTCGCGCAGCAGGCGGCTCTCCAACTCGGCGCGCGGTCCGGCGTCCAGCGCCTCGAACTCCGCGCCGTAGTCCGCCAGCGCCCAGCGGTCGAGCAGCCAGAGGCACTCGCGGTGCAGCCAGTCGGCGTTCCAGTCCGGCGCGACGTAGGCGCCGTGGCCCCAGATGCTGCCGACCTGCTGGCCGCCCATGGACTGCCACACGTTCATGCCGTCGAGGATGTTCTGGCGGGTGAACAGCACCTCGCCGCCCTCGGTCACCACGCGCTCGGGCGTGGGCGGGGCCTGGCGGTAGATCTGCAGGCCGTAGTAGCCCAGCACCGAGAACGAGCCGACGATGACGATCGCCAGCGCGAGCCACAACCTCATGTACCGCATCCCGTACGCCTCCTCCAGCGCCGACGGCCGCCGACACAGGTTCATGGTCCGCCCTCTGCGGGCGGATGCCAATGAAAAAACGCTCAGATCCGGCCCACGCGGCGGACCGACAAGCCCCGGCCGCTCCGATCCGTCCGTCGCACGGGCCGATCCACGCCCCACGCAGGCAAAACGCCCGATGGCCACGATCCCCCTCGGTTTCCTCCCCCACCATCCCCGATCCGCGGGTTTCAAGCCGCGCGGTCTCCGCGCTCGCCCCGCACACAACGGTTGCGAACCCACCGCGCCACCCGGTCGCTCGGCGTCAATCGACGACAAACACGCCGCGCGGGTTGAAACCCGCGGCTCGGAGCGCGCGCTCCGTCACCCCGCCCGCGCGAGCCCCTCGGGGTCGATGCCCAGGGCGCGCATCTTCTTGTACAGCGTCGTGCGGTTGATCCCCAGTTGCTCGGCGGTGGCCGTGCGGTTCCACCCGTTGGCGCCGAGCGCTTTGAGGATGACCCGGCGCTCCGGCTCGACCATCGCGTCGGCGAGCGTCATGGGGACCCAGGGCGCGTCGTCGGGCGTCGCCTGCGCCAAAGAGCCCGCGGGCGCCGGCTCGGGCTCGATCACCTGCGGCGGCAGGTCCTCGAGGCCGATGGTCTGCCCGCGGCTGAGGACCGCCGCACGCTCGACGATGTTCGACAACTCCCGCACGTTGCCGGGAAACGCGTACCGGCGCAGCGCGTCCATCGCCTCGGGGCTGAACCCCGCGAACGCACGCCCCAACTCGCGCCCCTGCTCCTGCAGGAACCGCTCGGCGAGGATCGGCACGTCGCCGGCCCGCTCGCGCAGCGGCGGCACCTCGACCTTCACCACGTTGATCCGGTAGTACAGGTCCTGGCGGAACAGGCCCCGGGCCACCAGGTCCTCCAGCGCCTGGTTGCTGGCCAGCACCACCCGCACGTCCACCTCGACCGTCTGGTTCGAGCCCACCGGCTCGAAGCGGCGCTCCTGCAGCACGCGCAGCAGTTTCAACTGCATGCCCGGCGAGGCCGAGTTGATCTCGTCGAGGAACAGCGTGCCCCCGTCGGCCGCCAGGAAGCGCCCGGCCTTGTCGGCGTGCGCCCCGGTGAAGGCGCCCTTGACGTGGCCGAACAACTCGCTCTCCAGCAGCGTCTCGGGGATCGAGCCGCACGAGAGTTCGACGTAGGGCTTGTCCCGGCGCGGGCTGGCCCGGTGGATGGCCCCCGCGATGAGCGACTTGCCCACGCCGGACTCGCCGGTCATCAGCACGGTCGTGCGGCTGGCCGCCACGGCCCGCACCACCTCGAAGATGCGCTGCATCCTGGGGTC
>CAZFSO010000032.1:0-10359 GCA_964522095.1 uncultured Phycisphaeraceae bacterium | reverse complement strand
TGCGGCTGGCCGCCACGGCCCGCACCACCTCGAAGATGCGCTGCATCCTGGGGTCGTGCCCCACGATCCCCCCGTCCGCGCCCGCCAGCGCCGGCTCGCCGTGCGTCCGCCCGCGCAGGCGCGCGTTCTCGCTCTGCAGCGCCTGGTGACGCAGCGCCCGCTGCAGCGCGATGCGCAGTTCCTCGTCGACCACGGGCTTGGTCAGGAAGTCCACCGCGCCGAGTCGCAGCGCCTCGACCGCCGACTCGACCGTGCCGTAGCCGGTCAGCATGACCACGCTGGTGCGCCGGTGGTCCCGGGTGATGCGCCCGAGCAGTTCCAGCCCGTCGGCGCCGGGCAGGTTCACGTCGCAGATCACCACGGCGTAGGGGCCCTCGGGCGACTCCTCGGCCGCCCGCAGCACGGCGAGGGCGTCGTCGGGCGCGTAGGCCGCGCGGGCGTCGTGCCCCTCGGACTGGAAGAACGCCGCGAGCGAATCGGCCACGATCGGGTCGTCGTCCACCACCAGAATGCGCGCCGCCTCGCCCAACGCCGACCTCCTCATCCCACCAGACGGTCGCCCAGCCCCGGGTCCACCGCCGGGACGCGCACGCGCAGCAACGCCCCCGGTCGAGCCGAGCCCGCCCGGTCCGGGCGCGCGCCCAGCGCGATCACGCCCCCCATCGACTCGACGATCTGCCGCGAGATGGCCAGGCCGATGCCGTGCCCGTCGTCGCGCGTGGTCACGCCGTGGCGGAAGGCCAGGTCGCCCCCGACGCGCGGGTCCACGCCCGCCCCGTCGTCGCCGATCTCGACCACGACCTCGCTCCGCCCCCGGTCAGCCAGCGCCCGCACCTCGACCAGCCCCCCGGGGTTCAGCCGGTCGCGCTCCGCGGCCCGCCCGATCGACTGCACCGCGTTGACCAGCCCGTTGAGCACCACCGTGTAGAGCGGCCCGGCCGGCACGCCACCCGCCTCCGGCTCGATCGACACCGTGATCTGCACGCCCCGGTCGGCCGCCAGCGGCCGCACCACGTCCATCGCGTGGTCGATCGCCATGGCCAGCGTCACCACCGCGGGCACGCCCAGCAGCGGCGAGCCGATCGGCACGTCGCGGCTGCGAAGCGCCGCGTTGACCATCCCGCTCATCCGCTCCAGCGTGCCCTGCACCGTGCGGATCTGCGCGCGGGCCGCCGCCAGCCGGTCGGCGTCGGCCGCCAGCGACCCCTCGGGCAACGCCGCGGCCGCCAGGCCAAGCCAGCGCATCGACCCGTCGAGCATGTTGCGCAACTCATGAGCGACCACCGTCAGCCGGTCGGCCGCGACCGGGCCGGCCGAGGGATCCCGCGGCTCGCGCACGCCCGGCGGGCGCACGGTGCGCCGTCGCCCGGGGGGCGGGGGGCCGTTGGGTGCGCCGGGGGGCGGGCCGGGGGTCTGCGGGTCGTCACACATCGCCCACAGCATCGTCCGCCCGCGTGCAAGGGCCAGCCGCCGCGTTGCAAAGACGCAACACCCCGCCCGTGGCCGCCTCCCCCGCCCGTGCGATCCGGCACAACCCACCGGCCCGGCGCGTTATCGCCCCGGGCGCTCAGCCCACCGGCTGCGGCGACTCGGACAGCACCGGCTCGGCCGGGGGCAGGTGCCACACCGCGTCCTGGTGCCGCCCCTCGGCCTGGTACCACCTGACCATCCGGTCGATGCCCTCGGCCAGCGGCACCGACGGGCGGAACCCGGTCGAAAGAATCTTGTCCGCCTCGAACCGCGTCTCCGTCCGGTACAACTTGCGGATGCGGGCCGTCGAGATCGGCAGGTTCCGGCCCGTCGCCTTGATCACCAGGTCGAACGGCAGGCCCATGACCATGCCCAGCCCGTACGGCACGCACGGCGCGGGCTTCTTGCCAAGGCTCTTGCTGACCGCGTCTGAGATCTGCGTGCTGGTCATGTCCGGCTTGTCGATGAAGTTGAAGATCTCGAACGGCTCGATCGCCCGGTTCGGCTTGTCCGCCTTCATCCCCAGCAGGAACAGCGTCGCGTCGACGATGTTCTCCACGTAACTCAGGCTCTTGACGTTCGTGCCCGCGCCGAAGCGCAGGTACTTGCCCGAGTCGATCTGACGGATCAGCGAGTACATGTTCGCGAAGTTGCCCGGCCCGAAGGTCACCGTCGGGCGGATGACCAGCGCCCGGCGCCCGTCACCACGCTCGACCCACCGGCGGAACACCGCCTCGCCCTTGAGTTTCGACCCGCCGTACGGGGAGTCCGGCGCGGTCGGCGCGTCCTCGTGGTGCGGCGTCGGGGCCGTCCCGTAGGTCGCCACGGTCGAGTAGAACACCGCGTTGCGGACGCCCGCCCGGTCCATCGCGTCGCAGACGACCTCGGACCCGTGCTCGTTGACCGAGTAGTAGGTGTCGTGGGCGATGCCGAAGTCGTGGTGAGCCGCCGCCAGGTTGATCACCAGGTCGACCCCCGCCATCGCCCGGTCCAGGGCGTTGGGGTCGCGGATGTCGCCCTTGACGAACGCCGCCCGGGCCGCGAGGCCCGTCGGCTCGACCAGGTCGAGGTTCACGAGGTCGTCGTGCCCCAGGGCCCGCAGATCGCGGTGGAAGTAGGCGCCGATGAAGCCGGACCCGCCGGTGATGAGAATCTTCAAGCGTCGTCCCTCCGCGTGATCGTGCGTGTCGTACGGGCCGGCCCCGCCCCGGTTCGCCGGCCGCGGCCGACGGTGGAGGATCGGCCGCCCGGAACGGGCCCTTCGGCGATTATTGGCCGCGGACGGGAAACCGGACCCCGTCAGCCCGCCGACCCGGCCCCGATGCCCAGGGCCTCGATGGCCCGCAGCATGAGCCCGTGGACCCGGGGCGGGGCGCAGACCACGCCGCGGTTGCCCTCCAGGCCGCGCCCGCGCGCAAAGTCCAGGGCCCGCCCGTGGATGTCGGTGACGAACGCCCCGGACTCGTTGGCGATGCACACCCCGGCCGCGTGGTCCCAGATCCGCTCGACGTAGCCCTTGCGGGTCGGCAGGCGCAGGTAGGCGTCGGCCTGGCCGCGGGCGACCAGGGCGTACTTGCACTGGCTGTCCAGCCGGGCGGGCTCGCCCACGGTGCCCAGGCCCTGGGCCTCGATCCAGGCGAGGATGCGGTCGGTGTCGGTGGCGTTGGAGTGGGCCGCCTCGACCGACCCGCAGACGACGATCTCATGATCGGCCTCGTGGTCCAGGCGGGTCAGGCGGGTCATCTCGGCCTTCTCGGTGTCGCAGCGGGTCTCGAAGACGCCCTCGCCCTTGACCGCCAGGTACAGGCACCCGTGCGGGTCGCGCTCGTCGAGCGGCTCGGACATGTCGATCGGCAGGTTCGGGCAGCCCATCACGCCGATCGTCGGCATGCCCTCCTCGATGTAGCCCAGCGCGATGGCGTACTGCTGGTTGCGCAGGAACCCCTTGGTGCCGTCGATGGGGTCGAGCGTCCAGAAGGCCCGGTGGTCGGTGTCGCCGGCGCCGATGTCGATCGCTTCGAGCACGAGTTCGGGGGACGCGTCATCCCAGACTTCGCGGGCCGCCGCCACCACCGCGTCGAGCAGCAGCGCGTGGTCCTCGTCCCGCAAAAAGTTCGACGCCTCCTCGGCCACCAGCACGACGTCGCCCAGACGCTCGCGGAGCGCATACGCGACCACCGCCTGGCAGGCGTAGTCCGCGACCGTCACGGGCGACTTGTCGTCCTTCGTGACCGCCCGCACCTCGTCGAGCGCGTCCTGCACCGACCGGCTGACGATGGACGCCGCAACGACGGCGTGACGGGCTGCTTCTGCGAAACTGGCTTGATCGGTCATGCGTGCTCCCGCAGCATTGTTGGCCCGCCCGCTCCCGCCCGCCGACACCGACACCCGCGAACCGGATATGCTGCGCCGCCCGGTGGCCTCGGAACGAGAGGTGACTGCGTGGGATCCGAAGGACTGGACCGGATGGTGGGCGTTGTCGGCGTGACCTCGCGGTCCTTCGTCACGCAGGTCCTGCGCCTCTACGCCGAACGCACCCCGTTCGTGATCCTCAAGTCCGCGGCCGTCGCGAGCGCCCTCCCAGGCCCACCGATCGGCCGGATCATCCACCCCGAACGCGACGCGGGCTGGCTGGCGTTCAGCCCCCAGGGGTTCGACCGCGACGACGCCCCCGCGCAGGTCACCCTGACCTCCGGCACTGAGGGCGCGCCAAAGCCGATGGTGCTCAGCCACCGGGCCCTGGACGACGTCGTCACGCGCCTCATCGACGCCATGTCGCTCGACGGCGACCTCCGCGAGTACGTCGGCGTGCCCGCGAGTTACTCGTTCGGGCTCGGGCGGTTCCGGGCGTGCGCGGCCGTGGGCGGCCGCGCCTTCGTCCCCGCCGGCGGGTTCAACCCGGTCGAGATCGCCGCGATGCTCCGCGCCGGCGAGATCAACGCCGTCTCGGCCGTGCCGACCCTGTGGCGCATGCTCCTGGCCCACCCCGACCTCTTCAAGGGCGCGGCGGGCGCGCTGCGGTGGATCGAGATCGGCAGCCAGCACATGTCCGCGAGCGAGAAGCGCGACCTGCGCTCGCTGTTTCCCAACGCCCGGATCGTGCAGCACTACGGCCTGACCGAAGCCTCGCGCTCGACCTTCCTGAACGTCTCCGAGGCGTCAGACGACGCGCTCGCGTCTGTCGGCGCACCCACCGGCGACGTCAAGGTGCGCATCGACCCCGCCGGCCTCATCCAGATCAAGGGGCCCCACCTGGCCACCGGCGTGCTCACCGCCAGCGGGCTCGTCCCCATCGCGGACGCGGACGGCTGGCTGACCACCCGGGACGAGGGGCGCCTCGTCGCTGGCCACCTGCACTACCTCGGCCGGTCCGACGACGTCATCAACTGCGGCGGCGTCAAGATCGTCCCCGACGCGATCGAGGCGCACCTTCTCGCCCGCCTGGGCATCCAGGGCGGCGTGAGCGTCGGTCGCTTTCGCCACCCGCTTCGGGGGGACGGTGTGGTGGTCGTGGTGGAACCCGTGGCGGGCGCCCGCGTCGAGGCCGTCCGGGCGGAGACGGAACTGGCGCTCGCCGCCTCGGGCGTCCGGGCCGGGGACGCGCTGGTCGTCAAGGCCGTCGACGCCATCCCACGCACGCCCACCGGCAAGGTCCAGCGGCGGCTACTCGCCGACCTCGCGCCGGCCAACGTCCCGGCACCCGTCACCGACCTCCCCGCCGAAACGCCGGGCGACAACCGGGATGACCTGACGCCCGCCCAGCGGGACCTGGAGGACCGGCTGGCGCGGGTCTGGCGGCAGGTGCTCAAGGCCGACGACGTCTCGCGCACGACGAACTTCTACGACAGCGGCGGCGACTCGCTCACCGCCATCGGCATGATGCTCGCCCTCGAGAAGCACGGCGTCGGACGCGCGGTCGCCACGCGCATCTTCGACGGCGAGACGATCGAGCAGATCGTGCGCACCGAACGCCCCGCGCCGGCCGAGCACGCCGCACGCGCCCGCCTGACCGAGCGCGTCACCGGCGACGCGATCAACGTCGTCCGGGGCGTCCTGGTCCTCTGCCTGATCGCGATCCACTTCCTCCCGGGCGTCTGGGAGCGCCTCCCCGTCGACGCCGAGCGGGTGGCGCGGACCCTGCACCCGTTCTATCGGTTCGGCACCCCCGGGTTCGCGCTGGTCTTCGGCCTGGGCGTGGGCTTCTTCTACTTCCACCAGATGAGCCGCGGCGGGCGCGTGTGGGTCCGTCTGCGGCTCTCGGCGGCGATCGTGCTCGCAGGCATGCTGCTGCTTGCGCTGTTCCGGCTCGGCGTGTTCACTCTGGTCCTGCCCGAGACGCCCCGGCCCGTGTTCAGCGCCCTGTTCTACTCCGTGCTGACCTACTACTTCCTGGCGGTCGTCAGCATCCCGCTCTGGTTCCGCCTGGTCCACCGCGAGGGCGCGGGCGTGCTCCGCGCCCTGGTCGCCTCGGGCGTCTGCTTCACCGCGTACCTGGTGCTCGACGAGGTGATCGGCCAGCGCCCGCTCGCCTTCGGCCCGGCCGAACTCGTTCGACTGATGCTCGAGGCGAACTACAACTACTTCCGGATGACCGCCATCGTCATGATCGGGGTCGCGGTCGGCCTGCACTACCGCACGCAGACGCACGCCCCCACCGCGTCCCGACTCTACCTGACCGTCGGGGCCCTTCTCACGCTCGCGTCGGTGCTGATCCCCTACGACATGGGCCGCATCGAGCAGTGGCGGACGATGCAGGGCGCCGAACTCTTCTCCGTCGTCGGGTACGCCGGCGTCGTGATCGGCATGCTCGGGCTGGTCACCGCCGTGCGTCCGCGGGTCGGCCGGGCCGGCCCGGCGGGCGTCGCCATGCGGATCCTCGCGGCCTGCGGCATCCTGTCCCTCCCGGCCTACGTCTTCCACGGGCTCGTGGTCCCCGCCAAGGACATCCTCGCCGCGACGACCGGGCTGAGCGAGGCGGCCGCCCTGGCGTGCTCACTGACCGCGTTCTTCGTGCTCTCAGCGCTGGCCGTCCGGAAGGTCTACCGCCTCTACGGCTGACCGCCCAGCACGCCCGCGTCGCGCAGCATCCCGACCACCGCCCGGACCGACTCGTCCACGCCCCGCTCGGCGGTGCGCAACTCGATCTCCGGCGCCTCCGGCGCCTCGTACGGGTCGTCGATGCCCGTGAAACCCTTGATCTCGCCCGCCCGGGCCTTCTTGTACAGGCCCTTGGGATCGCGCGACTCGCACACTTCCAAGGGCGTGTTGACGAAGACCTCGATGAACGGCAGGCCCGACGCCTCGTGCAGCGCCCGCACCCGCGCCCGGTCCGCCCGGTACGGGCTGATGAAACTGGTGATCGCGATCACCCCGGCGTCGGCGAAGAGTTTGGCCACCTCGCCGATCCGGCGGACGTTCTCCTCGCGGTCCTGCGCCGAGAACCCCAGGTTGGCGTTCAGCCCGTGCCGCACGTTGTCGCCGTCCAGGCGGTAGGCGAAGACGCCTTGCCGGACCAGTTCCGCCTCCAGCGCCGCCGCGATCGTGCTTTTGCCGGACCCGGACAGCCCGGTGAACCACAGCGTCGCGCCCCGGGCCTTGAGCAGGCGGGCCCGGTCGGCGTGGCTGAGGTGGGCGTCGTGCCACATGATGTTGGGGGCTTTGGGGTCAGTCACGAGGGGCCTCGACAAAGCAGAAGTGGGCAGGTACGAAGAGAGCATACGACGCCCGGATCATCCCCTCATATGGGAAGTGTGCACGAGATGGGGAACCGTGGCGAAAATCTCCGTGTCAATCCCCAAGCGTTCTCACTCACGGGTGGATTCTCCTTGACGGGCCTGGGTGCATACCCGATAGTGGAGTTCTCGGAACCGACCATTCCCCCGTCAAAGGAGTCCAACATGTTCACCGCACTCGTGGCGACCCTGTTGACACTGCCGATCGCCGCCCCCCCCGAAGCCGAGAAGCGTATGGGGCCCGACCAGACCATCGTTCGCGTGGACGCGGCCACTTGGGAGGGCGAGTTCACGGCCAAGGTCGTGCCGATCGCGGACACGCAGAGCGTCCGCGTGACGCTCACCGGTACCATGACGAACAAGTCTCCGGACGACGAGCCGTACCCCGCGACCATCGTCCTGTCCTGCCCGGTGGCCAAGGACATGGTCGTCGGGTCCGGGGAGACGCGCCTCGTCCGGGGTGACGATGTCGCGCAGGTCTACCTGGTGGAAAACCTCGCGCCGGACGCGACGCTCTGGTCGTCCAGGACGTCCGCGGATTTCGGCAGCATGGAAGTCTGGAACGCGACCGACCAGGCGCGGCGGCTGTCCGAGTCCGTCATCGTGTCCTTGTTCAACACGATGGTGCTCGACCGCCCGACGCTCGGCGGCCGCAGCGCGGCGTGCGATCCCACCTTTGACGATTGCCGTTCATCGGCCAGTGCCGCATGTTCTCCGAACCGCCTCGGTTCGCTCACCTACAAGTGCGACGAGGGTGCCGTCGAATGCTCGTGGACATGCCTCGCGCCGGTCCCGGACCCCGACTGATCGAGCTTGCCCCGGCGGTTCCCCTCTGAAACCGAATCTCAAGAACGCCCGGCTCACGCCGGGCGTTTTTACGTGCCGGGAAGCATGCGCTCCCCTCCCCCTCGGGACGACAACTCTTACCGATGCCCCGGCACAACCGGGTAAGGAATCCCGCCGGTCCGCACCGCGATGCCCCGCCGGCCGCGCCATCGGCCGGGGTCAGGCAACCCGCGGACGGTGGTCGGGATGTCCCCGCCTATGGTTGGGTCTTCCTTGATTCCGGGCTCGGAAAGGTCCGCCTTCCTGCCGATGCAAGGGGTTTGATGACAGAAATTGATGGCTCGTCGGCCTTCCATGCCCCTCGAACCCCAGGCCGACGGGTGCCCGGATCCCCGACCGGAGTGCCGCTTGGAATGACCGCCACCCTCGACCCAGCCGCCCGCCCCTACCGCCTGACCCACCTCAAGGCCCTCGAAGCCGAGGCCATCCACATCATGCGCGAGGTCGCCGCCCAGTTCGAGCGCCCCGCCATGATGTTCTCCGGCGGCAAGGACTCGATCGTCATGGTCCGCCTGGCCGAGAAGGCCTTCCGCCCCGCCAAGTTCCCGTTCCCGCTCCTGCACATCGACACCGGCCACAACTTCCCCGAGGCCCTGGACTTCCGCGACGCGCTGGTCGAGCGCCTCGGCGAGCGCCTCATCGTCCACAAGGTCCAGGACATGATCGACCGGGGCCTGGCGGTCGAGGACCCGGGGCCGTTCCCCAGCCGCAACCGAGCCCAGATCCCCACGCTGCTCGACGCGATCGAGACTTACCGCTTCGACGCGCTCTTCGGCGGGGCCCGGCGCGACGAGGAGAAGGCCCGCGCCAAGGAGCGCATCTTCTCCTTCCGCGACGAGTTCGGCCAGTGGGACCCCAAGAACCAGCGCCCCGAACTGTGGAACCTCTACAACGGGCGCTCGCGCATGGGCGAGAACATCCGCGTGTTCCCGATCTCCAACTGGACCGAGATGGACGTCTGGCAGTACGTCATGCTCGAGAACATCGAGATCCCCTCGCTGTACTTCTCCCACCAGCGCGACGTGGTCCGGCGGATGAACCAGTGGGTGCCCGTGGGCGACCCCCCCTTCACGCCCAGACCCAACGAGACCGTCGAGCGCCGCACCGTGCGGTTCCGCACCGTCGGCGACATGTCCTGCTCGGCCGCCACGGAGAGCCCGGCCGCCACCCTGGCCGACATCGTCGCCGAGGTCGCCGCCGCCCGCGCCTCCGAACGCGGCGCCCGCATGGACGACAAGACCAACGAGGCCGCCATGGAAGACCGCAAGAAGGAAGGGTACTTCTGACACGCCCGCGCCTTGTGGCGCGATCGCCCGCCCGCGCCGATAGACAGGGAAAGGAGACCACCATGCGCACAACGCCCGCCCTGTCCCTGATTGCGCTCGCCGCCGCCGCCCTGCCCGCCCACGCCGACCCGCTCGGAACCGGAACCATGCAGGCGGGGTTCGCCTCGCCCTACCAGAATGCCCAGACCCCGGTCAACCTGCGGCTCGTCGAGACGGACTTCCTGGTCGTCAACGGCTGGCTCATCGAAATCCCGGTCGAGAACCCCGCCGTCTACCTCGACTGGACGTTCTCCAGCCAGGACGTCGGCGCAGTCCACACCCTCGACGCCGGTTCGCCCGGTTGGGCCGGCCTGATCGCCGCACTCACCAACGACGCCGAGGACGCGTTCAGCGAGCAGCATTCGGTGTCCTGGGACGATCCCGACGCACCGTCGAGCGGCTTCGGCCTGCACCTCGCCCGCGCCGAGGCGGACCTGTTCGGCCTGACGGGCGATCTTTCCTCGCTCCGCATCGACCGCATCGAACTGCACCTGACCCGCTTTGACACAACGCCCGACCCCGAGACCGGGCTCTCGATCTCGTACGCCATCGACGTCCGCGTGCACGGCGTCGTGCCCGCCCCGGCAACGATCGGGGCCGTCGCACCGCTCCTCCTCATCGGCCGGCGTCGCCGGCGCTGAACAACGCCAGAGACCACCCCACCATGTCCACCGCCACCGACCAGACCACTGCGCAGCCCGACCCCAACGCCAGCCAGGGCATGGCCTTCTCCACCGAGTCCTACCTCGACATGGACCTCCTGCGCTTCCTCACCTGCGGCAGCGTCGACGACGGCAAGTCCACCCTCATCGGACGACTCCTCTACGACTCGAAGTCCATCTTCGAGGACCAACTCGAAGCCGCCACCCAGGCCAGCCTCTCTCGCGGCGACGAGCGCATGAACCTCGCCCTGCTCACCGACGGCCTGCGCGCCGAGCGCGAGCAGGGCATCACGATCGACGTCGCCTACCGCTACTTCGCCACCC
>CAZFSO010000031.1:22961-25705 GCA_964522095.1 uncultured Phycisphaeraceae bacterium | reverse complement strand
GAAAACAGGGACTCGCGATTTACGCAAGTCCCTGTCAGAAAAGCAGTAGCGGGGGCAGGATTTGAACCTACGACCTTCGGGTTATGAGCCCGACGAGCTACCAGACTGCTCCACCCCGCAATCAGGCCACACTCTAGGCGGGGGCGGGCACGCGTTCAACCGGATTCTCGCGAAGTCTCACGCCCCGGGCCCCTCGCCGAAGTCGAAACTCAGGCAGTAGCCCGCACGCCAGATCGGGTACGGCGTCGCGACGCGGAAGCCCACGTAATCGGCCGGGTCGGCCCCCGCGGTCGCGAAGGCGAGGCGCGTCAGTTCGTGGTGTCTGGCGTGCATGGGCGACGCCGCCCCGGCCAGGCCACGGCCGAGGATCTCCAGTTTCGGGCCGCTCGGGAACCGTGTCGTCCAGCCGGGCCGGGCGCTCAGGTCCATGTCGGGGCCCCAGAGGTGCCCGCTCACCGACGGCAGCGACGACCGCGCCTCGGACGCCGGCATGTAGGCGTCAAGCAGCATCGCCTTGGCCGGGAAGTGGATCATCGCCCACAGGTTCGCCACCGCGGGATCGCTCAGCCGCGGGTGCGGGTTGTCGCCGCTGGCCGCGAACACCAGGTCGATCGGTTCGGGGGTGCTCCCGCCGTCGGTGTCGATCCGCTGGGCGAGCAACCCGCCGCCGCGCGTGTCCCGGGCGAGCACCGAGGTGTCCGTCGAGAACGACTCGACCAGGCCCGCGGCTTCCGAGTCGGACGGGCGGGCCGCGCGGCCCTCGGTCTCCCGCAGCGGGCCGAGCCCGAAGTTCTGGATCACCAGCGGCACCGCGTCCGGCGTGGTGCGGTGACCGAGCAGCCCGTAGACGCGGAAGGCCCGCATCCGCTCACGCGCCGCATCGGCCCGGAAGACGTACACCGCCGTCCACAGGTCCGAACACCGCCCGGTGACGCGCGCCGCCGATTCGGTCAGGTGCCGACGCTCCGCCACCTCGTCAACACCGGCGTGGCCCGGGGCGACCTCGGCGTTCGAGACGTCCAGGCGCCGGATCAGGCGGGACTGGCTGCCCCCCAGGTCGTCGATCAGGGACGCGAACGCCGTCAGCGCTCCGGCGGCCGCTTCCCGCACGTCCGCCGGAACCCGATCCCCCCCCGCTTCCAGCAGACCCCGCAGCCCTGGCACCCCGGGAACGCGCCCGAGCAATGCAGGGCCATCGAACCCCCCGCGCACCGCGTGCACGAGCCGCTGGCAGGTTGTCCGATCGACGCCCAGCCCGCGGCTCAAGCCGCTGGCATTCCGATAACCAACCGGCAAAGCCCCCAGCCACGCCCGCCACGCGCCGTGCATCTCGGCCGCCACGCGTGTGGCGCGGCTCATCTCCGCCGGGCTGAACGGCTCGATCGCCATGGAGCGGGCACCATACCCCCGATCCGGAATCGGCAGCACCTCCACCGCATTTTTGATCTTTGCTCTTGTGGACATCCGCCCGCCATGGTACTGTTCTGAACAGTTCTGAACAAGACCCCGTCATCGAGAAGAGGAGATCGAGCCGTGCACCAGAGCAACCGTCACATCGTCGCCGCCCTTGCCGCCGCCGGCCTGGCCGCGGCGCCCGCCGCCGCAGAAGTCTTCGCCCAGACCACCTTCGACAACGGCTTCGAGGGCTGGGGGGCCCTGTTCATGTCCGACCCGAGCGGCATGGGCGACCACATCGTCGACGGCGGCCCGGGCCAGGGATCCGTCTTCCGCCACGTCAACAACGCCTGGGGCGTCCAGTTCCGCAACGAGTCCAACGGCGCCTTCCTCGGCGACTACGCCCGGTACGGCTCCAACCTGAACTTCAGTTTCGACGAGCGCAACGCCTCCCTGGACTTCTTCCAGGGCTGGACCGGACGCGCCTTCCACCTGCAGTTCACCAAGGTGCTCGACAACGGGCGCTCCATCATCGCCTCGTACGAGTTCTACCGGGTCATGCCGGACGAGGGCTGGGTCACCCACAGCGTCGACATCGACGTCAATGCCACCGAGACCCCCGACGGCTGGCGCCTGTTCTACAACAACCTCGACCCGGTCACCGACTACACCTTCGCGGACATCATGGCGGACGTGGACACGGTCACGCTCAGCAACTACCACCCGGACTTCGCCTACCCCTCCGGCTGGTTCGCGGTGATGTTCGACAACGTCACGCTCTCGCGGGCGGTCCCCGCCCCGGGCGCCCTCGGCCTGCTCGGCCTGGCCGCCGTCCCGGCGCTCCGCCGACGCCGCTGATCCCCTCGACACACGCTTGAACAGATGGACGGGCGGCGCACGGCGCCGCCCGTTCTTTCATTCAATGCCGCCCGCGATCAGGCATCCACGGCCTCGCCCGAGCCCTCGCCGGACGGCGCGCCCTCGGCCAGTCGGTGCTCGCCGTTCTCGTCCCGGCCGATCAGCCCCAAGGCGCACAGGGCGTTGAGCGCGGCCTGCTGCTCGGCCTGCTTCTTGCTCTGGCCCCAACTCGGCTCGTACTCCACGCCGTCGAGTTCCACCCCGATGTGGAAGGCCTTGGCGTGGTCCGGGCCCTTCTCGGCCAGAATCCGGTACTTCGGCGCGCAGCCCATCGCTTGCTGGGCGTGCTGCTGGAGCACCGACTTGAAGTTGTGCTGGTGCCCGCTGAGGACGGCCTCCCGGATCAGGGGGTCGATCCGCGGCTCAAGGAACCGGCGCACCGCCTCCATCCCCGCGTCGAGGTACACCGCCGCGATGATCGACTCGAGCAC
>CAZFSO010000031.1:14505-22861 GCA_964522095.1 uncultured Phycisphaeraceae bacterium | reverse complement strand
GCGGCGCTGGGTCTGGTCCATGTGCGTTCTCCGGGTGGGCAGGCCCTTGCGGAGCACGATCGCTCGTTGGGCGTCTTCCGATCAGACACCAAACGAGGGGCCGCGCACCGCTCGGTGGCATCCCAATCATCGTCGGTCCGACGCCGGGATTCCAGCCGGCAGCGCCTAGACGCAGGCCGGCGAACGGGATAGTGTTCCGGCCCTGCCCGGAGCGGGCGTTTGAGGAGACCGAGCCATGGCCATCCATTACCCCCGTCGCACCAGCAAGGTCAAGCGCCGTCGCCGGTTCGGTTTCCGGGCCCGTATGAAGACCAAGGCGGGTCGGGCGCTGCTGAACCGGCGCCGCCGGATCGGGCGCAAACTCAACGTCGACTAAGCCCGATTGCCACAGCGATCCACGCGGCCCGCATCTGCGGGCCGTGCTTGTTTTTGCCCCCCGCGCCGCATCAACCGCACCGCCCGACGCGCTGCGGATGCAGGCAAATCGAAAAATTCCCTCAATAGGCGCGTCTTCGGTGTTGACGGGGGGTGAAACTCTTGGTAGTCTGGCCTCGGCCCGGCTCCGGGCCTCTGTGTGAGAGAGAAAGAGACCCTTTCACACGGGAATGAACGCTTCGGGTCCCAGGCTGCCGCCGGAGGCTGTCGCTTGGGCTGCTCAAGTTGCTGTACGCCGGCGTGCGGAGCGCCGGTGATGTCCTGTCGTGTAAAGAAAGAGAGAAGAGACATGAAGACCCTGCTCACCGTCACCCTCGCCAGCGCCGCCGGCCTGGCCACCGCCAACCCGTTCGTCTCGCAGGCCCAGAGCGGCCAGGCCCCGACCAACGTGATCAACCTGCTGGACTACGCCACCGTCACCACCGGCACGCGCGACAACTTCCAGACCGTCGACATCACCTTCGACAACGACATCGAGTTCACCGCCGGCTTCCCGAACGCCACCCACGCCTACGTCGTCGACTTCTCCGGCCTCTTCGGCTTCTCGGGCCAGCAGGCCTACATCACCGGCATCGGCTGGGACACCACCCACACCGCCTACGAGCCGTCGTGGCTCGCCGACCTGCGCTTCGAGATGACCGACCTGGACATGCTCACCGGCGTCGGCCTGAACCCCAGCGGCACCACCGGCGGCGGCGGCCCGGAGAACAACTTCTCCGACATCGTCGACCTGGTCGGCCTCGGTCTGGACTTCACCCTCGCCGACGGCATGATGCTCCTGACCGTCTGGGACACCTTCGATGACTTCACCGGCGGGCCCGAGGGCACCCTCTTCGCCGGCAGCACCCTGACCTTCCAGGCCAAGGTCGTTCCCACCCCGGGCGCCATCGCCGTCCTCGGCCTCGGCGGCCTGGTCGCCGGGCGTCGTCGCCGCTGATCCGCGGCCCACGGTGTGTTGACGCGCACCTGACCCCGCGTTCCATGCACACACCACCCTGCGCCCCACACGGCGCAGGGTGGATTCCGATCCGGAGACCTTGGGCAAGCACCCCGGGTCGTCGTACGCAGAAAGAGCGTCCGGACCCGGAGCACCGCCTCAGGCGGTCCGAAAAGCCGTCGTGCCGGCCGTCGCGAGCGCCTCTCGCGCGACTTTTCTTTGCAAACCGCGCACGCAGGCATTG
Source organism: uncultured Phycisphaeraceae bacterium (assembly GCA_964522095.1). Lineage (GTDB taxonomy): Bacteria > Planctomycetota > Phycisphaerae > Phycisphaerales > UBA1924 > UBA6054. The sequence goes on along the minus strand of CAZFSO010000031.1, from coordinate 21,245 downwards.
ACAGCCCCCCCAAAATCCATAGGCTGTACGTGGCTCGGACTCCCGGGCCGTTCCGCTCAGGGAAAGAGAGACCTGACGCGGGACACGACTGCGGCAACCACCGTAGTTCGATTTGTGTCAGTTCGCCCGGTGCACGGAGCGCCGGACAATGTGTTTGTTCGTTCAAGAAAGAGAGACGAGACATGAAGACCCTGATGATCGCCACCGTCGCCGGCCTCGCCGGCGTGGCCACCGCCAGCCCGTTCGGCATCTCCGAGCGCGCCACCGCTGAGCACACCGCCACCCAGGTCCGCGGCGGCACTCTGACCACCACCGTCACCCTCGACGACGTCATGTCCTACGGCGGCATCGACGACCCCAGCAACTACTTCAACACCCTGAACCTCGGCGCCGGCACCCACATCGTCGGCATCGGCTACGACGTCGAGGTCACCGCCTACAGCCCCTCGTGGCAGTCCGAGGTCACCGTCGCCTTCGAGAACAGTGACTACTCCGGCGGCGTCTACCTGACCCCCGCCGTCGGCGTCTCCTCGTCCGGCACGGGCACCTACTCCTCCGGCGGCATCGTCGACCTCATCGGCCTCGAGTTGGACTTCTTCCTCAACGACGACGGCCTGCTGCTCCTGCAGGTCTTCGAGTCCTTCAGCGACGGCCTCGCCCCCGACGGCATGATCAGCGGCACGCTGACCATCCAGTACGTGCCCACCCCCGGCGCCCTGGCCGTCCTCGGCATGGGTGGCCTGGTCGCCGGCCGTCGCCGCCGCTGATCCCTGATTCCCAACAGGCCTCGTGCCTGACCCAACCGTTCGCAAGAGCGCCGCGCCGGGCCCCATCGGGGCCCGGCGCTGTTTTTGCAACCCCGCCATCGCACACGCCACGAAAAAACCCCGCCGGGGCGGGGTTTCCGAGTCGCAAGCGTTTCAACGCCGGGTCAGCGGCCAAGGCCGAGCGGGACCGGCTGGGGGCGCACGGCGTGCGTCGGCGCGACCGCGATGCCCAGGGGCACGCGCTTGCCGCCGGGCGGGGGCATGCCGTCGCGGTCGATGATCCGCTGGATCGCCATGCAGCCTTCCAGCAGCATCTCCGGGCGCGGCGGGCAGCCGGGCACGTACACGTCCACGGGGATGAACTGGTCGCACCCCTGCACGGTGGCGTAGGTGTCGAACACGCCGCCGGTCGAGGCGCACGCGCCCATCGAGATGACCCACTTCGGCTCGGCCATCTGCTCGTAGATCCGCTGGAGCACGGGGAGCATCTTGATCCCGATCCGCCCGGCAACGATCAGCAGGTCGCTCTGGCGGGGGGAGAAACTCATCCGCTCCATGCCGAACCGGGCGATGTCGTACCGGCTCGAGGCGGTGGCCATCAACTCGATGCCGCAGCAGGCGGTGGCGAACGGCAGGGGCCACATGCTCGACCGGCGCGCCCAGTTGACCACGCGCCGCAACTGGGTGGTGGCGAAGTTGTCGGTCGGGATGGCGGCTTCGAGGCCCATGTTCGCTCCTCCGGGCGTCCGCCGCACAGGCCGCACGCCCGTTCAACAGTAGCCGACGCCCGGCGTCCGGGCCGTCAGGTTTCCGGCCGGCGCACGGCGCGGTCAGGCGGCCGACCCGCCGCCCAGCACGCTGCTCGGCCAGTCGGCCTTGGCGATCAGTTCCATCGCCCGCTCGTGCTCGTCCAGGCGGAACACGCACAGCGCCGAGCCCTGGCCGCCGATCGGCGGGATCAGGTAGCAGTACCGCACGTTGACGCGGTTGTCGGCCATCAGGATCGCCAGGTCGCGCACCACGCCGGGGCGGTTGTCGATCTCCACGCCCACCATCGGCGACTCGACCACCGGGCCGACCCCCGCCTCGACCAGGCGCTCGCACACCTCCCGCAGCGCCGCCTCGGGGTGGCCGATCAGGCGGACGCACCCGCGGTCGGTGTGCTCGGCGGTCGAGACCGAGTGGATCTCCACCCCGGCCAACTGCGCGGCCTCAAGAACGCCCGCCAGTTCGCCCGGGCGCTGCTGGAGATAGATCGAAAACTCGGTCAGTTCGCGTGGTGTCATGGGAACCTTGATGCTAGGCATGCCACGCGACCGATTCCCGCCCGCGACGGGCCGATCCGGGTGAACATCCCAGGTCAACGACCCCGGTCAGCAGCCGGTTTCGTCCGCTTGAGGCCCGTCCCGCGTCGGGCCTTGCGCGGCGCCGGGCACGGCGTCGGCGAGGGTCTTGCCCCGGACCGCGGCCCGCCGGGCCTCCTCCAGGCCGCACAGCAGTTCCCCGCACTCGTTGGCGGTGCGCGCGGCCTCCAGGTCCCCCACCGCGTCGAGCACCTCCTCGACCGCGATCGCCTCGGCGGGGCGTGCCGGCAGCCAGCCGACCGCCTCGTCGCCGGACTCGGCCACGACGCGGCGCACCAGGCCCGCGCGCTCCAGACGCCGGAGCAGCAGGTCGACGACCGCCGCGTCCACCGCCAGGCGCCGGCCGACCTCGCCGGCGTCGGGGGTGCGGCCCTCGCGGTGGGCACGCACGACCGCCCCGGCGATCGAGACGGCGGTCGCCGGGTCGACCACGCGCGGGCCCTCGTCCTCGGTGGACTCGAGCGACTCGAGCAGTTGGGCGAAGTGCTCGAGCGCGTACGCCGCCTGCAGGCCCAGGAGCACGATGATCCAGGTGACGTAAACCCACAGCATGAACAACGGCAGCAGGGCCAGCGAGCCGTAGAAACGGGCGTAGCCGGACGAGTACTTCAGGTACGAGGTGAAGCCGAACTTGCCCAGTTCCCACACGATCGCCGCCAGGAACGCGCCCGCGAGCACCGAGCGCACGCGCAGGCGCACCGTCGGGATCGCCAGGTAGGCCACGGTCAGCAGCACGGTCGAGATGAGCACCGAGACGCCGTAGCCGGCCAGCAGGCTGCGGAAGTTCGACGCGCCGCCCCCCGCGACGAGGTCCGTCAGCGCGTCGCCCGCCCAGAAGGTCGCGGCCAGCAGCACGCCGCCGAGGGTGAGCATGGTCCAGTAGAGGATCAGCCTGCGCAACCACGACCGCGCCCCGGGCGCGTGGCAGACCATGTTGAACGACTTCTCGACCTCGATGAGCATCGAGAGCGCCGCGTAGAGCAGCACCACGCCGGTGACCAGCGCGATCCAGCCCATGGGCAGGTTCTTGAGGGTGGCGTTCACCCGCACCACCATGTCGGTGATGATCTCGTCGAGTTCGGGTGCGCTGACCTCGTCCTCGGGCGTGTCGTCGGGGTACTCGGCGCCGTCCGGCATCGGGCCCATCGGGGGGTCCTCGACGTACCGCTCGTCCACCGCGATCTGCGAGACCCCCGTGTAGCCCAGCAGGCGGCGCACGCCCGCGTCGACCTGCTCCTCGGACACCATCGAGCCGAAGATCAGCAGACCGATCGCGATCGTCGGGATGATCGAGAAGATGGTGCGGTACGCCAGGGCCGCGCCCATCCGCGTGATGCCGGTGCGGTACAGGCCCATCAGGCCACGCCGCACGACCACGAAAATCCGGCGCGCCTGCTCCAGGTGCGACGGGTCGTCGTGGGTCGGCTCGGGCTGGCGCGGCGCAGCGCTCATCGGCGGCCGCCTCCCGACCCGCGCCCCCCCGGCCCCCCGCCAGACGAGGGGGGACGCTTGCCGGAACCGGGCTTGCCCTTGGGACTCGGCTTGGACGCGGGCTTGGCGCGGCCCCGCCCCTCGGTGTCCGCGCCCCGCTTGCCGCCCCCCCCGCGACCGTCCCGCGCCGGACCGGGGCGCTCGTCGCGCCGGTCCGGGGTGCGTGCGGGCCGCTTGGGCTGCTCGTCCCGGTCGGCCTTGCGTCGCCCGCCGGGCTTGGAGGGCTTGGGCGACGGTTTGCCCGTGCCCGTCTTGCCAGGCGCCCGCGGCGGGCCGGGCTTGCCGGACGCAGGCCTGGCCGGGGATTGACGTGCCTGGGGAGTGGGTTCCGTCGTGCCGGGATCCTCGGCGGCCTGCGCCCTGCGCGGCGCGGCGTCGCGGTCGCCGCGGTTGATGGCGTTCTTGATCGTCCGACGCCGGATGGGCGCACCGGGGTCGAGCGGCGGCGGCTCGTAGGCCTCCCGACCCCGCCGACCCTTCGTCGCGCCAGCGCCTTTCCCGCCGCGCCCCGGGGATCTCCCGGTGGTTCCGCCCGCCTTCTTGCGGGCCGGGCGCTTGGACGCCCCGGGCGCCGCGTCGACGGCGTCGTCGTGGCGCTGGTCCGCAGCGGCCCGCCGGAGGGCCCAGACCTCGTCGCGGTTGAGTTCACGCCACGCGCCGCGCGCCACGCCCTTGAGGCGCACCGGGCCCAGCGCGACCCGCTCCAGCGTGCGCACCGGGTAGCCGACCGCGGCCATCATCCGGCGCACCTGGCGGTTGCGCCCCTCCCGCAGGGTCAGTTCCAGCGTGGTGTTCTGGCGGTTCTGGCTGACGACGCGGATCTCGACGTGGGCGGTGCGCTTGCCCCCCACCGTCTGGCCCGCCTTGCGCTCGGCGAGGTAGATGCCCCGTTCAAGTTCGGCCACCGCCTCCTCGCCAAGGAGCCCCCGGACGACCACGCGGTAGGTCTTGGGCACGCCGTAGCGGGGATGGGTCAGCCGGTTGGCCAGTTCGCCGTCGTTGGTCAGCAGGATGAGCCCGACGGTGTCGTAGTCCAGGCGTCCGACGGGGAACAGGCGGCTGGCCCCGGGGTGATCCACCAGGTCGGTGACGGTGCGTCGGTCGGCGCCGGGCTCGTCGGAGACGGTCGAGAGCGTGCGGGCCGGCTTGTTGAGCAGCACGTAGAGTTTGCGTTCGGGCCGGGGCAGCGGGCGTCCCTGCACGACGACGCGGTCCTCGTCGGGGTCGACCCAGGCGGGCAGTTCGGCGACGAGTTGGCCGTTGACCTCGACCTCGCCGGCGAGGATGAGTTCCTCGCAGGCCCGCCTGGAGCCGATGCCGGCGTCGGCGAGCACGCGCTGGAGGCGCTCGCCGCGGGCGGCGTCGGTGTAGTCGTGGCTCGGTGCGGGCTCGGGCATCGGGGATTCTACTCGGGCGGCGCGCAACACCCGGGCGCGGGCCCGTCGACGCTCGAAACGGGCGTTTCTGCAGGTTTTCGCCCCTTCGGACCGACGCTGAACACGGCGCCCCCCCTCCCCCCCCCGGGTCGCGCCCGGAGGCCTCGATGCCGGAAGCACGGACACCCACCGCCCGTACCGAACCGCTGCGCCTGGCGCGAACCGAGTCGATGCTCGAGGCCCGGCCGCGCCCGAACCTGCCCGGCGCCGAGGAGATGTTCCTCTCGCCCCGGGTGCTCGACGCGGGCGCGTTCGCCCGGTACGCCGAGTTGCTCAAGTCGCTGATCGCCGAGGCCCGCCAGGGGGCCCGCAGCCTGCAGGACTTCTCCTTGGACGCCGACCAGATGAAGGCGGTGTGCGAGAAGACCGGCGAGCAACTCCGGGTGCGTCTGGAGGCCGGGGCGCGGGTCGTGCGTCTGATCGACGAGCGGGCCGACCGGGCCGAGAAACTGATCGCCACCGTGCGTGAGGAACTGCCCACGCCCGAGCGCGTGCGGGCGATGGCCGAGCCGGGCGTGCGGGCCGCCGCGGAGGCGGCCGAGGCCCGGGTGGCCGCGGCGGCCCTGGAGGCCGAGCGCCGCGCCCGCGCTGCGGCGGCGGAGATCGAACAGAAACTCGCCGCCATGAGCGCCCGGGCCGAGGACCAGGCCGCCCGCCTGGAGCGCGCCGGCGAGATGATCGAGCAACGCCTCGAAGCGCTGGAGACCCGGCTGAACGGCATGATCGAGCGGGCCGAGTCGCACGCGGACGCCTTCGAGCGTCGCACGCGCGAGGCGATTGAATCGGCCGACACCCGCCTGGCCCCGGTGCTCGACCGGGTGTCGGACGCGGCGGCTTCCATCGACGAGACCCTGGCGAGCGCCTGGCGACGGGCCGAGGAGCGCGCAAGCCAGATCAGCCAGCGCCTCAGCCCGCTGCAGGAGTCCTGCGACGCGGTGCTCGCCCGCCTGGGCCTGGACCCCGCCGACCCCAACCCCGCCGGCTCGGTGCTCGACCGGCTCGACGGGCTGGTCGCCCGGTCCGAGCACTCCGTGCGCGACGCCGAGCGGGTCATCGGGCAGGTCGAGCACCTGCGTGGCCAGGCCGACCGGACACGCTCGGAGTTCGGGGCGTGGCTGCTCGACGCGGCGGCCCAGGTGGACCTGCTCGAGGCGCGACGCGAGAAACTCAAGGGCCCGCTGGCCGAGGCCGCCGAGAAGGTGGCCCGCGTCTCGCCCAAACTGCTCGACGACCTGGAGATGGCCTCGCTGCGCGTCGACCAGTTGCAGACCGAGCAGGCGGCGCTCCGCGAGGCCGTCCAGGCCAGCGCGCTGCTGGCCCGCAGCGCCACGGCCGACCTGAACAACCAGTCCGCCCAACTCAAGGCCCTCGTGGACGGCTCCGTCCACACCCTCACCCGGCGCGTCGAGGAGGCCGGGGCGTGGCTGGGCGAGTTGATCCTGCGCGCCGAGGCCGCGGCCAAGACGCCCGGGCAATCCAGCGCCGAACCGGCCAGGCCCGAACCCCCGGCCGCGGCCCGCCCTGAGGCGACGCCCACGCCGACCGCCGCCCCGGCTCGCCCGGTCGAGCCCCCCGCGAACTCGTACGGCCTGCCGATGCCCGGGGCGTCGCCGATCGACGCGGTGGCGTTCGACGGCGCGGAGATCGTCTTCGGGCACGGCGACGCGGGCGAGTGACGGGAT
>CAZFSO010000031.1:10528-14405 GCA_964522095.1 uncultured Phycisphaeraceae bacterium | reverse complement strand
CGCTCGCGGGCGCGGCGCTTGGCGGCCAGCAGGCCGCTCTCGGGCGCGTCGTCGCTCGCGTCCGTCGGTGGTTCGGAGCGTGGTGTGTTCTGCGCGACGGGCGGTGTGCCCGCGGCCGCCGCGCGGGCCTGCGCCACCGCCCGCTGGTGGCGCTCCCGCTCGACGCGCAGGCGCTCGGCGTTGGGGTCGGAGTGCACGGCGGGTGGGCCGGAAGTTGACGTGCGTGTGCGCAGCCCGGCGAGGCTGTGCTCGGCGCGGGCCCCGGTGGCCGCCAGCGTGCCCGATCGGGCGTCCTCGACCCAGCGGTCCCACGCCAGCCGACGCATGGCGACGTCCACGATGAACAGGACCATCGCCGCGACCAGCAGCGTGGGCCACAGGGCCGACCGGATGACGCGCGGGCGCTCGAACCGGTCGAACAGTCCGGCGGGCTCCGCCCAGTCGAGCACGCGCCCGCCCGTGCGCTCGGCCAGGCGGGCCAGGCCTGCCTCGTCGCTGGCCAGGTGCTGGTCCTCGTGGCCCGACCGCACCGCGACCCCGGTGATGGCCGGCGGCAGCGCGACGCCGGGCCCGCTCGCCCGTGCGGCGGCGACGATCACGCCCCCGGGCAGTCCCGCCTGCCGCCCTTCGTAGCGGCCCGGCCCGGTCTGGCGCAACTCGACCTCGCGGGTCGTCGCGTCGGGCATGTAGAGGGTGGCGAGCACGCGCAGGCCGTCGAGGGGCGCGCCGTGCTCGCCCTGGGCCTCGTAGACCAGGTCGGCGCTGTCGCCCCGGGCCATGACGCGCAGTTCGCCGGGGTTGTCGTCGACGGCCCGGGCGGCCCACGCGCCCAGGTTGGTCCAGAACCGCGCGTAGCCCGGCGTGCCCGCCCACGCCCCGGCCCACGCCCGGCTGTCGGTCGTCACGGCGGCGACGCGCCCGAGTTCCACCGGCCACAGGGCGACCACCGGCTCGTCGTCGGGCGTGACCACGGGGGTGGACGCACGCTCGCGCCGGGTGGACAGGACGACGCCGCCGAGGGTGGGGATGCGCCCGACGCCCACCATCGCGGGCGAGTCGGGCTCGACAACGATCGGGTCGAACGGCACGTCGCGGACCGCCGGCTCGCGCATCACGCGGATGGCCCGGATGAACACCTGTGGCAGCACGGCCGGGTTGACCACGCGGTAGAACACGCCCCCGCCCTGCTCGGCCACGGTGCGCAGGGTCGCCACGTCGGAGTCGTCCCCCACCGCGATGGTGGAGACCTTCGCGCCCGAGGCGAGCAGCGCGGACGCCTGGCCCGCCAGTCGCTCGGACTCGAGGCTGATGCCGTCGCTGAGAACGATCACGTGCTTGGAGCGCGCCTCGACGCGCGAGAGTTGGACCGCGGCGGCGTCGAGGGCGGCGGCCAGGTTCGTGCCCCCCGAACTGCCGATGCCCAGGACGGCCTGCTTCGTCGCCTCGGGGTTCTCGTTCGGGCCAGCGGGCACGACGACGGTCGCGCTGTTCGAGAACGCGATGACGCCGACCTGGTCGCCGGGGTCCAGTGTGTCGATCGCGGCCGCCACGGCCCGGTTGGCGACCTCCTGCTGGGACTGCGACGAGCCGAGCACGGGCCGGCCCATCGAGCCGGAGCGGTCGAGCACGAAGACCACGGCGGCCTCGGGCGTGACGACGCGGTCGGGGATCTCCAGCCGGATCGGCAACGCGTCCTCGACCGCCGAGCCGCGCCAGCCGCCCGCGGTCAGGGCGCTGCGCCCGCCGACGAAGACCAGCCCGCCCCCGAAGTCGCGGGCGTAGGCGTCCAGACGCTCGGCCGAGCCCTGGGGCAGGGCGTCAATCGGCACGTCGTCCAGCACGATCAGGTCGTAGTCCTCCAACGCGAGCAGGTCGACCGGGAACGCGGAGGGGATGACGGTCTCGACCTCGCGCCCCGCGGCGCGGAGCGTGGCGGCGAGCGGGCCGGAGGCCGACTCGGAGGCGTCGACGACGAGCACCGCGCCGGGCGATCGGGCGATGGTGAAGCCCGAGGCCCGGTTGTTGGTGACCGAGGTGTCGCCGAACAGGGCGACGCCGTCCGGGCCGGTGGCGCGGTCGGGCTCGAAGACCGCCTCGTACCGGTGGACGCGCCCGTCGGGCAGGGCGAAGCGGACGGGGACGACCACGCGCCCGCCGTCGGACTCGACGCGCACGCCGTCGCCGGGTTCGCCCGGGGTCAGGTCAACCGGGCGGCCCTCGCGCAGCACCGAGAGCGTGCCGCGGGCCGGGCCGGTCGAGCGCATCACGACGCGGGCGTCGATCTCGGCGTTGGCCGCGGCGCGTGCGGGCAGGTCGAAGGACTCGACGATGGTCTCGCGGTCGACGCGGTAGACGATCGGCAGGACGTCAACGGGCACGTCCAGGCGGACGTCGTCGAGCGTGCCGCGGGTGGTGCGGCCGTCCGAGACGAGCACGATGCGTCCCTCGGCGTCGGGGGGCAGCATGGAGCGGGCGAGTCGCAGGGCGGCGGGCACGTCGGTGCCGTCCACAGGGTCGTGGGCGCGGGTGCGCGCCAGAGGGTCGTCGGGGCCGGGGGTGGCCAGGGCGACGGCGCGCCCGTCGAAGACGACAAGGCCGAAGGGATCGTCCGGGCGGCGTCCTTCGGCGCCACGGGCCAGGGCGTCCCAGGCGGCGTCCTGGGGCGACACGGGGCGGCCGTCCTCGGCCCGCCCGAAATCGGCGTAGGACTCGACCGATGCCGACAGGTCCACCACCCCCACCACCGCGACGCGGTCGGTCCGCCGGTCGGCGTGCAGGCCCGCCAGCGCCAGGGCGCAGGCGCACGCCAGGAGCACCCGGGCCGCCACCGCCGGGGCGCGGCGCATCGGCGGCACCGCCCGGAGCCACCGCCACCCCAGCGCGGCGCACGCCAGGCCGATCAGCGCGATCAGCAGCCAGCGCGGGTCGTCCACGGACCAGTTCATGGCGCGTCGGCCCCCTGGGGCGCGACGGTCTCGGCGCCGAGTTCACCGGCGCGCGAGTCGACCCGCTCGAAGACCCGCTGCACCAGGTCGCGGTAGCGGCGCGGCACCTGCTGGTTCTCCACCGCGTCGCGGGCGCGACGGGCCGCGCGGCGCATCTCGCCCGCGGCGGCCCGGCGCTGCGCGCCCGGGACCTCCGTGCGGTCCGGGTCGAACCACTCGCCGACGATGCGCGTGCCGGCGTCGGGGTCGGCCCGGCCGCGTGAGGCGTCGACCGGCTCGAACCCGGCGGGGTCGTCCGGAGGGCGTGCGGCGTCGGCGATGGGTGCGTCCCGGTCGCCGGCGCCGTCTGGGGATGGCGGGGCGTCGGGATCGAGCAGGCCCCGGGCGCGGTCGCGCAACGACTGGGCCACGCGGCGGCTCTCGTCGCGGGCGTCACGCTGACGACGCGCGTTCCGCACGGCCTCTTCGAGCGGGCCCGGCGGGGCGTCGGCGTCCGGGCCGGGCTCGGCGCCGGGGTCGCCGGCCGGATCACCGTCCGGCTGGGCGGCTGGGTCGGCGGGTTGATCGCCGGGCTGGTCGTTCGCGCCTGGCTGCGGCTGGCCGGGCTGCGGGGATTCGGGCTGGTTCTCCGCGCTGGGCTGGTCTTCGGCGGATGGCTGACCGGGCTGCGGTGCGCCGTCGGACCCGGGTTCCGGCTTGGGCTCCGCGCCCGGTTCGGGCTGGGGCTCCTCACCCGGCTGGGGCTGGTCGCCCGGTTGCGGAGTCGGCTGCGGGGCCGGTTGCGGGTTGGACTGCTGGGCGCCGTCCTGCGGAGGCTCGCCAGGAGGCTCGCTCGGCCCCGGGGCCTCACGCAGGTCGCGCGCCCGCTCGCGGAGGGCATCGGGGAGCGATGACGGGCGATTCCCGCCGGGCTGCTCGCCCGGTTGCTCGCC
>CAZFSO010000031.1:0-10428 GCA_964522095.1 uncultured Phycisphaeraceae bacterium | reverse complement strand
GGTTGCTCGCCAGACTGATCCCCCGGCTGGTCGCCCTGTTGTTCGCCGGGTTGCTCGCCGGGTTGCTCGCCCGGCTGACCGCTGTCGGCGCCAGGATCGCCGGAGGGCTCGGCCTGCCCGTCGGGCTCGCCGGGCTCATCGGTCCCTTGGCCTTGCTGGTCGCCGGGTTCGTCGCGCGGCTCAGACGGCGCCGGTTCCTGCTGATCCGGAGACGGTGCCTCCGGCGCGCCGGGCCGCGGGTCGTCCGGCTGATCGGGCGCGGGCGCCTCGCGGTCCGCCGCCGGGTCGTCCGCCGCGTCACGGCTCGCGTCGGGCGACGGGGGCTCGGGCGGCTCGTGCGTCGCCGGCGGCTCCAGCGTCGACGCGAGGTCCTCGAGCGCTTCGGACAGGGCGTGCCGGTCGGACTCCGACATCGCGGGCGCGGACCTGTCGATCTCCCGAGCCACGCGCTCGGCTTCGAGCAGGTCGTTGCGGGCCAGGGCGTCGGCGAGGCGCTCGGTCAGTTCGGTTGCCGGGGTGCGCTCGGGCGGCTGGTAGACCGCGGCCCGGTCGGCCAGTTCGCGCTCGATCCGGGCCGCCAGTTCGGTCTGGCGTTCGAGTTCCTCGGCGGCGGCCTCGAGCGCGGCGGCGGAACGCGCGGGCGCGTCCGCCTCGGCGTCGCCTTGGAGCAGTTCCTGCTCGAGGGCTTCCAGTTCGTCGCGGGCGCGCGACCACGCCTCGGGCTCGGGCATGGCCGCGGGATCCACCCGCTCGGCGTCGGTCTGGGCGGTGGCGATCTGCTCGGCCGCGTGGCGGACGAGCGGCGACGGATCCGGGCGGCGGGGCCCGCGGTCCAGTTCGACCCGCGGCACGAACAGCCCGGCGAGCACGCACGCGGTCGCCGCGCCGAGCGCCCAGTACCAGCCCTCGGCCCGTGCGGGCGTGACGGCCTTGGCGGGGTCGGCGGTTGCGGCCGCGGACTCGCCCCGGGCGCGCGCGAGGGCGACGAGTTCCGGGTCGCCGTCGGCGTCGGTGATTTCCAGGGCGGTGCGGAGGGCGCCGTCGGTGCGGTGGGCTCGGTCGACCTCGCCCGCGGCTCGTGCGAGCGACCACCGGCCGGCCCACGCCGCCGCCGCCGCCGCGACGAGCGCGACCGCCGCGGCGGTCGCCGGGACGCCCCACCACCACGACGCGCCCAGCCACAGGCGTGACCCGGCGACCGCGATCAGGCCGGCGCACAGCCCGACGGCGCAGAACCGCCCCCCCAGCGTCAGGAATCGGTTGCGCGCGTGCCGCGACCGGGCGGCGGCCGCGACCCGCGCCACGCCGTGCGCCGGGGGTCGCGTGCTGGTTGGCCGGCCCGGGTCCACAACCGGATGGTACAGGGCACGCCGCGGCCGGGTTCGCCGGCCGCCCACCCGATCGGGGCTTGGGCTACCCTGTGCACCATGCCCGACGAACCGACACCGGAGGCCCTGCTCGCCCGCCTCGCGGCCGGGACAACGCTCAGCGAGGCCGAGAGCGGGCAGGTGTTCGGCCGGTTGCTTGAAGGTGAACTGGACGCGGCGCAGATCGGCGCGCTGCTGGGGATGCTGCAGGCCCGGGGCGTGACGCCCGACGAACTGACCGGAGCCGCCCGCGTGATGCGGGCCAGGGTCGAGCCGGTCGCGTGCCCGTCCGGCCCGGGCACCGTCGTGGTGGACACCTGCGGCACGGGGGGCGCGCCCAAGACCTTCAACGTGTCGACCGCGGCGGCCTTCGTCGTGGCCGGAGCCCGACCCGAGCCCGGCACGGGCGTGGAGCGCGTCGTCGTGGCCAAGCACGGCAACCGCTCGCGCACGGGGCGCGGGTCGGCCGAGGTGCTCGCACGCCTTGGCGTGAACGTCGACGCGGCGCCGGGCGTCCAGTCGCGGTGCCTGGACGAGGCGGGCGTGTGCTTCTGCTTTGCCGTCCATCACCACCCGGCGATGCGCCACGCGATGCCCGTGCGCCGGTCGCTGGGCTTTCCGACGATCTTCAACCTGCTCGGCCCTTTGACCAACCCGGCGGGGGCGAGCCGCCAGTTGATCGGGGTGTACCGGCCGGAGTTCGTGCCGCTGGTGGCCGAGACCCTGCGCCGCCTGGGCGCGGGGCACGCGATGGTCGTGCACTCCGACGACGGGCTGGACGAACTGACGGTGACCGCGCCGTGCACGCTGGGCGTCGTGCGGGACGGCCGGGTGACCACCGAGCGCCTCGACGCGACCGACCTGGGCATGGCCCGCGCGACCATCGACGAGGTCCGCGCCCGCGACGAGGCCCACGCCGCCGAGATGGTCCGCGCGGTGCTGAACGGCGGGCCGGGCCCCGCGGCGGACATGGTCGTGCTGACGGCGGCGGCGGCGTTGATCGTGGCTGGGGCCGCGGCGTCGTTCGAGGCGGGGGTCGCGCTGGCGCGGGACGCGGTGGCGTCGGGTCGGGCGGCAGAGTCGCTCGCGTTGCTGGTGCGGGCGTCCGCCGGGTGACGGTCGCGAGCCTCAGGGGGCGTCCAGCACGCGGAGGATGCGTTCGGGCGCGGCGTCCCACGGGGCGGCGGCCTCGGCCTTGCCCGTGACGAGTCGTGCGCGAACCTGGCCGGGTTGCTCGGCCGGCGCGATCAGCAGAACGCCGTCCAAGTCGCGGGTGGCGAGCCATTCGCGGACGCGGTCCGGCAGATTCTCCGCGTCGATCGGCAGGCTGCCGCGGTCGCGGCGGAGCGAGGCGACCTGGTCGACGGTCGACCCGGCCTGGGCCGGGAGCAGGTCGCCGGCCAGTACGGCGCCCTGCTCGGCGAGCACGCCCAAGCCGCGGTCCACGCGTTCGCGGGTGGCGGCATCGAGCGGGAGGCTCAGGTCGGACACGACCAGCAGGCGGGCGTTGACGCGGGGCAGCGGGGCCGCGGGCGGGGCCGGGGGCGCCGCGGCGGGCGCCGCCGGCGCCAGGGTGTTGCGGTCGAGCAGCAGGCCGGCCGAGACGGCGCTCAGGCCGAGCAGCACGCCGACACCGAGCAGCCCGGCGACCACCACCCCGGCGCTCGGGCTGTTGCTGTAGGTCGGGCGTGCGCCCCGGCGTTCGGCGATGCGCCGTCCGGCGGATTCGCGCTTGGCGCGGGCCCGGGCGCGGGCCTCGCGGACCTGGTCGGCCGCGGGCCGCCGGGCGTCGACCGGCGTCAGCGGGCGGTGCGGCACGGGGCGGCGCGCGGGCGCGTGCACCGCCCGGGCCGCCCCCCCACGTGCCGCTCCGTCCACGGTGTACCGTCCGGACCACCAGTCCGTCACCCGGATCGCGGGCCGGCCGGCCGGCTCGTCGGCGGGCGCGGGCGGGGCCGGGGGGAGGGGCGGCGTTGGCGGGGTCGGCGCGTGACGCGCGGCGACCGTGAACGCGTCGTGCGCGTCCTCCTCAGCGGGATGGGGCTCGGCGTCCGCGCGCCGGCCGCCGACGGAGGGCAGGTCGACCGGCTTGAGCCGGAACGGGTCGGCGGCGGCGCACACCACGCGGAGGTCGGCGTTCATCTCGGCGGCGCTGGCGTAGCGCCGGTCGTAGTCGGTCATGGCCCGGCGGACGATCCATCGCAGGGCGTCGGGGCAGCGCTTGGTGATCTGGCTGAGCCCGCCGTGGGCGGGGAAGGAGTTCTCGATGACCGAGTAGAGCACCGCGCCGGCGGCGTAGACGTCGAACTTCGAGCCGTCGATCTGGTGGACCTTCACGCCCCGGAGGGCCTGGCGGACGAGTTCGGGGTCTCGGAAGTACTCGGTGCCGTGGGTGGTCAGGGTCATGGCCGAGCGCAGGGGGGTGACCAGGCCGAAGTCGACCAGGTGGGCCTTGTGCTCGTTGCGGTCGATGATGATGTTGTCGGGTTTGACGTCCTTGTGCCACAGGCCGGCGCGGTGGTAGGCCTCCAGCGCCGCGAGCAGGTCGCAGGCGTAGCCCAGGGCGTCGGAGAGGCGGGCGTTGCTCAGCCCGTCGGGCGGGGACTCGGCGTGCAGGCGCTGGGTGACCACCGCCAGCGAGTCGCCGGGCACGTAGCGCATGACGTAGAAGAACCGCTCGGGCGTCAGTTCGTGCTCGAGCACCAGGCCGAGTTTCTTGGCGGCGTCCAGCGCGCGGGACTCGCGGACGATCTGGGGCAGGCTGGACCCGTCCTGGAGGCTGAAGACCTTGATGACCACGCGGTCGACGCCCGACAGGCCGCGTCGGGCGAAGACGGCCCGCTTGATCTCGTCGGGCTCGGCGATGTAGAGGCGGCTGCCCGATCCCCCGCCGGGCAGCGAGCCGACGATGGCGTACCCGTCGAACTGCCCGGCCCGTCCGGCCGGGCGGTCCCGGCCCGGGGCGGCGGCGATGGCCCGCGGGACGCGCTGCTCGACGCCCTCGAGCGCGGGGCCCAGGCCCAGGAGCCGCCCGGGGTTGCCGACGAACAGGCGGTAGCACGCCCGGCCCGCGGCGTGCATCTCCGACCAGAACGCGGCGCTGAAATGGCGCGACGCGGACCACCGGCCGATGAGGATGTTCAGCAGCACGAGCGGGGCGAACAGCAGGGCCGAGAGCAGCGATCCCGCGCAGCGCAGCAGGTCGCCGACCTCGGCGCCGATGAAGCGGAACAGGTTGCGGAAGACCCGCCAGGTCAGGCCGAAGGCGGCGACGAGCAGGTAGATCACCGCGGCCAGGGCGGCCGTGCCCGCCAGCAGACCGAGCAGGACGAGCGGGATGGTCACGACGCCGTTCATGGTGACCTCGCTTGGTCAGCGCACCTCCGAGGACAGGCTCCGGTCCTCGGCACGCAGTTGCATCTGCCGGTGATAGATCTCCGCGATGGCCTCGTCGAACGCCAGGTCCGCGGAGCGATCGGCGGGCCCGGCCGGCCCGTCGGTCCCGCTGGGCGTATTGGGGTTGAGGACCAGCCCGTTTCGCTCGGCCTCCTCCATCTCCTCCCGGGTGAACGAGTAGGTCGTCACCACCTCCCGCAGGCGCACCCGCAGGCGGTCGCGGACCTTGGCCAGGCGGCGCGACACCGTCGGCTCGGACACTCCCACCGCCTCGGCGACCTCCTTGCCCGGCTGGCCGTCGAACACCCGCATCCGGTAGATGGCGAAGTCCGTGAAGTCGCACTCGCCCTCGACCGCCCGGATGGCGGCCTCAACCTTCGCCCGGAACACGGCGGCCTCGTAGGCCTCGTCGGCGCTGGGCAGGGCCCCGGCGATCATCCAACTCTCGTCGAAGACCGCGTTGGACTTGCCACCCCCCCGTTTGATGGCCATGCGCCGGTCGATCTCGTCGCCCAGCACGTGCTTGGCGATGGCCAGCAGCCAGGTGCTGAACCGGGCGCCGCGGGTCGGGTCGTAGCGGTCGATCGAGTTCGACAGCGCGGCCAGGGTCTCCTGGGACAGGTCGCGGACGGTCTCGACGCCCACGCGACCCTTGCCCCACTTCATGAGTTGGGCGCGGATGACCGGCCCGAAGGTCTCCCACAACTCGAACCACGCCGCCTCGTCGTTGTCGCGGAGGCGCTGGATGAACCCGGTGGTCATGTTGCTGAGCATCGAGGCCGGCCCTTCGGAGTGTCGGTCGGGCCTCGGCGCGAGGCCCCTGGGAGCGGTGCTATTGGGAACCCGGGCGGGCCGGTTGCGCGGCGGCTCGGGTGTCCTCCCCACCGGCCGGCCCGTTAGAGCATACCCGGAAGCAGCCCCATCCCCAGTGTTCAGGCGGGTTTGAAGCGGATTTGGGCGTGGGCGCGAAATCACGCCCCGGACACTCCCATCAACCGGATCGACGCCCCCGACGGGCGGCTCACGAAACACGACACCCGGCCACGCCGGGACAAGCAACCCCGGGGGACCGCCCCGGAGATCACAAGGAGTTCGTCATGGGATGCATTGGCAAGACGGTGGTCCGGGGTGCGTTGGTGGCGGCCCTGGCCGGCGGCGCGGTCGTCGCGGTCGCGGGGCCGGAGCGCGTCGGCGCGCTGCTCACGCAGACCCGCACCGGGATTCACGCGGCGATCGACTCGAACATCGAGGACCCGGTCCTGCTCCGGGCCCAGATCCGCAAACTCGAGGGCCAGTACCCCGCGAAGATCGCCGAGGTCCGCAGCGACCTGAGCGAGGTGCAGAGCCAGATCGCCCAACTGGAGCGCGAGCGCCAGGTGGCCGAGAAGGTCGTCCAACTCGCCGGGCTGGACCTGGAGACGGTCGACGCCCAACTCGGCCAGGCCCGGGCCACGCAGGCGGCCAACCCCGGGGCCATCGTCCGCGTGTCGTTCGACGCAGGGCGCGCGGTCGACCTGGACGACGCCTACGCCAAGCGCCAGCAGATCGAGCAGACGCGCGACCTGTACGCCGGACGGGCCCGCGACCTGTCGGTCGACCTGACCTATCTGAGCGACCAGGAGGCCCAACTGGCCGACCTGCTGGCCCGGCTGGAGACCGAGCGGAGCGAGTTCCAGGCCAAACTCTTCCAACTCGACGCTCAGATCGACACCATCGCCCGCAACGAGCGGATGATCGCCATGATGGAGGACCGCCAGGCCACCATCGACGAGCACTCGCGCTACCAGGCCAACTCGCTCGACCAACTCAACGGGCGCCTGAGCCAGATCCGCAACGAGCAGCGCTCACGCCTGGAGTCGATCGCCCGCAAGGACGAGGGGCGCAACTACGTCAACGAGGCCGAGTTCCTCATCAACCGGGACGGCCAGGAAACCCGTCAAGGCGACGGCCACGCCGCGCCCGCCCCGGTGATCGAGACCCGTCCCCGCGTGATCGAGGTGCGCCCGGACACCCCGAGCGGTCTTCCCCAGGCGTCCAGCGCCCTGTGACCCTGCATCGCTGAGAACACGCTCCTTTCCGCGTGCCCGGCCGACCGCCGGGCACGCGGTTTTTGCGCCCCGGGCTCGCCGGCGGCTTGGGCGGCGCCCGGGCAGCGCACGCGCGAGCGATTTGCGGTATGGTCGGCGCTACGATTCCCCAACCCCGCCCGGGCAAGGCCGCCCGTGTGGCCCGACCGGAAACGCACGGAGACCCTCCCGCTCGTGTGGTACGAACGCCTCCTCGGAGCCTTCAGCGTCGACATGGGCATCGACCTGGGCACCTGCAACACACTCGTTGCGGTGCGCGGGCAGGGCATCGTGCTCAACGAGCCGTCCGTCGTCGCCGTGAAGAAGGGCACCAATCAGGTGCTCAAGAACGGGCAGGCCGTCGGCTGGGTCGCCAAGGAGATGCTCGGCAAGACCCCCGGCTCCATCACCGCCATCCGCCCCCTGAAGGACGGCGTGATCTCCGACTTCGAGATCACCGAGGCGATGCTCAACTACTTCATCACCAAGGTCACCGGGCGCGCGCGCTTCCTCGCCCCCCGCGTGGTGATCTCGATCCCCTCGGGCATCACCGCGGTCGAGAAGCGGGCGGTGTTCGACTCGGCCGAGCGTGCCGGGGCGCGGCGCACCTACCTCTTGGAAGAGCCGATCGCGGCGGCCATCGGCGCGGGCCTGCCCTTCGCCGAGCCGACGGCCTCGATGATCGTCGACATCGGCGGCGGCACGACCGAGGTCGCCATCATGTCCCTGGCCGACATCGCCACGTGCGAGTCCGTCCGCGTCGCGGGCGACGACATGGACGAGGCGGTCATGAACTACATGAAGCGGACCTACAACCTGATGGTCGGCGAGCAGACCGCCGAGCGCATCAAGATCCAGATCGGGTCGGCCGCGCCGGTCGGCGAGGACACCGAGATGGAGGTCCGCGGGCGCGACATGGTCTCGGGCCTGCCCCGCAAGACCACGATCACCAGCGCCGAGATCCGCGAGGCCCTCCAGGAACCCGTCACCGCGATCATCGAGGCCGTGACGCGCACGCTCGAGCGGGCCGAGCCGGAACTCTCCGCCGACCTGGTCGAGAACGGCATCACGCTGGCCGGCGGGGGCTCGCTGCTCCGCGGCCTGCCCGCCCGGGTCCAGCAGGCCACCGGCCTGGAGGTCACCCTGGCCGAGGACCCCCTGACCTGCGTGGCACGCGGCACCGCGATCTACCTCGAGAACATCGAGTTGTGGAAGGACACGCTCGAGAACAACCTGGAGACCTGACCCGCCTTGCGACCTGCCCGCCGGCCCCGCACGCGCAGGGCCCGGCACGCGGGCGCCGCGACGCGGGCCGCCCCGGACGACGATGGCCAGAGCACCCCACGCCCACCCGCTCGCACGATGGTCGTTCCCGATCGCGGTCGGGGCGCTGGGCGTCACGGCGATGCTGCCCACCGGCGCGCTGGAATGGGCCGGCTGGTTCAGCGCCCAGGCCTACGTCGTCGTCTCGCCCGTCGCCCACCCCATCACCCGCGGCGTCGACCTGATCGTCCCGGCCGCCCGCGTCGGGGCCGAGGCGACCGAACGCGAACGCACGCTGCGCGACGAACTCGAACGCGTCCGCGTCCGCCTGCTGCAGTCCGAGCAGCGCGTCGCCGAGATGGAAGCGCTGGTCGAGCAGATCAGCCGCGGCTCGCTGCTGCACCCCGACGTCGAGGTCTCACAACTCGTCCGCCCCATCGTCTCGCAGGCCGGCGAGATGCTCGTCGTCCGCACGGGCACGGCCGAGGGCGTCCACCCCGGCGCGGTGATCACGGCCCAGTCCGTGCAACTCGTCGGACGCGTGGCCGAGGCCGACCGGCGCACCAGCCTGGTCCTGCCCATCACCGCCCGCGGCTCGCTCCGCCTGCTCGGCGTGGTGGTGCTTGACGAGGAGACCGGACGCCGGGCCTCGTGCGTTCTGAACCCCGCCGGCGACGGCACGCTCGTCGGCGAGGTCTCCCCGCCCGAGGACGGCCGGGCCGAGGAGGTCCAGATCGGCCAGACCGTGCGCCTGTTCGACGACCAGTGGCCGCGCCACGCCCAGATGCTGGTCATCGGCGAGGTGGTGCGCGTCGAGCCGAGCGCCAACCAGCCGCTGCGACGCCGGATCACCGTGCAGCCCAGGATCAACCCGCGCCGGGCGGGCGAGGTGATCGTGCGCCTGCAGGGATCGGGTCCGCAGAACGGGGGGGCGGGCGGATGAACGTGATCCTCTTCGCGCTGGTCGCCTGGGTGACGCTCGGGCTGGAGATCGCGCTGCCCCCGGTGCTCGACGCCGGGGGCGGCGGGGTGCAGCCGAGTTTCCTGATCCCGCTGCTGGTCTTCGTCGCACTGCACGCCGACCCGCGCCCGGTGCGCTGGTCGGCCCTGTCGCTGGGTCTATTGGTGGACCTGGTCCGCCCGGTGGTGCTGGTCGACGGCGGGGCTGCGGCCATCCCCGGGCCGCACGCGCTGGGCTTCCTGCTGGCCGCCCAGATGACGCTCTCGCTGCGGGGCATGGTGGTGCGACGCAACCCGCTGACCCTGGTGATCCTCTCGATCGTCGGCGCGGCGGTGGCCGCGGTGGCGGTCGTCGCGCTGATGACGCTGCGGTCGTTCTTTGACGCCTCGGTCGTCTGGTCCGGCGGGCGGGCGCTGATCCCGGGGGTGCTCTCGGCGTTCTACACGGGCCTGACGGCGCTGGTGCTCAGTTTCCCCCTGTTCGCGCTGACGCCCTTCTTCGGGTTCCCCAACCTGCAGGCGCCGCGGTTCGCTCGGCGCGATTAGGGGTCTCCATCCCCTCACTCGCGTTCGGGGCTATCTTGTGGTTCCATCGGTCCCGGGGAACGCCCATGCCCACGCCCGCCATCTTCTTCGACGACGCCCGCGGCCTGCTCAGCCCGCTCAACGACCTGCGCGCGTCCTACGAGATCCGCACGGGGGCGCTGACCAACGCCGAGCGCATGGTCAACGCCTTCGACCTGACGCCCGTGGGCGTGATGGTGCCCGCCCCACTGGCCGAACTGATCACCGACACCACGCCCGTGCCGGTCAACCGCCCGCCCGACGCGGGCCGGCTCGCCGACGATGCCGAGGTGCTGCTCATCAACGGGCGCTGCCCCCTGCCGCTCGACGCGATCGCCAACCTGGACCTGGGCGAGGTCGCGGTCGAGGCCCGCTCGCAGGACATGATCGCCCTGCGTCTGACCGGGCGCGACGCGCGGGCGATGCTCACCGGGGGCGACCCGGCTCTGCGGACGGTCACGGTCGACGACGCGGTGCTGATGGACCGGCCGTGGTCGTGGCGGACATTCCGCGACCGCTGCATTGCCTGGGACCTGGAGCACCTCGTGGCCACGATGACCACCGCCCGCCCGCCGGAGGGCGTGGTGCTGCTCGGCCGGCACGCCGTGGCGATCCACCCGAGCGCGGCCGTCTCCCCCACCGCCGTCCTCAACGCCGAGGACGGGCCGATCGTGATCGACGAGAACGCCGTCGTCCGCCCGCTGGCGATCATCAACGGCCCGGCCTACGTCGGCCCCGGCTCGACCGTGCTCGAACACAGCCTCATCAAGGCCCACACCGCCGTCGGCCCGGTGTGCAAGGTCGCCGGCGAG
>CAZFSO010000030.1:13477-25906 GCA_964522095.1 uncultured Phycisphaeraceae bacterium | reverse complement strand
GTCCACTGGGCGATCACGTGGAACAGCACGGCCGCCCCCGCCCACGGCGCGGCGGACGCGGGTTGGCGGCCTTCCAGGACCGCGATGACCGGCCCGGCGTACAGCGCGGTCAGGCCGATCATCACCGGGAAGAACACCCAGAAGCCCAGCCCGAAGGCGGTCCGCCCGCCCGTGACGCCGCTGGTCGAGCGACGCGCGAGCAGGAAGGTCAGGTCCAGGTACGGGCAGAGCAGGAAGCCGAACACGCACACGGGCATGAGCCAGAGAGCCGCGTCGGGGTGCGTCGGCTGGGCGACCATGGCGGCGGTGGAGGGGGCCAGGGCGTCGGGGACGGCCAGCAGGGCGATGACGGTTGCCAGCGCGACGATCCAGAGGACGGCCGCCGCCCGGGGCGCGCCGCCCTCGCGCGTGACCCGTCCGGAGACGATCACCCAGGCGATTCCCGCGGCCGCCGCGCCCATCAGCCAGGTGTCGGGGATCGGGAACGCGTCTCGGAAGAACCCGAGCAGCCACGCCAGCCAGAACGCGTGGAAGGCCAGCGTGACGATCGAGAACAGCCGGCACATCGGCCCGTGGCGTTCAACGATCCGAGCCGCCGCCTCCGGCGAGCGGAGCACGAAGCCCATCGCGCCCGCGCCAATGACATTGGGCAGGAAGAAGACCAGGTAACCCAGCCAGCCCGCATCGCGCAACAGCAAGGCCGGCAGGAACATGCCGATGCACCAGGTCCACGACGAGGCGAGGAAGAAGGCCCACAAGGTGGGCGAGGGACTTGGGACTTGGGACTGGCCACTGGGGGAAGAAGGTTCGCGGATGTCCATGCGCCGTGTCCGTTTCTCAACGCCCCGCGCACTGCCTCGAACTACTGCCCAGTGCCCAGTGCCCCATCCTAATGCCTAGTGGCTAGTCCCTGGTCCCCAGTCCCTGCCTACGCCCGATACGTCCGCCCCTTGTCCTTCTGGTGCTGCTTGGGCGTCACGTGGAAGGTGGCGGCGCAGTGGCCGACGCGCTTCTCGCGTCCGCCGAGGCGTTCGCGGAGGGTTCGCTCGCTGCGGGGCTTGTTGCGGAGTTTCTCGCGCTCGCGCTTGGAGTACGACGGCACCAACTGGACGATCTCCATGTCCAGGGTGATGTTGAACTCCTTGCCGGTCTCGATCAGGGCGGCGATGTCCTCGCGGGGCGTGATGCGGTACTCGGCCGGGCCGAAGCAGGGGCGCTTGAAGGTGTACTCGAGGTGCTTGCAGACCACGGTGTAGTCCGCGCCGGCGAAGCCGAAGACGTACGAGCCGCCGGCGATCTCGGAGTTGCCCAGGAGCGCCGCCCCGGCCATCGCGTTGTACCAGTTGCGGTTGAAGCGTCGGAACGGCAGCACCGCCCGGAAGGTCTTGTCGTCCACCCGCTTCATCTGGATGCCGGACTTGAAGGCGTAGGGCAGCCAGATCAGCGAGCACACGCGGTGCCAGAAGTTGTTCTTCGTGCTCAGGCGGCTGACGAACGCGTCGATCCGGTCCATCAGCGTCGGCCTGGCCCGACGCGGACGCTTGGGCGGGCCCTGCGGCGCCACCGTGTCGGCGGGGGGCGCCTCCGAGGGCGAGACCTGGGCGGCGGCGGATGGACGGTTCGGGATGGCGTCGGTCATGGGGTCCACGGCTGGACCGATTCTAGGTGCGGCCCGCGGCCCCGGATCGGGGAAAACGCTCGGCTTTCCGCGCGCCCCGCAACGCGGGGGCGGGCGAGCACTTAGGCCAGTTCGGCGCGCACACGCTCGAGAAGACGCCTGGTCGCCACCGACCCCGCGCGGGGATCGAGCGCGGAGCCCTCGTACTCGACCCCGATCCACCCGCGATAGCCCGCGTCACGCACGATCCCGAGCATGCGCCGGTAGTCGGTTCTCGTCTCGTTGCCCGCGTCGTCGAACTCGTGCGACTTGGCGCTGACCGCCTTGGCGGTCGGCATCAACTCCGAGACGCCCAGGTAGCGGTCGTACCACGCGTCCGGGTCGTCGGCCCGTGACCAGTCGGTGCAGAAGTTGCCGAAATCGGGGAGCGCACCGATGCGCGGGTGCCCGACCTCCTTGATGACCGCGGCCAGCCAGCGCCCGTTGGAACTCAGCCCGCCGTGGTTCTCCACGAGCACGCTGAGCCCGTACGGCTCCGCCCGCTCGCACAGGGCCCGCAGGCCGTCCACCGCGTACTTGTGCTGCTCGGCCGGCGTGCCGGCGCTGGCGGCGTTGACACGGATCGAGTGGCAGCCCAGCGCCTTGGCCGCGTCGAGCCACTTGCGGTGGTTCTCGACCGCCCGTGTGCGGCGCTGCGGGTCCGGGTCGCCCAGTTCGCCCTCGCCGTCGCACATGATGAGCAACTGTCGGACGCCCTCGCCCTCGGCCCGCTTGTTCATCTCGGCCAGGTAGGCCTCGTCGGTCGCGCGGTCCTTGAAGAACGCGTTGACGTACTCGACGCCCTCGAAGCCCATCCGGCGGGCCTCGCGGGCGAAATCCAGGTGGTCGATGTCGCTGGCGAACAGCGGCTTGTGCAGCGACCACTGGGCCAGGGAGATGCGGAACCACGGCTCGTCGTCCGCCCGCCGTGCCGCCAGCGCCAGCGGTCCGGCCGCGGCGAGGATCGTGCACGCCGCGGCGGCCTTCATCGCCTCGCGCCGGGTCAGGTGGTGGCTCATGCGGTGCTCCTCACGCGACGGCGGCGGCCTGCTGCAGCGTCTGCAGGAACCGGTCGATCTGCTCGGGGGTGGTGGTCGGGCCGGGGCTGGCGCGCACCGCGCCCGCCGGCGCGGTGCCGATCGACTCGTGGACCAACGGGGCGCAGTGGACCCCGCCCCGGACCGCGATGTCGGCCTCCGCGTCGAGGCCGGCGGCCAGTTCGCGGGCCGGGATGCCGTCCAGGTTGAACAGCACCACGGGCGTGCGTCCCTCGACGCCCGGCAGTCCGTACACCGTCGCGTTGGGCATGGCAGACAGCCCGGCGATGATCCGGGCGGTCATGGCGATCTCGTGGTCGTGCTCGCGCCGGGCGGTGTCGGGGTCCCGGGCCTCGATGGCCGCCAGAAGACCCGCGAACCCGACCGCGTTGGCCGTCCCCGCTTCCAGGGCGTCGGGCAGTTCGGTCGGCATGTCCAGCCCGGGCGCAACCGCCCCGGTGCCCCCCCGGCGCTCGCAGAACACCCGCGAGCGGGCGCACTCGTCCGGATAGGCCCGCTCGGAGACGTACAACGCGCCCGTCCCCGTCGGGCCGCGCAGGCCCTTGTGCCCGGCGATCGCCAGCAGGTCGACGTCCAGCGTTTGCACGTCGACCGGCAGATGCCCGACCGTCTGCGCGGCGTCGACCAGCACCAGCGTCTCGGGGTTGCGCTCGCGCACCTTGCGCACCGCGGCGCCGACGTCCTGCACCGTGCCCAGCGCGTTCGAGGCGTGCGAGAGGCACGCCAGCACGGTCCGTTCGCACACGCTCGCGGCGAACTCCTCGGGGTCGATGCGGCCCTGGGCGTCGCAGGACACCAGGGTGGCGTCGATCAGCCCGTCCTTGGCGTAGCAACTCAGCGTGCGCAGCACGGCGTTGTGCTCGATGGTGGTCATGACCGCGTGCGGGCGGGCCTCCCCGCGGCGCATCGCGCCGCGGACGACGCCGTGGATGGCGAGGTTGACCGAGTCGGTGCAGCCGTGGGTGAGCACCACCCGCCTGGGGCACGGGGCGTTGATCAGGCCGGCCAGGCGGGCGCGGGCCCGCTCGACGACCGCGGCGGCCTCCCGGGCCAGCCGGTGACCGCCCCGCCCGGGGTTGCCCGCCTGGCGGTCGAGAAAGTCGCACATGGCCCGGGCGACCGCCGGCGGCTTCGGCCAACTCGTCGCCGCGTTGTCCAGATAGATCGGGCCTTCGGGCATGGCCCCGAGTATACGCGAAGACGCTCCCGGATCGGGTGGGGCGTCCCGATCGGCATACCCTCAGGCCATGACGACCTACAGGTGGCAGCTTCTCAGGGCCGGGCGGTTCCTCCTCGACGGGGGCGGGATGTTCGGGGTGATCCCCAAGGTGGTCTGGTCGCGGGTCGCCGAGCCCGACGACAAGAACCGCATCGAGTTGAGCCACAACTGCCTGCTGCTCGAATCCACCGAGCCCGACCCCGCCACGGGCCGGCCCCGGCGGGTGCTGATCGAGGCGGGCACCGGCGACAAACTCGACGAGAAGATGACCCGCATCTTCGGCCTGGACGGGCGCACCGTCGAGACGGCCGTCACCGAGGCGGGGGTCAACCCGGCCGAGGTCGACCACACCATCGTCACGCACCTGCACTTTGACCACGCCGGCGGCCTGACCCGGCGGGTCCGCGCCGGCGAGGAGCCGCACTGGCGGATCACCAAGCCGGGCGTGGCTTCCGGCGACGCCGACGCCGTCCGGTTCACCTTCCCCAACGCCGAACTGATCGTGCAGCGCCGCGAGTGGGTCGACGCCCGCGCCAACGACGCGGTGATGACCAAGACCTACTACAAGGACCACATCCTGCCCTTCGAGGACGAGAGCCTGCCGCTGCCGGACGGGCGCCCGCGCCTGCGCCTGGTCGACGCCAAACGACCGTTCCCGATGAACCGCAAGCCCTCGCGGGACGAGATGCCCAAGGACCCGCTGGAAGAGCGGATGACGGAGGTGCTCCCCGGCGTCCGGGTGTTCCTGGCGCCCGGCCACACCTGGGGCCAGCAGGCCGTGGCGTTCGAGGACGAGGCCGGGCGGACGATCGTCTTCACGCCCGACGTGATGCCCACGGCCTGGCACGCCGGGCAGGCCTACAGCCTGTCGTACGACGTCGAGCCGTACACGTCGATGGTGACCAAGGGCTGGTTTCTGCACGAGGCCGCGGAGCGCGGCTGGACGCTGGTGCTCGACCACGAGCCGGGCAACCCCGTGCGGACCGTGCGTCGGACCGAGCACTGGTACGAACTCGACGAGTCGCGCTGACCCGTCAGTCTCGGACGCGTCGCCCGGGGATCAGGCAGTCCAGGATCACGACCGCCCCGATCAGCACGGTCGACGCGGTGTAGGCGAACCCGCCGCCGATGATGGCGTAGACCCAGGCGTCGTTGCCCCGGGCCAGCCACCACGCGGCCATGTCGATCAGCAGGCCCGCGCCGCCGACGAACACCACCGCGCCGGTGAGCGCGCGCGGGGCCCGGGTCATGGCGCCCAGCAGCGCCATCACGATCAGCACGACCGCCATCACCGGCGCGTGGGTGTGCTGGCTCATCGCGACGATCTCGGTCGTGGTGGGGTTGATGACGCGCGTGGTCGTCAGGGGCTGGACGTCGTCGAAGTACTCGAGCGGGAGCCTGGCGAACGCGTCCGGGCCGGTCGCGGCGCGCGCGTGGCACGAGAGGCACGAGTTCGCGATGATCTCGGCCGGCGCGTCGTCGCCGAGGTCGAAGTCGTCGTAGGCGGTGGACAGGGCCGCCGGGTTCGCCAGCCACTGGAGGAGCAGGGTGCGCTCGCGCTCGGGCAGGTCTTCGGGGTGGCCTTGCTCCAGGGCGTCGACCAGCGGCGAGCGGACCGTCAGGCCGTGGTAGTGCCCGCGGATGTCGTCGACGGTCAGGCCGGGCGACTCGTCCCGGTTGTCGTAGTGCCAGGCCATGTGGAGGCCCGAGACGGCGTAGCCGCCCAGCAGCGTGAGCACGAGCAGGGCGACGCCGAGCCGGGTCAGCGGGTGCAGGTCGACAAGGCGGGGGAAGGTCGGCACGGGTGTCGCTCCTGGTGGACGGTCAGAGGCCCGACAGGTCCACGTCGACGCTGCGGCCGGACACGATGGCCTGGTTGGCCGCGATGCCGACCGCGGTCGCCCGGGCGGCCTCGGCGATCGTGCACGCCGGCGTGCCGCCGGACCCGATGGCGCCGATCCAGTCTTCCAGCGCGTAGTAGAGCGAGGGGTGGGGCAGTCCCACGCCCTCCTTGAGTTTGCCCTGCTCGGCGAGCTGGGTCGCCCCGGCGATCAGCGTGATGCCCTCGTCGTTGTGGAACTGCTGGCGGTTGGCGTAGACCTCCCAGCCCTGGGTCGGCGCGTCGGACTCCTTGAACATCCAGCCGTGCGACCAGGCGAGTTTGATCGCGGCGTTCGTGCCGTAGAACACCTCGTACGCGCCCTCGTAGGAGTTGCCGATGGTCGCGCCGTACTGCAGCACTGCGCCGTCGTCGAACTCGAGCATGCAGTTGATGGTGTCGTGGACGGTGCGCCCGTCCTCGGTGTAGGCCCGGACGGCGCCGCGCCCGGTCACGCGGACGGGGTAGCGCTCGGTGTACCAGTGGAACACGTCGAACTGCTGGGCGCCAACCTCGCCCGCCAGCCCGAGCGAGACCTCGGGGTTGAGGCGCCAGTTGTGGGCCCGCTGGGTCGCGGGGTCCGAGACCGGGACGACCCACGTGGACTTGTCGTTGTTCTGGGCGCGCATGCTGACCATGTCGCGGACCGAATCGGAGCGGTAGAACCCGCGGGCGAGCTGGTACACCGGGTTGGAGCGCCCCTGGAAGCCCGCCGCCGCGACGACCCCAGCGCCGCGCGCGGCCTGCGAGATCGCGGCGCAGTCCTCCTTCGTGTGCGCCAGCGGGCACTCGCAGTAGACGTGCTTGCCAGCCGCCATGGCCGCCAGGGCGACCGGCTTGTGCTCGTGCGTCGGCGTGGCGACGACCACGGCGTCGACCGCCCCGTCGGCCAGCATCGCGTCGACCGTCCCGTGGCCCTTGGCGCCGGCCACCCGTCGCAGGCCGGCCGAGAGGCGGCGCGGGTCGGTGTCGCACATCGCCGTCACCGACACGCCCGGCAGTTTGGACAGTTCCCCGAGCACCGACCGCCCCTGCCGTCCGATGCCCACCACGCCCACGCGCAGACTCTCGGCGTGCGTCCACGCGGCCGGGCGGCTCAGCGCCGACGGCACGAACGCGAACGCGGCGGCGGAACCCGCGGCGCGGACCAGAAACTCACGGCGGTCGAGTTCGGACATGCTCATCCCTTGCAACTTTCAACTTGCGCAACACATTGAAACACACACGCCCGGCCGCCACACCCCGTCCAGCCGCAGGTGGCAACCGTAGCCGTCGGGCAGGCGCGGCGCAAGCCCCGGATCCACCACCAGGGCCGTCGACCAGACCTCGCACACCTCGGCCGACGCTCCGAACACGCACGCCGCCCGGCCCGCGTCCGCGCCCAGCCCCGTCGAGGGATCCATGACGTGGCCCGTGCCGCCGACGACGCGCCCCGACGCGTCGGACACGGACAGCGACGCGTCGGCGAGTTCCACGACGGGCGCCCCCGGGCCGCCGGGCAGCGCCACCCGCCACGGCCTTCCGTCGGGGCGTGCGCCGACCGCCGTAACCGAGGAGGTCCCGCCGTGCAGCAGGGCGCTCCGCACGCCGAGCCCGCGCAGCTCCGCCGCGGCCAGGTCCAGCACGAACCCCTTGGCGATCCCGCCCAGGTCCAGGGCGACCCCCGGGCGGACAAAGCGCACGACGCAGCCGTGAGGGTCGAGCTCGACCGCGTCGAACCCCCACGAGCAGGCGTCCCGAGGCGCCGACTCAGGCCGGAACCCGCGGGCCCGCATCAACCCGCCGACGGACACGTCGAAGCGGCCGCCGGTGTCGCCCGCGTACGCCCGGCAGCGGGCCAGCAGGTCGAACAGTTCCGGGTCGACCGCCACGGGCCGGTCGGCGGCGTGCGCGTTGACGTCGGACAGCGTGCTGGCCGCATCGAACACGGTCAGTCGCCCGTGCCAGTCGAGGGCCAGGCGCTCGAATCCCTCGGCGACGGCCGACGCCTCCGTGGCGGTGACGGCACGGTCGAACGCGCCGAGCACGCACTCGAAGCGCGTGCCCATCGCCCCGAAGGCCCGCATCGCCAGCGGCCGCGCGAGCGCCTCAGACACGCGACGCCCTGAGCGTCTCGGGGTCGAAGCGGTAGGCGTGCCCGGTCCACATCGACTTGGCCGCCAGGTCGACCGCGACCATGACCTTCGACGCGAGGTCGATGTTCGAGGCCGCGGGCTGGCGCGAGCGCATCGACGCCAGCCAGTTCAGGCGCAACTGGTCCTGATCGTTGCCGATGTCAGGGCAGGTGATCTCCTCGCGGTCGACCTCGTCGACATAGATGCGCTCGGGGCGGATGTCGCAGTGGCGCCCGTTCAGGTAGATGTTGGCCTGGTGCCCGCGGATCATGGTCTCCAGGCCGACCTCGTTGGCGGTCGAGCCGGCGACCACCATGGTGTGGCCGTTCTCGTACTGAACGGTCAGGTTGACCTGGTCGAAGTTTTCCATGTCGTGGTCCACGACGTGCGCCCCGGTGGCCACGACGCGGGTCGGCCAGCCGGCGTCGAGCGCGAAGATCAGCGGTGTCATCACGTGGACCAGCAGGTCGCCGATGATGCCCGTCGAGAAGTCCTTGTACCGGCGCCAGCGGGCGAAGACCTTGGGGTCCCACTCACGCGGGCCGAGCCGCCCGCACCAGGCCTCCCAGTCCAGGTTCCTGCCCGGCTCCCAGGCGGGGTTGATACCGTAGTAGTTCCACTCGCCCGTGGTCGAGTTGCGGCAGTACGAGGTCTGCGACCAGACGGCCGGGCCGATCTTGCCTTCCTTGATGGCCTGGCGGGCGGCCTGGTACTTGGGCAGCATGATCATCTGCGTGCCGACCTGGAAGATCTGCTCGGGGTGGGCCAGCACGGCCTTTCGGACCTGCAGCGCCTCGTCGAGTTCCAGCGTCATGGGCTTCTCGCAGTACACGTCCTTGCCGGCGGCCAGCGCGTCGACGACGTGCTGGGCGTGCCAGTGCTCGGGCGAGGCGACCAGCACGCCGTGGACGTCGTCGCGGGCCAGGATCTCGCGGTAGTCGCGGGTCTCCTGGACCTCCACCCCGGACTGCCGCTCGGCGCACGCCTTGTGGCAGTTCATGCGTCGCTCGTCGCACGGGTCGGCCAGGGCGACGACCCGCACGTTCTCCTGCCCGGTGGCAGCGAAGTTCATGAACGCGTGGGCGTGGCCCGTGCCCATCCCCCCGGTGCCGATCACGGCCATCCGGATCGTGTCGTTCGCGCCCGGGCGGCTCACCCGGCCGGGCTTGACGGTCGGGGCGAGACGCACAGGCCGGGCGTTGGCGACGGTGCCCGATGCGCCGAGCACGGCGGCCGCCCCTGCGAGCGCGGTCGCGCCAAGGAACTGACGACGGGACGGGACGGGCAGGCCGGGGCGGGGGGTGTCGGTCATCGTGGGTCCTTCCGAGCCGGCTGTTCGGGCCGCCGGCGAAACTGGTTGCACAAACGCGGGCCGTCTAACTTACCATCCCGGCCCGCCCGGTTTCAAGCCTGAATCGTCGGGTCCGGCCCGCCGGGCGTCGATGGGGTGATTTCCGTCTCGGCCCGTTCCCCGGAATCCCGGAACAGGGCGACGAACAGGACGAGCACGCCCAGGGCGAACAGCGTGGGATACATCCACACCGTGCGCCAGTCGATCGTCCCCGCCTCGTCGGTGTACGCGGCCACGAGCCGACTGACGACCTGGGCCCCGATGAGCATCCCCACGCCCTGGGTGATCAGCACGTAGAACCCCTGCGCCTGGCCGCGGATGCGCGCCCCGGCCTTGTTGTCCACGTGGATCTGCCCGGTGACGAAGAAGAAGTCGTAGCAGATGCCGTGCAGGACGATCCCGCCGAGCACCATCCACTTGACCTGCTCGTCGGCCGCGCCGGCGAACAGCCCGTAGCGAGCCACCCAGGCCAGCATCCCGACCGCCAGCATCCACTTGACCCCCAGGCGGGCGAAGCACAGCGGCATGACGAGCATGAAGAGGATTTCGGACATCTGGCCGAGCGACATGGTCTGGGCGATCTTGTCGAAGCCCGAATCGTCCACGTACTGCCCGGCGAAGGCGTAGTACGCCGACAGCGGGATGCACACCAGGAACGAGCACGCCGCGAACACCGCGAAGGACCGGCTCTTGAGCAGCACCAGCGCGTCCAGGCCCAGGGCGTCCCGCGCCGAGAACGCCCGTCCGCGTGCCGGGGCCGGCGTGTGCGGCAGCAGGAACGAGATCACCCCGAGCGTCACCCCGGCGCCGCCGGCGACGTAGAACATGTTCGGGGAGCGGTCGAAGGCCAGGCCCGAGATCACCAGGTTCGCCACGATCCAGCCGATCGTGCCGAACACGCGGATCAGGGGGAACTGCCGCTCGGCGTTGGTCATGTTGTGCAGCGCGAGCGAACTGGACAGCCCCAGCGTCGGCATGTAGCAGAGCATGTGCAGCAGGATGACCGCGACGAACGCGAGCGGGGATTCGCCCGCCGCCCAGGGGGCCGCGCACAGCAACGCCCCGCCGGCCAGGTGCATCACCCCCAGCACGCGCTCGGTGGCGAAGAACCGATCGGCGACCATGCCAAGGAAGAACGGCGAGGCGATCGCCGCGATTGGCCCGACCGTGTACGCCCAGCCGACGGCCTTGGCGTCCATGCCGACCTCGAACATGAACGGCCCCATCGTGACGTACCACGCCCCCCACACGAAGAACTGGAGGAACATCATGACCGACAACTGGGTCGCGATGATCGTGCCTGAACGCTGTCCGGGTTGAGCCATGTCGGTGTATCCTGCTGGTCGCCGCGTCACGAGAACCGTGGGCGGTGAGCATACCAGAAAGCGGTTGCGTGCGTCCCGACCCGCGGCCCGGATTCCGAGGAGACTTTTTGATGCCAAGGCCCGTCACCCTGTTCACCGGCCAGTGGGCCGACATGCCGCTGGAAACCCTGGCCGAGAAGGCCGCCGAGTGGGGGTACGACGGGCTGGAACTGGCCTGCTGGGGCGACCACTTCGAGGTCGACCGGGCCCTGTCCGAGGACGCTTACTGCAAGGGGCGACACGACTTACTCGCACGCTACGGCCTGAAGTGCTGGGCGATCTCCAACCACCTGGTCGGCCAGGCCGTGTCCGACCCCATCGACGAACGCCACCGCGCCATCCTGCCCGAGCGCGTCTGGGGCGACGGCAAGCCCGAGGGCGTGCAGGAGCGGGCCAGCGAAGAGATGATCGACACCGCCGAGGCGGCGTACGCCATGGGGCTCAACGTCGTCAACGGCTTTACGGGCTCCCCCGTATGGCACAAACTCTACTTCTTCCCGCCGACCGGGCAGGACGACATCGACCGCGGCTACACGCGGTTCGGAGACCAGTGGAAGCCGATCCTGGGGGCCTTCGGACGACGCGGGGTCCGCTTCGCCCTGGAGGTCCACCCCACCGAGATCGCCTACGACCTCCACACCTTCGAGCGGGCGCTCGCGGCGGTCGACAACCACCCGGCCTTCGGCATCAACTTCGACCCGTCGCACCTGATCTGGCAGGGGATCGACCCGGTCAAACTCATCGACCGGTTCCCCGACCGCATCTTCCACGTGCACGTCAAGGACGCCGCCACCCGCCTGGACGGGACCAACTCCATCCTCGGCGGGCACCTGGGCTTCGGCGACCACCGACGCGGCTGGGACTTCCGCTCGCCCGGGCGGGGGGACGTCGACTTCGAGGGCATCCTCCGGGCCCTCAACCGGATCGGCTACGCCGGGCCCCTCAGCGTCGAGTGGGAGGACAGCGCCATGGACCGCGAGCACGGCGCGGCCGAGGCGGTCGAGTTCATCCGCGGGCTGGACTTCCCGCCCGCGGCCGGCGCGTTCGACGCCGCCTTTGACAAGGATCGGGGTTGACCGGTGGCTGACCGACTGCGATACGCGATGGTGGGGGGCGGGACCGGGTCGTTCATCGGGGCCGTGCACCGCATGGCAATCGCCCTGGACGGCACGGCCGAACTGGTCGCCGGGGCCTTCTCGTCCACGCCTGAGCGGTCCCGCGCGTCGGCCGCCGAACTCGGCGTGCCGGCCGACCGGGCATACGGCTCGTTCGAGGACCTCGGCGCGGCCGAGTCAAGCCGCGCCGACCCGGTGGACTTCGTCGTGATCGTCACGCCCAACCACGCCCACCACCCCGCGGCCCGGGCATGCCTGACCGCCGGGCTGCACGTGGTGTGCGACAAGCCCTTCACCGTGACGAGCGAGCAGGCCGCCGAACTGCGCGACCTCGCAGCGGCCAGCGGGCTGGTCTGCGCCGTGACGTACAACTATTCCGGCTACCCGATGGTGCGTCACGCGGCCGAACTGGTGCGCGCGGGCGCCATCGGCCGGG
Organism: uncultured Phycisphaeraceae bacterium; assembly: GCA_964522095.1. GTDB lineage: Bacteria > Planctomycetota > Phycisphaerae > Phycisphaerales > UBA1924 > UBA6054. The sequence continues at coordinate 13,713 of CAZFSO010000030.1, read as the reverse complement.
TGCGCAAGGTCTACGCCGAGTACCACCAGGGCTGGCTCGCGACCGACCTGGAACGCACCGGCCAGAAGCAGGCGTCCTGGCGCCAGGACCCCGCCAAGGCCGGCGCCGGCGGGGCGCTCGGCGACATCGGCACGCACGCCGAGCAACTCGTCCGCTTCGTCACCGGCCTGTCCGTCGAGTCGGTCTTCGCCGACCTGACCAGTTTCGTCCCCGGGCGCACGCTCGACGACGACGCG
>CAZFSO010000030.1:0-13377 GCA_964522095.1 uncultured Phycisphaeraceae bacterium | reverse complement strand
TACTTGAACACGCCGTGCTTGGTCTTGTCGCCCAGGCGCCCGGCGGTGACCAGTTGCTTGAGCAGCGGGCAGGGCCGGTAGCGGGCGTCGTTGAGCCCCTCGGCCAGCACCTCCATGATGTGGGCGCAGGTGTCCAGCCCGATGAAGTCGGCCAGACGCAGCGGGCCCATCGGGTGGGCCATGCCGAGCTTCATGATCTCGTCGATGTGCTCGGGCTCGGCGACTCCCTCCATCCAGGTGTAGAACGCCTCGTTGATCATCGGCATCAGGATGCGGTTGGACACGAACCCGGCCCGGTCGTTGGCGGGCACGGCCGTCTTGCCCATGGCCTGCGCGAGTGAGAGGACCCGATCGGTCGTCCCCTTGCTGGTGGCCAGGCCGTTGATGACCTCCACCAGTTTCATCACCGGCACCGGGTTGAAGAAGTGCATGCCGATGAACCGGTCAGCCCGGTCGCCCACGCTCGTCGCCAGTTCGGTGATCGAGATCGAGGAGGTGTTCGAGGCGAGGATGGTCGATTCACCGACCGAGCCGGCCAGGCCGCGGAAGATGTCCTTCTTGACGTCCGCCCGCTCGACGACCGCCTCGATCACGACGTGCGCGCCGTGGATGTTGTCCAGGCGGTCCGTGTAGGTCAGGCGTGCCTGGGCCTGGCGCACCTGGTCGTCGGTCATGCGGCCCTTCTCGACCGCGCGGGCGAAGAGTTTGTCGTGCAACGCCTTGCACCGGGTCAGGGCGCCCGAGTCCATGTCGTAGATCGTGGTCTCGAACCCGCTCTGCGCCGCCACCTGCGCGATGCCCCCGCCCATCTGACCCGACCCGATCACGCCCACTCGCTCGATTCCGTGCATCCGTCTGACCTCCAGATTGGCCCGCCAGCGCGGGGCGCAACAGTAGGGGGGAAGGCGGGCGGCCGGGGCGCGCAGCCCGCCATCGGTTCCGCGCCGGACTCCTACGATCGACGTTCGGACCACGCATGAACCCACCCGACCCACACGACAACCAGGACGCGCCGCTGGACCTGGGGCCGTACGAGCCCGCGCCCGCCCCCGCCAACGAGGGCGACCAGGAGCAGATGACGGTGCTGCCGTCCACGGCCCAGCCGCCGCCGTCGCGGTCCGGCGTGACCGAGGACGGCCGGTTCAAGTCGGGGCGCCTGGCCGGGCTGACGCTCGGGCCGGCGCTCTGGGTGCTCTCCTGGCCGGTGATCACCGAGTCGTTCCTCAACTCGCTCGTGGGGCTGGTGGACACCGGGCTGGCCGCGGGCCTGCCCGACGGCGAGGCCGCCACCGACGCCATTGGCGGCGCGTCCTACATCATGTGGTTCATCGGCCTGGTCATCATGGCCCTGGGCGTCGGCGCGACCGCGCTGGTCGCACGCTCGGTCGGCAAGGGCCGGCTGGCCGTCGCCCGCACGGTGATCGGCCAGACGGCCACGCTCTCGATGATCACGGGCCTGCTGGTGGGGGCGGGGATCTGGGCCGTCACCCCGCACGTCGCGGCGTTCCTGAACATGTCGGACGAGGCGGGCGCCTACTTCGCCACCTACATGCGGATCATCGCGTTCGGGGTGCCCTTCTCGTCGCTGCTCTTCGGGCTGATCGCCTGCGCGCGCGGCGCGGGCGACTCCGTCTCGCCGCTGTGGGCGATGGTCGTTCGCAACGTCGTGAACATCGCGGTGTCGTGGATGGTGTCCGGCGCGGAGGTCTTCGGGCAGGCGCCGCCGCTGTCGATGGGCATGGGTGTCGCCGGCATCGCGATCGGCACGGTCGCCGGCGACGTCGCGGGCATGCTCGTCATCCTCGCCCAGGCGCGGTCGGGGCGCTGGTCCGTGCGCCTGCGCCTGCGTCGGATGAAGCCGCACTGGATCACCACCCGGCGGATCGTCCGCCTCGGCCTGCCGAACTTCGCCGAAACGCTTGGCATGTGGGTCGGCAACGCCCTGATCGTGGGGATGGTGGGCCTGATCGCGGCTCAGCGGGGCACCCAAGGCATGCTCGGCGCCCACATCATCGCCATCCGCATCGAGGCCTTCAGTTTCCTGCCCGGCTTTGCGATGGGCGCCGCCGCCGCGACGCTCGCGGGCCAGTACCTCGGCGCCCGGCGTCCGGACCTCGCCCGCAGGGCCGTCCTGACCTGCACCGCCATCGCCTCGGCCATGATGGCGGTCATCGGCCTGGCGTTCATCCTGTTCTCCAAGACCATCACCGGCTGGTTCAGCCCCCAGCCGACCCACCTGGCCCAGGTGCCCATCCTCCTGGTCATCTGCGGCGCCGTCCAGATCCCCTTCGCCATCAGCATCGTCACGCGGTCCGGCATGCGCGGCGCCGGCGACGTGCGCGGCGTGATGGTCGTGACCTGGATCACCACCTACGCCATCCGTCTGCCCTTCGCCTACGTCTGCTCGGGCGTCGACCTGCCCATCCCCGCGGCGTTCGGCGGGGGCGTCATCGAGAACCCCGTCCCGTGGGAGCCCTCACTCACCGGTCTGTGGATCGGCCTGTGCGGCGAACTGGTGCTCCGCGGCGTGCTCTTCGCCGTCTACTTCCTCAAGGGCCGGTGGCTCGAGGCGAAAGTCTGAGTCCTACCGGAGACTCTCGACGAACGACTCCAACCGGTCCATGCCCCGGTTGATCTGCTCGTCCGAGCACGCGAACGAGATCCGCAGGTGCTTGCCGCCGCGCCCGCCGAAGTCCTCGCCCGGCACGAACGCCACGTGGGCCTCGTCGAGCAGCGCCTCCGAGAGGCTCAGCGCCGAGTCGATCGTCACGCCCTTGGACGTGCGCCGCCCGAACAGGCCGGACACGTCGGGGAACGCGTAGAACGCGCCCTGCGGACGCACGCACGACAGCCCCGGGATCTCCGCCAGCCGGCGCATGATCAGGTCCGCCCGGGCCGCGAACGCGGTCCGCATCGTCTCGACCTCGCCCGCGACGCCCGGGTCCGACAGCGCGTGCCGGATGGCGGCGTAGGTGAAACTCGTGATGTTGGTCGACATCTGCCCCTGCAGCGTCGCCATCGCGTTGACCAGCGTCTTGCCGAACTCGCCCGGGATGCACGCGTACCCGATCCGCCACCCCGTCATCGCGTACGCCTTGGACATGCCGTTGACCGTCAGCGTGCGCTCCGCGACCTCGGGCACCGAGCCGATCGAGAAGTGGGGGACCCCGGCGTAGACGATCTTCTCGTAGATCTCGTCGGTCAGGATCACCAGGTCCGGGGCGACCTCCCGCGCCTCGTGGATCACCGCCGCGAGCGCCCGCAGGTCCGACTCTGAATACATCGTCCCGCACGGGTTCGAGGGCGAGTTGAGCACCAGCAGGCGGCTGCGCGGGTTGATCGCGGCCCGCAACTGCTCGGGCGTGATGCGGAAGTTCGACTCCGGCGTGGTCTCCAGTTCCACCACCTTGCCGCCGGCGAGTTCGCAGATCGGGGCGTACGACACCCACGCCGGCACCGGCAGCAGCATCTCCCACGGCCGCTCGTCGGGCCCGGCCGGGTCGAACAGGCAGTGCATGGCCGTGAACAGCACGTGCTTGCCCCCCGCCCCGATGGCGACGTGATGCCCCGTCAGCCCTTCGATCCCGTTGTCTTGCTCGAACTTGCGGGCGACCGCCTCCCGGGTCGCCATGTCGCCCATGGTGGGGGTGTACTTGGTGTCCCCCGCCAGCAGCGAGTCGATCGCCGCCTGCTTGATCGAGGTCGGCGTGTCGAAGTCCGGCTCGCCGGCCGCGAACCCCAGCACGTCCACCCCGTCCGCCCGCAAGGCCTTGGCCCGGTTGTTCAGGGCGACGGTGACCGAGGGCCGCAGGGAGCGGACGCGTTGGGCGAGGGCGGGCTGTCGCATGGGGCAACCATAGATCCCGGATCGCCCGGGTCGCCCCACCCCCGGCGCCCCCCTCCCAGGCGTGCCAGCCGCGGCCGTTCGGGTGGGGTCAGGCCCGTGCGGTCGTGGACCCGGGGGCCGGCCCGGTCTAGGCTTGACGACCCCCAAGCGGGCCCGGCGGCGGGCTTTGTCGGAGCGTTTCCGGCACACCCGTTCGCGACGACACACACGGAGCATCCATGCCCCTGGAACCCCAGACGAAGCAGCAGGTCATCAAGGATTTCGCACGTGACGAGAAGGACACCGGCTCGCCCGAGGTCCAGATCGCCATTCTGACCGCCCGCATCCAGCAGGTCGCCACGCACCTGCGGGCCAACAAGCAGGACGCCCACAACCGGCGCGGCCTGGTGCAGATGGTCTCCAAGCGCAACCGCCTGCTCCGCTACCTGAGCCGCACGGACAACGAGGCCTACAAGGCCACGATCCAGAAACTCGGCCTCCGCAAGTAAACAACAGGTCCCGTGTGCCGGAAGCGGCACGCGGGATTTTCGTATCGGGCCCGCGGGAGCGGCAGTGGGCGCCGGACAGCACGACCGACGGGGCGCGTCGGCAGCCCGGGGGACACCCCGCAGCCCGCCCCGCCCGATCTGTCCCACGCCTTCTGCCACTCGTCCCGTGAGGCCGGGCCCGAACTGTCGGCACAACGCGTCCGCCCGAGCCGATGGGGCACGGGGTCCGGACGCCGCGGGGCGCCCTCACACCCCGCCGCACGCGAAGGCAAAGACACAATGACAACCAAGCAGATCGTCGTCGAGAAGGAAATCGGCGGGCGCACCATGCGCATGGAGACCGGCAAGGTCGCCAAACTGGCCACCTCCGCCGTCCTGGTCACCCACGGCGAGACCACGGTGCTCTGCACCGTCATGCGGGCGGCGCCCCGCCCCGGCCTGGACTTCTTCCCCATGCAGGTCGACTACCGCGAGAAACTCAGCGCCGGCGGCAAGTTCCCCGGCGGCTTCCGCAAGCGTGAGGGCGCTCCCAACGAGAAGGAGATCCTCACCATGCGGATGATCGACCGCCCGATCAGGCCGCTGTTCCCCGAAGGGTTCATCGAGGAAGTCCAGATCCAGTGCTGGGTCATGGGCCACGACGGCGAGAACGACGCCGACGTGATCGCCGGCACCGGCGCCGCCGCCGCCCTGGCCATCTCCGACTGCCCCTTCGAGGGCCCCCTGGCCACCGTCCGCGTCGGGCGCATCTTCACCGACGACGGCCCGCGGTTCATCCTCAACCCCACCGTCAGCCAACTCGAGTACTCGGACATGGACATGGTCCTCGCCGGGCACCGCGACGGCATCAACATGATCGAGGTCGGGTCGGCCGAGGTCCCCGACGAGGACGTGCTCGCCGCGATCAAGTTCGGGTACGAGGAGGGCATCAAGCCCATCCTCGACCTGATCGAGGAGTTCGCCGCCAAGGCCGGCACCGAGAAGCGCCTCGGTGACCACATGAACATCATCCCCGACGAGATCACCCAGGCCGTCAAGAAGGCCTGCGAGAAGGAACTGACCGAGGCCCGCCAGATCAAGGGCAAGCACGCCCGCGGCGAGGCCGTCGCCGCCATCAAGAAGCGCGTGCTCGACGAACTGTTCCCAGAGAAACTCGACGGCAACGTCGCCGTCGCCGAGGCCTCCCGCCTGGCCCGCCGTCAGGCCGGCGAGGCGTTCCGCACCCTCGAGAAAAAGATCACCCGCCGCCTGATCGTCGAGCAGGGCGCCCGCGCCGACGGCCGCAAGTTCGACGAGATCCGCCCGATCGACATCGAGGTCGGCGTCTTCGCCCGCAACCACGGCTCGGCCTTCTTCCAGCGCGGGGAGACCCAGTCGCTCGTCTCCTGCACCCTGGGCACGGGCAAGGACGAGCAGATCGTCGACGGCCTCCTGCCCGAGTACTCCAAGAAGTTCTACCTGCACTACAACTTCCCCCCCTTCTGCGTCGGCGAGGCCGGCCGCATCATGGGCCCGGGCCGACGCGAGATCGGCCACGGGGCGCTCGCCGAGCGCTCCCTGCTCGGCATCCTGCCCAGCCCCGAGGACTTCCCCTACACCATCCGCCTCGTCAGCGACATCACCGAGTCCAACGGCTCGTCCTCCATGGCCTCCGTCACCGGCGGCTGCATGGCCCTGATGGACGCAGGCGTCCCCATCTCCAACACCTGCGCCGGCATCTCCGTCGGACGCTTCACCGACGACAACGACCAGAACGAGGTCTTCGTCACCGACATCATCGGTGAGGAGGACTTCTTCGGCGACATGGACTTCAAGGTCTCCGGCACCCGCGAGGGCATCACCGGCATCCAGCTCGACCTCAAGGCCCGCGGCCTGGGCTTCGAGCAGATCGAGCGGATCTTCGAGCAGGCCAAGGTCGGACGCCTCCAGATCATCGACCAGATGGAGAAGGTGCTCCCCGGCCCGCGCCCCGAGATCAGCCGCTACGCGCCGCGCCTGATCCAACTCAACATCGCCGTCGACAAGATCGGCAAACTCATCGGCCCCGGCGGAAAGACCATCCGCGCCCTGCAGGACAAGTACGGCGTGAACATCGACGTCGAGGACGACGGCACCGTGCTCGTCTCCTCGCCCAACGCCGAGAGCGTCGAGCGGGCCCAGGCCGAGATCGGCGCCCTCTGCGAGGACGTCCAGGTCGGCACCGTTTACGACGGCAAGGTCGTCTCGACCAAGGACTTCGGGGCCTTCATCGAGATCGCCCCCGGCACCGACGGCATGTGCCACATCTCCGAACTCGGCGAGGGCTACGTCCAGTCCGTGTCCGACGTGGTCAAGGTCGGCGACACGGTGCGCGTCAAGGTCATCCAGGTCGACGACCAGGGCCGCATCAAACTCAGCCGCAAGGCCGCCCTGACCAACGAGGAACGCGAGAAGGAACTGGCCGAGCGCGGCCCGCGCCCCGAGCGGTCCGACCGGGACGGCGACCGTGGCGACCGCGGGGACCGGGGCGGCCGCGACCGCGGGCGTGGACGCGGCCCGCGCCGCGAGAACCGCGACGCCGAGCCCGCCGCAGCCGAGTAAACCGGCACATGGGGCGTTTTCACGCCCGCCAGAGCGTCACAACGAACACCCCTCCGGGATCTTCCCGGAGGGGTGTTTGACGCGCCGACAGGTTGTGGTACGCTACGCGTTCGGATTCTTCTCCGGCTCGTGGGGAGCCCGGGACATGGCAGGAACGGGGGCCAGATGTCTGAAAGCCCGAACAACCTGACGGGCGTCGAGGGGCAGGTCAAATGGTTCGATCCCCGCAAGGGGTTCGGCTTCATCGTCGGCCCGCAGGGGCAGGACATTTTCGTTCACTTCACCACGATCGAAGGCGACGGCTTCCGCGTGCTCCGGGACGGCTCCGGGGTCGTCTACGACGCGGAACGGTCCGACAAGGGCTGGCGGGCCACCCGCGTGGCCCGGCTCGAACCGGCCACCGGGGACGAGGCCGGCGCCCAGGTCGTCGTCCCGCGCCGGACCTACTCGCGCACGCCCCGCCGGTAAACTTGAACCCGGGCGACGATCGGACCCGGACGCGACGGTCACGCCCGACGCGGGCGAACGCGGGGCGAACGCGGGAGTAGTTGCCGCATGTCACAAGCCACCACCAGCGCCGCCCAGGCCGACGCGCTGCTGCGCGCGGGCCGCTTCGCGGAGGCCGCCGCCGCCTTCAAGCGCCACGCCGCCGCCAGCCCGGGCAACCTGTCGTACCAGCGGGCTTACGCCGCCGCGCTCGGCCGGTCGGGCCGTCCCAACGACGCCCGCGCCATCCTTCGCCGGGCGCTCAGGATCGCGCCCCGCAACCACGAACTGCTCTGCGAACTGGCGATGATCGACCTGCTCCTGGAAGACCTCCCCGGCGCGGACGAATCGAGCCGCAGGGCCCTGGAGGCGCGCGGGTCGGACCCCAACGTGCGCATGGTCCGGGCCATGGCCCTCCGCGCCCTCGGCCGGTACGACGAGGCCTACCAGATGGTCGCCCCGGGCGTGCTCAAGGGCTCGATGCACGCCCCGAGTGTCCAGGTGTTCATGGAACTCTGCCTGTGGCGCAACGACCCGGGCCCGGGCATCGACGCCGCCCGCCGCGCGCTGGGCGCCGGCCCCGCCGCGGGCGCGTTCAACGAGCGCCGGATCCGCCTGGCCTACGCCCAACTGCTCGAACGCGACACGCAGTACGACGAGGCCTTCGAGCAGTACGACCTCGTCAACCGGATGAACGGCGGGGCGTCGGGCTTCGACCCCGACCGCTTCGACGCGATGGTCGAACAGGTCCGCGCCGCCTGGACCCCGGACGCGATCGCCGCGATCGTCCCCCACGCCCCGCCCGCCCAAGCGGACCTGCCCGTGTTCCTGGTCGGCATGCCCCGATCGGGGTCCAGCCTGGTCGAGCGGGTCCTCGACCGCCACCCCGACGTGACCGCGGGCGGCGAACTGCCCGCGATGCACGAGGCCGTGGTCGAGGCGGTGCCCGAGGTCGCGGCGCCCGCCAACGCCGCCCGCCTGCCGTTGGTGCCCGACCCGGCGCTGTTCAACCAGCGTCGCGCCGAGCGCCTGCGCCGCAGTTATCTCAAGGCCGCCCGCCGCCTCGCGGGACGCTCGGCCCGGGTCACCGACAAGTCCCTGGGCAACTTCCTGCACCTGGGCCCGATCCGCGCGGCGCTGCCCTCCGCCAGCGTGATCCACTGCGTCCGCGACCCCCTGGACACCTGCGCGTCGTGCTACTTCCAGGACTTCAACTCGCAGACCCCCTTCACGCAGGACCTGCGCGTGCTCGGCCGGTTCTACAACGCCTACCGCCGCCTGATGGACCACTGGGCCGAGGTCGCCCCGCCGCCCCCGACCGAGGCCGTCTACGAGCGGGTCGTCGACGACCTGCCGGCCCAGGCCCAGCACCTCGTCGAGGCCATCGACCTGCCCTGGGACGAGCGCTGCGCCAAACCCCACGAGGGCGAGGGCTACACCGCGACCGCCTCGCGCGACCAGGTCCGCCGCAAGGTCTACCGCTCCTCGGTCGGACGCTGGAAGCGCTTCGAGAAGCACCTCGGCCCGCTGATCGAATCGATCGACGACCGGTACCTGCCATGACCGACCGCCCAAGCCCCTTCCCGGCGGCAACAATCGCCCCATGAGCACCCTGTTCGGGCTGGGCGTGGGCTTGCTGCTCGGCGCGGGCGTCGGGGTCGTCGCCTCGCGCGTCATCGTGCGCCGGGCGGTCGGCCGGGTCCGCGTCGCCGAGCGCCGCGCGCGAACCGCCGAGCGCCTCGCCGAGATCGGCTCGATGACCGGTGGCCTGGCCCACGAGATCAAGAACCCCCTGTCGACCATCGGCCTCAACGCCCAGTTGCTCCAGGAGGCGGTGGCCGACCTCGACCTGCCCGAGCAGGACAAGCACCGCCTGACCCGGCGCGTCGGCGCCCTGCGCCTGGAGACCGAGCGACTCCGGGGCATCCTGTCGGACTTCCTCGAGTACGCCGGCGAACTGCACCTGGCCAAGAGCCCCGTCGACGTCGGCACGCTGCTCGAGGAACTCGGCGACTTCTTCGACCCCCAGGCCCGGGCCTCGGGCGTGCGCCTCCGCGTCGAGCCGCCGCGTGAGCCCGTCCGCGCGACCCTCGACGCCCCGCACGTCAAGCAGGCCCTGCTCAACCTGATGCTCAACGCCGTGTCGGTGATGGACCAGGCGTCGATCACCTCGCGCGACCTGATCCTCCGCGCCGAGGCCTGCCTGGACGAGGGCACGCCGTCCGTCCGGCTGCACGTGATCGACACCGGCCCGGGCATGACGCCCGAGACGGTCGCGAAGATCTTCCGCCCGTACTTCACCACCCGGGCTGGCGGCACCGGCCTGGGCCTGCCCACCGCCCGGCGGATCGCAGAGGCGCACGCCGGGCGTCTGGAGGTCCACACCACCCCCGGCGTCGGGTCGGACTTCTACCTGACCCTGCCGGTCGAGCCCGGCCCGGCGCCCGCCTAGATGCCCAGGCTGTTGCCCTCGCAGAGTTGCCCCGAGTGCGACACGCCCAGCGTGCGGTACACCTCGGCCGTCGCGTTCGAGCGGTTGAGCGTGTAGAAGTGGATGCCCCGCACGCCGTGGTCGAGCAGGTCGCGGCACTGCTCGGTGGCCCAGTGCACCCCCACGCGCCGGATGGCGTCGTCCGACCCGTCCGTCCGGCGCAGCGCCCGGAGCATCGGCGCGGGGTAGCGCATCCCCAAGGCGAGTTCCGCCATCCGGCGCATGCCCGCCACCGACTGCACCGGCATGATCCCCGCGATGATCGGCACGCGGACGCCGGCCAGTTCGCACCGGTCGCGGAAGTCGTAGAAGTCGCGGTTGTCGAAGAACATCTGCGTGACGATGAAGTCGGCGCCCGCGTCCACCTTGGCCTTGAGATGGTCCATCTCGACCATGCGGTTCGGGGTCGACGGGTGACCCTCGGGGAAGCCCGCCACGCCCACGCCGAAACCCCGCCGGTCGGGGTGGCCCAGCGCCGGCCCCTGCTCGCGGATGAACCGGACCAGTTCCGAGGCGTAGCGGAACCGGTCGGCCCCCCAGTCGTGGGTCTGCCCGGCCGGCGGGTCGCCCCGCAGCGCCAGGATGTTCCCGATGCCCTGGGCCGCGTACGCCGCCAGCAACTCCCGCAGTTCGCACTCGCCCTGGCGCACGCAGGTCATGTGCGGCACCGGCGACAGGCCCGTCCGCTCCTTGACCCGCAGCACCAGGTCCCGCGTCAGGTCGCGCGTCGTCCCCCCGGCCCCGTAGGTCACCGACACGAACGTCGGCTGGAGTTGCTCGAGCCGCACCATGTGTTCGTACAACTGCTCGGCCTGCTCGGGCGACCGCGGCGGGAAGAACTCGAACGAGAAGGTCGTCGGCGCACGCGCGAACACGTCCTGGATGTGCATCAGCGGGCCCTCCCCAGAACGGTCCCAGCCCCGGCGTGGCTCGGCTCCGCGATGATCGCGACCGGCCGATCGCCCAGGCGCACCGCGAACAGCACGAGCCCACGCCCGTCGCTGCCGCCGCGCAGGTCGCGCGACAGCCGGTCGGGGTCCACCAGCCCGCCGCGGGTCTTCACGGTCACCTCCCCCGCGTCCAGCGCCCGCAGGCGCGCCCGGACCGCCTTGAAGTTCCACGCGCCGTGCTCGATCACGCGGAACGGACGGACCCACGGCGACTCCACCGGCGCCCCGCCCGTCAGCAGGCCGGCACCCGGGTGCACCAGCGACAGCCCGGTGCGCTCGATCAGCACGCCGACCAGGTCCGCCCGCTCGACGCTCGGGTCCATCGTGTGGACCCACGGGCCGATCTCGGCGGCGTCCCAGGGCCGGTCCGCCCGGCCCGCCAGGCTGTGGGTCGAGCCGTCCGCGCCGAGCAGCGTCGCCCGGCGTCCGTGCTCCACCCCCTGGCCGGTCCAGAGCACCGCCTGCGTCAGCCGGCCGGCCTCGGAGATGACCTCCAACTCGCCCCCCGGCAGCCCGTCCGCGTGCACGCCCGGATGGAGTTTGAGCGCCGCGAGTTCGGCTTGTTCAAGCAGGCCGAGCAGGTCCGGCAGCGGGGGATCGAAGTCGTCGGTCTGACGCGTGCGCCTGCCCTGGGACCGGCGGGCGGGGTCCGCGTGGACGCCCCGGGCGGGAACGCCGATCTTCCGCACGTCCGCGGCGAGCGACGCACACCGGGCGTTGTGCCCGGCCATCCAGGCCCGGCGCGGGTCCAGATCGGCCGCGGTGACCGTCAGCCCCGCGTCCGCCAGGCCCATCGCGTCGCCCCCGATGCCGCAGCAGGCGTCCAGCACCGGGGCGCCGGGCCCGAGCACGCGGGCGAACCGCTCGGCCTTGTGGGCCGCCGCCCTGCCGGACGAGGCCATCTCGACCCCCTCGCGGTCCGCGGCGAGCGTGTCGGCACGCCCGGGAAACTTGGCCGAGGCCTTCGCCCGCGCCGCGACGAGTTCGCTCACGACCGCGATCTGGTCGGGCGACCAGCGCTCGCGCAGGCGCGCCAGCGGCCCGGGGCCCAAACCGGGACGGACCGCCTCACGCAGGCCCGAGGCCCCGTCCGAGACGGCCCACCGCCAGGTTTCCAGGTCGCCCACCATAAGCGGCCGCGAGCGCCTCTCGACGCCCGCGGCCGGATGTTCGTTGCGGCTCAGTAGCGGTAGTGGTCGGGCTTGTACGGCCCGTCCACCGGCACGCCCAGGTAGTCCGCCTGGTCCTGGCTCAGCCGGGTCAGCCGGACGCCGAGTTTGTCGAGGTGCAGCCGGGCGACCTCCTCGTCGAGGTGCTTGGGCAGCACGTAGACCTTGTTCTCGTACGCGTCGTTGTTGGCGTGCAACTCCAACTGGGCGATGACCTGGTTGGTGAAACTCGCCGACATCACGAACGACGGGTGCCCGGTGGCGCAGCCCAGGTTGAGCAGGCGGCCCTCGGCCAGGATCAGGATGGACTTGTCGTCACGGTCCTTGAACACGAACTCGTCGTACTGCGGCTTGATGTTGATCCGCTCGACGTTCGGATCGTCCAGCAGCCGCTCCATCTGCACCTCGTTGTCGAAGTGCCCGATGTTGCCGATGATCGCCTTGTCCTTCATCCGGCGCATCGACTCAAGCGTGATGATGTCCTTGTTGCCCGTCGTGGTGATGAAGATGTCGGCCGTCTCCAGCACGTCGTCGAGGGTGAGGACCTGGTAGCCTTCCATCGCCGCCTGGAGGGCGCAGATCGGGTCGATCTCGGTGACGATCACGCGGCAGCCCTGGCCCTTGAGCGCCTGGCAGCAGCCCTTGCCCACGTCGCCGTAGCCGCAGACCACCGCGACCTTGCCCGAGAGCATCACGTCGGTCGCGCGGTTCAGCCCGTCGATCAGCGAGTGGCGGCAGCCGTACACGTTGTCGAACTTGCTCTTGGTCACCGAGTCGTTGACGTTGATCGCGGGGAACGGCAGCGTGCCCTTGCGCTCCATCTCGTAGAGCCGGTGCACGCCCGTGGTCGTCTCCTCGGAGATCCCCCGCACCGCGGGGGTGACCTTGCGGAACCAGCCCGGGGTCTCGGCGATGGTCGCCCGGATGGTGTCCAGGACGTGCTTCCACTCCTCGGGGTCCGCGCCCTTGCGGTAGTCGGGCACCGCGCCGGCGTTCTCGTACTCAAGGCCCTTGACGAGCAGCATGGTCGCGTCGCCTCCGTCGTCGACGATCTGGTCCGGGCCCGACCCGTCCGGCCAGGTCAGCATCTGCTTCGTGCACCACCAGTACTCGGCCAGCGTCTCGCCCTTCCAGGCGAACACCGGCACGCCGGCGGGCTTGTCCGGGGTCCCGTCGCGACCGACCACGATGGCGGCCGCCGCGTTGTCCTGGGTCGAGAAGATGTTGCACGACGCCCAGCGCACGTCGGCGCCCAGTTCGGTCAGCGTCTCGATCAGCACGGCCGTCTGCACCGTCATGTGCAGCGACCCGGCGACCTTCACGCCTTTGAGGGGCTTCTTCGCGCCGTAACGCTCACGCAGCGCCA
>CAZFSO010000029.1:3590-25939 GCA_964522095.1 uncultured Phycisphaeraceae bacterium | reverse complement strand
CCCGCCGTCACATCCCGTACGCCGGCTTGACGCGCCGCTCGAGGTGGCGCATCAGGGCGTCGGACGCCAGGGGCTTGCCGGTGGCGCGTTCGCAGAGTTCGCCCGCGCTGTAGCGGCGGCCGTGGCGGTGGACGTTCTCGCGCAGCCAGGCGAGGAGGGCGCCGAACTCGCCCTTGGCCATCTGGTCGTCCAGGTCGGGGATGCGCTCGTTGATCGTCTCCCACAACTGGGCGGCGTAGAGGTTGCCGAGCGAGTAGGTCGGGAAGTAGCCGATCAGGCCGAAGGCCCAGTGCACGTCCTGCAGGCAGCCGCGCCGGTCGTCGGGGACCTCGACGCCCAGCAGGTCGCGGTACTGCTCGTTCCACGCGTGGGGCAGGTCGCGGACGGAGAGGTCGCCGCGGATCAGGGCGCGCTCCAGCGTGAAGCGGATCATGACGTGGAGGTTGTAGGTCGGCTCGTCGGACTCGACGCGGATGAGCGAGGGCGTGCAGGTGTTCATCGCGGCGGTGAGCGCCTCGGGCGAGAGGTCGGTGAACGCGCCGTCGAAGTGCCTGTTGGCCACGGGCAGGGCCCAGCGCCAGAACGGCAGCGAGCGCCCGACGAAGTTCTCCCACATGCGGCTCTGGGACTCGTGGATGCCCAGGGACACGCTGGACGACAGCGGCAGGCCGGCGTGCGGGCCGTCCTTGGGCAGGCCCTGCTCGTACAGCCCGTGCCCGCCCTCGTGCATGGTGCTGCTCAGGGCGTCGGCGAAGTTGTCCTCGGCGTAGCGCGTGGTCAGGCGGGTGTCGCCGGGGGCGAAGCCCGAGCAGAACGGGTGGACGGTGGTGTCCAGGCGCCCCGCGGTGAAGTCAAAGCCCATCGCCTCGAGCACCGCCTGGCCGAAGGCGTGCTGACGCCCGACCGGGATCGACCGGGACATGAAGTCGTCGCGCGGGGGCGTGCCGTTCTCGCGCACGTCGGCGATGAAGGCGCTCAGACGCTCGCGCAGGGGGTTGAAGACCGCCTCGATGTCCGCGGCCCGCGCGTCGGGCTCGTACTGGTCGAGCAGCGCGTCGTACAACTCGCCGCCCTCTGGAATCCCCAGGCACTCGGCCTGGCGCCGGGTCAGGTCGAGCATCTTCTTCAGGTGCGGCTCGAACATGGCGAAGTCGGACTTGGCGCGGGCCTGCTTCCACACGTCCTGGGCCTGCGAGCCGGTCCGGGCCAGTTCGGCGACGAGGTCGCCCGGGACCTTGGTGGCCTTGTCGTAGTCGCGCCGGATCTCGCGCAGGTTGGCGGCCGTCTCCGTCCCTTCGGCGGCCAGGGCCGGGTCGGCCTCGCAGGACGCGAGCAGGTCGCCGACCCTGGGGTCGGTCAGGCGTTCGTGGCGGATGCGGGCGATCAGGGCGGACTGGGCGGCCCGGGCGGCGGCGCCGCCGGCGGGCATGTAGGTCTCCTGGTCCCAGCCCAGCAGGCCGGCGACCGAGCCGAGCGTGGACGCGTCGCGCAGGAGGTCGGTGAGTCGGGCGTAGTCGGCGGAGGTGGTCTGCGCGGCCGCGGTGGTCATGCAAGGTCCTTTCGGGGCAACGGGCTGGAACGGCGTCAGCGTGCGGGGCCGGCGGCGTGCTGGAGGGCGATCAAAGCATAAGCGGTGACGAGCACCGGGTCGGACTCCATCCAGCGGTCGTCGAGCGTGCGGAACGAGCCGTCGGGCTGCTGGAGTTCGGCCAGCGTGTCGACGAGGTCGGCGCGCCAGTCGTGCCCGGCGACCTCCGGGCGCCCGAACGCGTGCAGGGCGCGGGCCATGCTGGTGTAGTAGTAGTACCGGCCCTGGTCACCCATGCCGGGGTTCTCGTCCATGGTGTAGTGCTCGTTGATCCACCGCCACGCGGCGCCGAGGCGCGGGTCGTCGGGCGGCAGATCGGCGTAGATCAGGCTCTTGAAGCCGACGTAGGTCATCGAGCCGTAGGCCCGGAGGCGGGTGACTGTGCCCGCGTCGGTTGCCTCCTCGACGTCGCCGGCCTGGGACTGTCCGGCGAAGCCCTCGACGGACTCGGCGTTGGGCACGGTGGCGTAGATGAACCCGCCCTGGCTGGAGCCGTCGGCGTAGGGCATCTCGTTCACGTCGTCCTGCATCTGGACGCGTCGCAGGAAGACCAGGGCGCGCTGGTAGGCCTCGTCCTCGGTGGACAGGCCGGTGTCGTGCAGGGCCTGGAGGAAGAAGCCCAGGTTGGACAGGTCGGGGCGCCCGTGTCGCCCGTAGCCGACGCCGCCGTAGTACGGGTGGTCCTCGGCGACGGGCTCGCCCCCGGCCTCGCCCCCGCCTTCTTCGGAGTACTGGAGCGTCTTGAGGAAGGCCTGGCCGTCGCGGACGGCGGCGGCCGCCTCCGGGCGGTGCACGCGCGCGAGCGCCGAGAGGCAGATGGCGGTGTTGTAGGTCGGCAGCAGCCCGTCGTGGATGCCGCCGTCGGGCTTGGCGTACGAGAGGATGTTGCGCACGCCCGCGGCCACCGCGGGGTCGTTGGCGTCGATGCGCGGGTCGAGCAGCATGGCGTCGACGATCAGCCCGGTGATGGCGGGGTAGGAGGGGCCGTCGGGGTTCTCCGACCAGCCCCCGGTGTCGGGGTTCTGGCGGGCGCGGAGGTACCCCAAGGCCCCGTCGATCAGACGCCGCGCCTTGGCGCGGGTCTCCGCGTCGCGCGTCAGCGACTCGTCCACGCGCTTGGCCCCGACGGGGTCGGTGATTGTCGCGGTCGGGGGCGCGCCCCACACCAACGGGCTGCTCAGCACGGCGACGGTGATCGCGAGGGTTCTCACACGGCTTCTCCTGTGGTGCTGGCGGCCAGCAGCAGGCATGCGCCGGCGAGGGCCGCGGTCTCGATCCGCATGGCGTGCGGGCCGAACCGCACGACCGAACGCCCGGCGGCGCGGGCTTGTTCCAGTTCGTCGGGCGTCCACCCGCCCTCGGGTCCGACGAGCAGGACCGCGTCGGCCCCGCCCGGGACCGCGGGCCGCCCGCCGGCGTCGGCCAGCAGCGCGCGGTCGTCGGCGAGCGCCTCGCCCAGGTCGGCCCAGGGCCCGATGGTCAGCAGCCAGGCGCGCCCGCACTGCTTGGCGCTCTCGACGGCCGCCCGTTCGAGCCGGTCCGTGCGGAAGGCCTCGCGCTCGGCGCGGGCGGTGCGGAGCGGGCGCCACGCGGCGACGCCGGCCTGGGAGAGTTGGTCGATCATCTGCTCGAGGCGGTCGCCCTTGGGGGGCGGGCACCACACCTCGACGCGCGGCAGGGTTGGGGCGACGCGACGGGCCGGGCCGGGGATCACCTCCAGCACGGGGCGTTTGCCGGCCTCGGCCCGCGTGACCTCGGCGTGGGCGACCAGGCCGAGCCCGTCGAAGAGGGCGACGGTCTCGCCGGGCCGGACGCGTTTGACGCGGGCGGCGTGGTTGGCCTCGTCGCCCTCCAGCCGCAGGGGGACCCCCTGGGCCGCGGCGGCCAGGTCCGAGAAGTGCACGCGATGTGCCGGGGGGCGGTCCGAAGCCATGACGGGCGGAGCCTAGAGGCGCAAACCGGGCTTTGCACGGCCGATAGCCCTTGAGTCCCGGCCCGGGCGGCCCGATCATCCACCCGTGTCTCCAGAGCCGAGCAGCGCCAAACCGGACCACGCGGACCTGGAAGCCGCCATCGACGCGCTGCTCGCGGAGATCGACGCCACCTGCACGCGGTTCGAGAACCCCCAGCCGGAGGGCGACGACGACCTGGCCGAGTACGCCGCGGCGATGCAGGCGGCGACGGGCAACGGTGCGCCGGACGGCGCTGGCCCGGTCGCGCAGGCCGACGACCCGGCGGAGGCCGTCGAGCGGGCGACCGAGACCAGCGGCGACCTGCTCGAGCAGGCGGCCGACGACCTGATCGAGGCGCTGGAGTCGCAGGTCGAGCGGGCCCAGGCCGACGCGGGCGACGCGGGGGCGGACGAGCCGGGCGGCGTCGACGGTTCCCTGGAAGACGCCGTGGACCGGATGCTGGAAGACGCCGAGCCGGACGCGTCCGAGCCGGACGACGCGGACGCCGCGGCCCGGAACGCGGCGGCCATGGCGGACCTGGACGAGGCGCTCGACGCGCTGCTCGACGGCACGTTCGAGTCGGCCGCGGGCGAGGCCGTGGACACCGCGGGCGTGGACACCGCCCCGGACCCGGCGCTGATGCTCGACACACCCGGCGAGACCGACGCTCAAGCCGAGGCCGAAACCGAGCCCGAACCCGACGCCGAGCCTGACGAACCCACGCCGGAAGCCGTGCCCGATCCGTCGCCCGCTCCGGAAGCGCGCACGCCGTCCGACGTGCCGGCCGATCGACCGCCCAAGGCATCACTGACCCCCGCGGCGCCGGCGGCCCCGCCGACACGCACGCCGTCGCCCGCAACTGCCGGCCCGCTCGCCCGGCTCCGGGTGTGGGTGCTGCCGCGTGTGCGCGGGATCGGACGCGGCGCGGCCGGGGCCGTGGGCCCGCTGGCGGCTCGGGCGCTGGTGCTGCTGTCCAAGCCCCTGGAGGGCAAGCCGCCGCGGGTGCGCGACTCGATCGGGTGGGTGGCGATCTGGACGCTGTTCCTTGCGGTCTGCGTGTGGCTGACGGTGCTGGTCCGCTCGCCCGAGGCCCCGGCCCGGGACCCGGACGCCGCGGCGGTGGTGGGCGTGGACGCGGGCTAATCCGGGTCGCTTGCCAGCCAGTCCCGCCAGGCGCGGTCGAGGTCGTCGAAACCCTGCCCGAGCACGCCCCGGGTCGCGTCGTCGAGCGTGCGGCCCTCGGCCATGGCGCGCACCCAGCGGTTGCGCGCGGTGCGGCCGTGGCGCTCACCGATGAAGGCGAGCATCGAGCGGCCCTGGGCGTAGACCTGGTGGGCGTGGTTCATGGCCTCGCCGCGGAAATCGGCCAGGCGCTCGAAGCCGACCAGCCGGCCCTCGCGGCTGAGGGCGCGGGCGGCGTCGCCCCGGCGTTCGCGGAACGCGTCGGCGGCGACCTCGGCGATCCCCTCGAGCACCCACCACGGCGCATCGACCGCCGCCGGGCCGTACTCGAACGAGACGGCGTGGCCGAGTTCGTGGGCGACGGTCGGGTCCATGCGCGGCCCGGCGTACCCCGGTGCCCCCAGAAGTTTGATCGACTCGCCCGGCTCGTTCCACCCGGCGAGGGGGTCGGTGTAGGACAGGGCGATCGAGGCCTGCAGGGCCGCCATGTCGGGGTAGATCTTGATCGTCGGCTCGGCCTTGAGGGTCTCTTCCAGTTCGGCCTCGACGCCGGCAAGAATGTCGCCGACGCGCCCGGCGAGGTACTCGGCCATCTCCAGCGCGTCGGCGTCGCCCGGGGCGGTCAGGATGCGGGCGCCAGGGGCCTCGACGCGACGCCAGGACCGCCCGGCGAAGACCCAGGCGCCCTCCGGCAGGCCGACGGGGCGGAAGGCGGCGTCGAACACGAGTGCGCGCGGCGCGTCCTCGCCCGGCAGCGACCACTCGATGCGCACCCCGACGGTCCATTCGCCGCCCTCGCCCGGGCGCGGCGCGCCCGTCGCGTCGAAGCGGACGCCGGCGACCGGGCGCGTGCGCAGGTCGCGGGCCCACTTGCGCTGCTCCTCGGCGAAGACGGGATCGGCGGCGTCGACCATCGCCATGTATGCGCCCGAATCGGACGCTTGGACGGCCGCCTGCATGCGGGCGATGGTCGCGTGGATGCCGCGGGCCGCGGCGTCCGCGTTGGAAGACCCGGCTCGGCGAGCCGGGGCACCGGGGCAGGCGACCGCGAGGCAGACCACCGCGGCGAGCAGGAACGGTGCGGGCATCAGAACTCGGCCTGGCGGGGGGCTCGCGGGAAGGGGATGACGTCGCGGATGTTCTGCATGCCGGTGACGTACTGGACGAGGCGCTCGAAGCCCAGGCCGAAGCCGGCGTGGGGGACGGTGCCGTAGCGGCGCAGGTCGCGGTACCACCAGTAGTCGGCGGGGTCCAGGCCCATCTCAACGATGCGGCTGTCGAGGACGTCGAGGCGTTCCTCGCGCTGGGAGCCGCCGATGAGTTCGCCCACGCCGGGCACGAGCAGGTCCATCGCGGCGACGGTCGCGCCGGGCGCGCCGTCCGTGCCGGGGTCGTTCTCGCGCATGTAGAACGCCTTGATGGCTTTGGGGTAGTTGACCAGGGCGACGGGCTGCTTGAAGTGCCGCTCGGTGAGGTATCGCTCGTGCTCGCTCTGCAGGTCGGCGCCCCAGCGGACGGGGTAGTCGAACTTCTCGCCGCAGGACTCCAGGATCTTCACCGCGTCGGTGTAAGGCACGATGCGCATGGGCGCGTTGACCACCGCCCGCAGGCGGTCGAGCAGGCCCTTCTCGATGCGCTCGTCGAAGAACCTCATGTCGTCGGCGCGCTCGGTCAGCACGGCGTCGATGCAGTGCTTGACCATCGCGTCGGCGAGTTGCGCGTCGTCCTGCAGGTCGGCGAAGGCGATCTCCGGCTCGATCATCCAGAACTCGGCCAGGTGGCGCGAGGTGTTGGAGTTCTCGGCGCGGAAGGTCGGGCCGAAGGTGTACACCCGGCTGAGGGCGCAGCAGTAGGTCTCGACGTTCAACTGCCCCGACACCGTCAGGTGGGCCTTGCGGGCGAAGAAGTCCTCGTCGTAGTCCACCGCGCCCTCCGGCGTGCGGGGCAGGTTCATCAGGTCCAGCGTGGAGACCTGGAACATCTGGCCCGCGCCCTCGGCGTCGGAGGCGGTGATGATCGGCGTGTGGACGTAGAAGAAGCCGCCCTCGTCAAAGAAGCGGTGTACAGCGCAGGCCAGGGTGTGGCGAACGCGGGCCACGGCCCCGAAGGTGTTGGTCCGCACGCGCAGGTGCGCGACCTCGCGCAGGTACTCGAACGAGTGGCGCTTGTTGGACACCGGGTAGGTGTCCGGGTCGTCCACCCAGCCCAGCACCCGGACCGCGGCGGCCTGGATCTCCACCGCCTGGCCCTTGCCCTGGCTCTCGACCAGCACGCCGTCGACCTCCACCGAGCAGCCGGTGTTCAGCCGGGCGACTTCGGCGGCGTAGTTGGCCAGGTCGCCCCGGGCGACGACCTGGATGGGGTCGAAGCAGGTGCCGTCGTGGACGCCGATGAACGACAGCCCGCCGTCGGCCTTGGAGTCGCGCCGCGTGCGGACCCAGCCCTTGACGGTCAGTTGCGTGCCCGGTGGGCACTCGAACGCGTCCTTGATCTTCATCCACGCCATGCCGGGGTGCTCCTGACCCGCCCGGCTCGTCGTGGCCGGGGCGGGCGGAAGTGTATTGGGTCCGACTTCCAGCGGTGGGACAGGCTTCCAGCCGTGGGGCGGGCTTTCAGCATGGGACAGGCTTTCACAGTGGGACGGGCTTCCAGCCCGTCTTCCTCCCCCCCCTCACCAGCGGGTGCGTGCCCGGTCCATCAGGCCGTGGGGGGACTGGGCGTTGAAGTCGACGTTGTAGAGCGAGCGGTAACTGACCTGGCGCCCGCGGGGGTCGCCCATGATGGCGTAGACCTCGCGCGCCACCAGGTCGACGCCCGTCTCCTGGATCGACTCGTCCACGCCGGACACGTCGCGGATCTCGCCGACGGTGCCGTCGACCATGGCGTAGTGGGCCGCGCCCTTGTGGCGGGAGGTGAACTGGTCGAGGTTGCCCCACACCCCGTCGGCCACGGCGTCGACCCCGTTGCCGTTGTACCAGAACACGCTCTCCTCGACGAACACCGGCATGGCCCGGAACCGGGTCATGAACGACACGGCCTGGGCCCGGTTGTAGCGGTTGCGCCCCTGGTCCGTCGGCGCGTCGGGCTGGGTGCGGTCGATGTGGAACAGCCAGTTGTCGTTGTAGGCCCGGGCCCCCTGGGTGCCGGCGATCATGGTGAAGTCGAAGTCCAGTTCGTTGTCCAAGGCGGCGAGCACGCCGGAGTGGTTCGTGCCGCTGACGGACCGACGCCCGTTGGTCGGGCAGGCCAGCACCTCGGTGGCGTACTCGAGGTAGTCGAAGATCGGCCCGGGCTGGTACCGGCCCTCGCCCCGGTCCCAGATGCGGGCCCAGGTGTACAACTGCGCTCTGTTCTGGTCCAGGACGATCGGCCAGATCCGGTCGCGGTGGTCGCCGGCATAGAACCCCGTGGCCAGGGCCAGTTCCCGGTTGCGCTGCTTGCACAGCACCGTCCGGGCGCTCTCGCGGGCCGAACTGATGGCGGGGAGCAGGATGCCCATCAGCAGGGCAATAATCGCAATGACGACCAGCAACTCGATCAGCGTGAACGCCCGGCGTCGCACCGTGAAACTCCCGTCTTGTCGGCGGAGACAGCCCGGGCGAACGCCCGGCAACCTTCTTTATACCACAAACCCGACGGGACGGCTCCCACTTTGGTCGAAACACAGCAGACAGCAGGACCCTCCGACCCGTCCGCACCGCCCACCCCGCTCGGGCGCACGCTGGCCGAGTTCGTCGCCGACTGCGCGACGTGGGGCATCGCCCGGCCCGCGGCCCGCGACGCCTACCGCGCTTTCTTCCAGCACGGCGACACGGCCGCCCTGCCCGCGCCGATTGATGGGTGGATCGCCCCGATCGTGCGCCGCATGGAGGAGGCGGTCTCCGAGGGCGTGACGGTCAAGTTCTGCCAGCGTCTGGACCGCCAGGTGGGCCAGGCCGCCTCCGAGCGGGCCGCGGACCGCACGCCCCTGGGCGTGCTGGGCCAGGACGACCGCGTGCGCCACCTGGACATCGAGTCGGTCATCATCCCGATGGTCGGGCGCACGGGGCGCAAGACCCACACGCTGTGCGTGTCCAGCCAGGTGGGCTGCGCGATGGGCTGCGGCTTCTGCGAGACGGCCCAGATGGGCCTGATCCGGTCGCTGACCCCCGCCGAGATCGTCAGCCAGTGGTGGGCCGCCACGTTCGTCGAGAAGGTCCCCATCGACAACATCGTCTTCATGGGCATGGGCGAGCCTTTGGACAACTTCGACGCGGTCGTCGGCGCCATCGCCTGCCTGACCGACCACCACGGCCCGCGCGTGCCCATGAGCCGCATCACGATCTCCACCGTGGGACGCGTCGATGGGCTGCGCCGGCTCATCGAGGTCGTCCGCCGGGACGGCTGGAAGCGCCTGGGCATCGCCTTGTCGGTCAACGCCCCCACCGACGCGGTGCGCGACGCGATCATGCCCGTCAACCGGCGGTGGAACATGGCCGAACTGCGGGCCGTGATGGAGGACCTGATGCGGGTGCGGGGCACGCGCAAGATCCTTTTCGAGTACGTGCTGATCCCCGGCGTCAACGACCAGGACGAGCACGCGGTGGCCCTGGCCGAGTGGCTGACGCCCTTCGCCCGGCGGGAGGGCAAGTCGCCCCTGGGCCTGCTCAACGTGATCCCGTACAACCCGCGGCGCAACTCGCCCTGGCCCGCGCCCGAGGAGCCGGCGGTCGAGGCGTTCGTGGCGCGGATGAACGCCCTGGGGGTCTACACCAAGCGCCGGCGGACGAAGGGGCGCAGCCAGATGGCCGCGTGCGGGCAGTTGGGCACGGCCGAGATCCGCGGGCGGCGCTTCGTGCCCGGGAACGCCCATGCCTGACCCGCGCCCAGCCCGGGGCGAGCGCCGCGGGCGTGGTCGCCGGGCGTGGCTGCTCGGCGCTTACCTGCTGGCCGCGGGCGCGTCGTCGGTGGTTTCCAACACCGCCGGGCCGGCGGCGCCCGACCCCGCCAAGCGCAGCGTGCCGGTCGCCGTGCGGGAAGCGCCGGGCGACGCCGACCCCCTGGAGACCCTGGGCATCGCGGTGGCGGTCGACGAGCCGGCCGAGCCGGCGCCGGATGGCGCGGACCCCCTCCCGGTGCTGCTCCTGCACGGGTCGCCGGGCAGCGCGGACAACTTCGACCGCCTGGCGCCCCTGCTCGGCGCGGGCGGGCGCACCGTGATCCGCCCGGACCTGGCCGGCTTCGGCGAGTCCGCCCCCGGCCCCGACCTGTCCTACGCCGTGCAGGCCGAGTACATGCTCGACACCCTCAGCGCCCTGGGCGTCGAGCGGGCCCACGTGGTCGGATGGTCCAACGGCGGGGCGGCCGGCATCTGGATGGCCCACCTGGCGCCCGAGCGCGTCGCCTCGCTCACCCTGCTCGCCTCGGTCGGCGCGCAGGAGACCGAGGGCTCGGGCAGTTACGCCTTCGAGCAGATCAAGTACAAGATCGGCGTGGCCTTGCTCGGCTACGGCGTCGAACTGATCCCCCACTTCGGCCTGCTCGGGTCGTTCCGCGACCGCACCAACTGGCTCAAGAACTTCGACGACTCCGACCAGCGCGAGATGACCGCCATCCTGCCGACCATCCGCACGCCGACCCTCATCCTGCACGGGCGCGACGACTTCCTCGTGCCCGCGTGGGCGGCCGAGGAGCACCACCGGCTGATCCCCACGGCCAGCCTGGTGATGCTCGACGCCAGCCACTTCCTGCCGGTGCTCCAGCCCGAGGAGACCGCCGAGCACGTCAACGCCCTGCTGGCCCGGCACGACCGGCCCGGCGTGCCCGCACTGACCCACGCCGTCGACCTGGCGCCCGGGCCGGAACTCGGCCCGACGGCCCGCGGGCTGCGCTCGGTGGCGCGGGGCGTGCGGCGCGTGCCGTGGTTCATCGCCATCCCGGCGTTCGCCCTGCTGACGCGGTTCCGCCCGCTGAACGGCACGATCCTGGCGGGGGTGCTGGTGGCCACGGGCTTCGTGGACTTCGCGGTCGCGGGCCTGGGGGTGGTGGCGGGGCGGTCGTGGTGGGCGGCCCGGGCGGGCGTGCTGGACCGGCCGCGCTCCGTCCCGGACTGGGCGGCGCTCGTCGGGTGGACGCTGCTGACCTTCCTGCTCGCCTGGCTGGCCTTCGGCACCTTCACGGTGGCGTGGACCGACGCGGTGGGCGTGCTCGGGCTGGTGGGCGGCGTGACGCTCGGGGTGCTGGCGCTGGCGCTGGCCCGGCTGGTCTGGAACCGCACCGGGCGCGCCCGCCTGCGCGCGGGCCTGACCCGGCTGCTCCGCCAGGAATACTGGCCGGCGTGGGCCCACTACCTGCCGACCTACCTGCGCATCCCGGCGTGGTTCGTTCGGGCCGGGGGGCGACCGGTGTTCACGGCGGTCAACCCCGGCTACGCCCGGGACGGGGGCGTGGCGGCCGAGAAGAAGCACGAGATCCTCGCCCGCATCCACGACCCCGCGGTCCTCCACGCCCGCCTGATCGAGCCCGACCCGGACACGCCCGCCCGGGCCGCCCGGGCGGCCGGGGTCGTCGCCGAGGACGCCGCCCTGGCCGGCTACCCGGTGGTGTGCAAGCCCGACCAGGGCGAGCGCGGCCGATCGGTGCGCATCGCCTGGTCCGACGCCGACCTGCGCGCCTACCTCGACGAGCACGACGAGCCGGTCCTGATCCAGCGCTACCACCCCGGGCCGGTCGAGGTCGGCGTGCTGTGGGTGCGCCACCCCGCGTCGGTCGGGAACCCCGGCCACCCCGGCCCGCACGGGCGCATCTACGCCGTCACGCACAAGACCCTGCCCACGCTGGTCGGCGACGGGCGGCGCACGCTGCGCGAACTGATCCTGGCCCACCCGCGCCACCGGGCCCAGGCGGCGGTCTTCCTCGAACGCATGCACGACCGCCTCGCCGACGTGCCCGGGGCCGGCGAGACCGTCGGGCTGGGAGCCGCGGGGAACCACGCCCAGGGCGCGATGTTCCTCGACGGCTCACGCTTCATCACCCCGCAACTCGAGGCCCGCATCGACCGGCTCGCCCGCTCGTTCGAGGGCGGGTTCGACATCGGACGCTTCGACATCCGCTGCGCCTCCGAGGAGGACCTGATGCTCGGGCGCGGGCTGGGCGTGATCGAACTCAACGGCGTGACGAGCGAGCCGACCAACATCTACGACCCGTCCTGGTCCGTCTTCCGTGCCCAGCGCGTGCTGCTGGGCTACTGGCGACACCTCGTCGAACTCGGCCTGGCCCGCCTGCGCACCGGCACGGGCGAGTGCATCCCCTGGCGGGAGGTCTTCGTCATCATCCTCGGGTGGCAGCGCCGGTCGCGCCGGCGCAAACTCAGCGGCTGACCGCAGCCGCCGGGCCACCGGCCGGTACCCCCCACCGCCCACCCCACCCGCCTTCAACCGCGAGCCATTGGAGAACCGCCATGACGCGCAACCTGCTCATCGCCGCCGGCGCGAGCCTCACGCTGCTGACCCTGGGCGCCCTGGCCCAGCCCGAGCCCAACCGCCGCGCCGAGGCCCAGGCCGACCGCCTGCTCGCCATGGACAAGGACGGCGACGGGCGCCTGTCCCGCGCCGAACTGCCCGAGCGACTCGCCGACCGCGTCTTCGAAGCCGACACCGACGCCGACGGCCTGCTGACCCGCGACGAACTGGTGGCCTTCTTCGCCCAGACCCCCCGCGCCCCGGCAGCCGAACGGGCCGGGCGGGACGCCGCCCCGGCGTCCGCCGACTTCGACGCCTCGATGGGTGCGGCCGGCCGGGCGCTGCGACACCTGCGCCGCACGGACTTCGGCCCGGACGCCCGAGACGCCGACCTGGGCGCGGTGCAGGCGATGCAGGAGGCCCTGCTGAGCGCGAAAGGCTCGATCGGCACGGTCCCGGTGTCGCCAAAGGCCGCCGAGCGGTTCGGCGACGACGCCGCGGCGTACGAGCGGGCCATGCGCAGCGCCATGGTCGAGGCGATGCGGGCGACCCTGGACCTGGAGGAGGCGGTCGCGTCGGGCGACGCCGAGGCGGCCGGGGCGTTCGTCGAGCGTCTGCGGGCCCTCCAGGCCGAGGCCCACGACCTGTTCATGGCCGACGAATGAGGAAAAAGAACCCCCTGGGAGCGTGGAAAGGGCAATTGCGCCGTAATCCCGTTTCTCGCAGCGACTTCCGGAACCGGGGCGTCTAGGGTTCTCTCTCGACTTTTCTCGGGCGACATCGCCCAGGTCGAGGATCCGTCGCAGATCCGCCCTGAAGGTCTCTCTCGGATTTTCCACTTCGGGGCGGAGCATCGTGATGAAGATTTATGTCGGCAACCTGCCTTTCGACGCCACCCAGTCCGGCGTCCAGGACCTGTTCAGCGAGTTCGGACAGGTCAGCGAGGTCACCCTGATCAACGACCGCGAGACCGGACGCCCCCGCGGCTTCGGCTTCGTCGAGATGCCCGACGCCTCCGAGGGCAACAAGGCCATCGAGAGCCTCAACGGGCGTGACTTCGGCGGACGCACCCTCAACATCAACGAGGCCAAGCCCCGCGAGAACAACCGCTCCGGCGGCGGCGGCGGCTACGGCGGCGGTGGTGGTGGTCGCGGCGGCTACGGCGGCGGCGGCGGCGGCGGTGGTGGCTACGGCAACCGCGGCGGCGGCGGCTCGCGCTACTAAGCAGCCCTGTCCGGCAAGCCCGGATTTTCCCTGAACTCTCGGCGGGCCGTGCCCGTAAGCACGGCTCACCATTCCCCATACCCACAGCTCGGCGCACGCGAACAGAACGGACGATCCCGGGGATCGAAACCGGCGTGATGAACGGGCTGCACCCCGCTCGGACAACCGAGGGACACGACGGCGACGCCCACGCGACGCCCGTCCCCCCCGATCCGGACGCGCCCGTTGACACCGCCCGAACCGGCACCACGCCGGTCGAGGCCATCACACCGGAGACGATCTCTTTGCATCCCGAATCGACCGCACCGTCCGCCAAGCAGGCGACCACCACTTTCTCCAACCTCAAACTCGCCGAGCCGATCCTCCGGGCCCTGTCCGAGGCCGGCTACGAGACCCCCACGCCCGTGCAGGCCATGGCCATCACCCCGGCCATGAGCGGGCACGACGTGCTGGCCGTCGCGCAGACCGGCACCGGCAAGACCGCCGCGTTCGCGCTGCCCATCATCCACCGCCTGCTCAAGGACGGCCCGGCGCCGCGCCCGAGCCGCGACGAGCACAACGCCGGCCCCCGTGCCCCGCGCCGTCGCGGACGCCCCGGACCGGCCTACCTGCCCCGCGCGCTGATCCTCTCGCCCACCCGCGAACTGGCCACCCAGATCTGCGAGTCGTTCAACGACTACACCCGCCACTGCAAACTGCGCCACACCGCCATCTACGGCGGGGTCTCGCAGTTCCGCCAGGAGAAGGCGCTGTCCCTGGGTGTCGACGTGATCGTCGCCACGCCCGGTCGCCTGATGGACCTGATGGAGCAGGGCGTGGTTGACCTGTCGGCCGTGCGCACGCTGGTGCTCGACGAGGCGGACCGGATGCTGGACATGGGGTTCATCAACCCGATCCGCCACATCGCCGCCGCCCTGCCCGAGCCGCGCCAGACGATGCTGTTCAGCGCCACCATGCCCCCGGCGATCGCCAAACTGGCCGCCAGCCTGCTCAAGCACCCCACCAGGGTCGAGGTGCCGCAGGAGAAGGCCAACATCCCCAAGATCGAGCAGTCCGTGCACCTCGTCGAGTCCGGCGAGAAGCAACGCCTGCTCGAGAAGATGATCGGCGACGCCGGCATCCAGCGGGCGGTGGTCTTCACCAAGACCAAGCACGGCGCCGACCGCGTGGCCAAGCGCCTGCTCGACGCGGGCATCGACTCGACCGCCATCCACGGCAACAAGAACCAGAGCCAGCGCGACCGCGCCCTCGACGCCTTCCGTCGCGGACGCTTCCGCGTGCTCGTCGCCACCGACGTGGCGGCGCGCGGGCTGGACGTGGACGGCGTCAGCCACGTGTTCAACTTCGACCTGCCGCTCGAGCCCGAGGCCTACGTGCACCGCATCGGGCGCACCGGCCGCGCGGGCGCGACCGGCATCGCGGTGGCCTTCTGCGCCCCCGAGGAGCGCGGCCTGCTGCGGGCCATCGAGCGCGAGATCGGCTCGAAGGTCCCCAGCGTGGGCGAGCACAAGTCCCAGCCGCGCGACGGACAGGCTCGCCCGGACGCCAAGCGCCCGGGCGGCGGACGCGGACGGCGCGGCGGGCCGGCCAAGGCCCCGCACGCCGGGGGCAAGCCCGGACCGCGCCGCGCCCCGCGCCAGGGCCGCGGCGTCCAACGCTCGGCCTGACGCCCGCGCCTCACCCGGCGCCGACCGGATCGCACTACCATGACGGGCACGCGCCACCGCGCGTGCCCGTTTCTCGTTCATGCCGGGTGCGGTGGCCGAGCGGTTGAAGGCACACGACTTGAAATCGTGCAGACCCGAGAGGGTCTCGTGGGTTCGAATCCCACCCGCACCGTTAGTTTCTCTTCATAGACCGCGCGGGCCTTCGCACGCGCACGCTCGGCGCCGGGACGCACGCATACAGTGTGCTCCGACATGCCTCGCAGCGGGAACATGCTCATCCTTTCCAACCGCCTGCCCGTGCACCGGGTCAAGGGCGACGGGCCCGACCGGTGGGAGACCAGCCCGGGCGGCCTGGTCTCGGCGCTCAAGCCCATCCTGCAGCAGGACGGCAGCACCTGGATCGGATGGACCGGCGCGCCCGACGACGCGCCCGAGCCGTTCAAGATCGACGGCATCCGCAACATGGCCGTCCCGCTCTCGGCGTCCGAGGTGCACGACTACTACGCGGGCTTCGCCAACAGTTCGGTCTGGCCCCTGTACCACGACGCGATCCGCCCGGCCGAGTACAAGCGGTCGTGGTGGCGCACCTACCGGGAGGTCAACGAGCGCTTCGCGCAGGCCGCGGCCCAGGCCGCCGCGCCCAGCGCGCTGGTCTGGGTGCACGACTACCACCTGCAACTCGTCCCCGCGATGCTGCGCGAACTGCGCCCGGACCTGCGCATCGGGTTCTTCCTGCACATCCCGTTCCCGCCGCAGGAACTCTTCGCCCAGTTGCCCTGGCGGCGCCAGATCCTCGAGGGCCTGCTGGGCGCCGACGTGATCGGGTTCCAGGTCAAGGGCGGGGCGGACAACTTCGCGCGCCTGTGCAACCGGTTCCTTGGCATCCGGCGGCGGGGGCCGGGCCTGCAGGTCGGCGACCGCCAGGTGGTCGTGCGCTCCTTCCCCATCTCGATCGACTACGAGCACTTCCGGGCCATGGCCGCCTCGCCGGAGGTCGCCGAGCAGATGCGCCTGCTGCGCGAGCGCCTGGGCGACCGGCGCATCATCCTGGGCGTCGACCGGCTGGACTACACCAAGGGCATCGACATCCGGATGCAGGCCTTCGCCGACCTGCTCGCGTCCAAGCGGCGCAGCACCGACGACACGGTGCTCGTGCAGGTCGCCGTGCCCAGCCGCGAGGAGGTCGAGGAGTACCAGGAACTGCGCTCGGAGATCGAGGAACTCATCGGGCGGATCAACGGCCAGCACGGGCAGGTCGGCCGCATGCCGATCCAGTACCTGCACCGGGGCGTGCCGCCCCACGAACTCGTGGCGCTGTACTGCATGGCCGACGTGATGGCCGTGACCCCCTGCCGGGACGGCATGAACCTGGTGGCCAAGGAGTACCTGGCCTGCCGGCGTGACGAACTGGGCGTGCTGGTGCTCAGCGAGTTCGCCGGCGCCGCGCGCGAACTGACCCAGGCGACGCTCGTCAACCCCCACGACCTCGACGGCGTGGCCGCCGCCATCGACGCCGGCCTGAGCATGCCGCCCGCCGAGCAGCGCACGCGCATGAAGCGCCTGCGCTCGGTCGTGCGCAAGCACGACGTCTACGAGTGGGCCCGCTCGTTCTACGAGGAGTTGACCCCGTGACCCCCTGCGACCCGCGGGCCGAGGCCCGCATCGACGAGTTGGCCCGCCAGCCCGACCTGCTCGTGGCGTCGGACTACGACGGCACGCTGGCGCCCATCGTCGACGACCCGGCCGCCGCGGTGCCCCACCGCGAGGCCGTCGCCGCGCTGACGATGCTCGCCTCCCTGCCGCGCACGCACGTGGCCGTGATCTCCGGGCGCGCCCTGGCCGACCTGGCCGGGCTGACCAGCCTGCCCGGTCACGTGCACCTGGTGGGCAGCCACGGCAGCGAGTTCGACCCGGGCTTCCACTCCGAGTTGCCCCGCGACGCCCTGGTCCTGCGCGAGCGCATCGCCGAGCACCTGGCCCGCATCGCCGACCGCTGGGAGGGCGTCACGCTCGAGCACAAGCCCGCCAGCGTGGCGATGCACTACCGCATGGCGGGCGACGAGAACGCCCGGCGCGCGCTCGCCGAGGTCGAGGCCGGCCCGGCCACGCTGCCCGGCGTGCACGTCAAGCACGGCAAGGCCGTCGTCGAGTTGTGCGCCATCGAGCCGGACAAGGGCGCGGCCCTGAACCGCATCCGCCGCCAGACCGGCGCCCGCGCGGTGCTGTTCCTCGGCGACGACGTGACCGACGAGGACGCCTTCGTCGTGCTGCGCGAGTGCGACCTGGGCGTCAAGATCGGCGCGGGCGACACGGCCGCCACCGCCCGCGTCGCGACCACCGAGGACGCCTGCCGCCTGCTGGCCCGCCTGGCCGAACGCCGATCGCACTGGCTGGAGCGCGAGTCGGCGGTGCCCATCGAGCACCACGCCCTGCTCAGCGACCTGCGCACCCTCGCCCTGGTCACCCCGGGCGGGCGCCTGACCTGGATGTGCGCGCCGCGCGTGGACTCCTCCGCACTCTTCGCCGACCTGCTCGGCGGCGAGCAGGCCGGGCACTTCACCGTCCGCGCCGAGCACGCCGAGCCCGTCTCCCAGACCTACCGCCCCGACGCGCTCGTCCTCGAGACCGACTGGGGCGGGTGGAAGACCACCGACCTGCTCGACACCTCCGGCGGGCGCGGCTCGCAGCGCGCAGGACGCACCGACCTGATCCGACGCCTCACCGGCCACGGCGAGGCGCTCGTCGAGTTCGCCCCGCGCCTGGACTTCGGACGCATCCCCACCCGCGTCGCGGTGCGCGAGGGCGGCCTGGTCGTCGAGGACACCCACGACCCCATCGTCCTGCGCTCCCTGGGCGTGACCTGGACCATCGAGGACCGCGGGCCCCACCAGACCGCCGTCGCGCGCATCCCCCTCTCGGGCGAGCCGGTCACGCTCGAACTGCGCTACGGCTCGGGCTCGCTCGGCCCGGCCCGCATCCCGCTGACCAGACGCATCGAGGAGACCGAGCAGACCTGGCGGCGCTGGTGCGAGCGCCTGGTCGTCCCCGCACGGCGCCCCGAACTGGTCCGCCACAGCGCCCTGATCCTCAAGGGCCTCTGCCACGGGCCGACGGGCGCCATCCTGGCCGCGGGCACGACCAGCCTGCCCGAGGAGATCGGCGGGATCCGCAACTGGGACTACCGCTACTGCTGGCTGCGCGACGCCGCGATGGCCGCCAACTCGCTCGTGCGCCTCGGCAGTTCGCACGAGGCGGTCGATTTCCTGGACTGGGTCGCCGGCGTGGTCGAGTCAACCGAGTCGCCCGAACGCCTCCACCCCCTCTACACCGTCGCCGGGCAGGAACTCGGCGCCGAGGCCGAGATCGGCGAACTCGGCGGCTACCGCCTCAGCCGGCCCGTCCGGGTCGGCAACGCCGCCTCGCACCAGGTGCAACTCGACGTGTTCGGGCCCATCGTCGCGCTGGTCGCCGAACTGCTCGAGCACGACGCGCCCCTGTCCGCCGAGCACTGGCGCCTGGTCGAGGCGATGGTCCTGGCCGTCGAGCGACGCTGGACCGAGCCGGACCACGGCATCTGGGAGATCCGAAAGGCCCGACGCCACCACGTCCACTCGAAGGTCATGAGTTGGATGACCGTGGACCGCGCCGTGCGCGTCGCCCGGGACTACGCCGGCCAACGCGTGCCCGGGTGGGAACGCCTGCGCGACCAGATCCGCGACGACGTGCTGGCGCACGGCTACAAGCCCAAGTGCCACGCGTTCACCGCGGCCTACGACGGCGACGACCTCGACGCCGCCGCCCTGACCATCGGCCTGACCGGCCTGCTGCCCCCCGACGACCCCCGCTTCGTCGGCACCGTCGAGGCGGTCGAGCGCACCCTGCGCGACGGGCCGACCGTCTACCGCTACCTGGCCGACGACGGCCTGCCGGGCACCGAGGGCGGCTTCCACCTCTGCGCCGGATGGCTGATCGAGTCCTACCTGCTGATCGGGCGCACCGACGACGCCCGCGACCTGTTCGAGGCCATGTGCGACCTCGCCGGCCCGACCGGCCTGCTCAGCGAGGAGTACCTCCCCTCGCAACGCCTGGCCCTGGGCAACACGCCGCAGGCCTACTCGCACCTGGCCGTGATCGACGCGGCCCTCGCCCTGGACCGGGCCGGCGCCCCGGCCTGATCCCGCCGCCGGACCCTTCCGCGCTTTCTCATCCCCCCGCGCGCGCCACGCCCCGGTCGGCCAGCGCCAGCACCTCGGCCGCCACCCGCTCACCCAGCCCCCGCGCGATCGGCGGCCGCGACCGCCCGGCGCGCCACACCAGCGCTACCTCCCGCCGCGGCGGATCGGGCGCCAGCCTGCGGTAGACGCGCCCGGGTGCCGCGTCGTCGGCGGCGGCCATCGACGGCACCAGCGACACGCCCAGGCCGAGACGCACCAACTCCAGCACCGTCGACAGTTGCGTCGTGCGGCAGACCGTGTTCGGACGCACGCCCGAGCGGGCGCAGAACCCGGCGATCTGCTCGCCCAGGCAGTGCATCTCGTGCAGGCTGACGGTCTCCCGCCCGCGCAGGTCGTCGGCGCGCCACGGCCCCGCGGCCGACCCGACCCCCGGGGCGCCATCCGATGCCGGAGTTGGCGCAACGACCAGCAACTCCTCCCGGCCCACCACGCCGACCTCGACGAGCGGGTGGTCGATCGGCGTGCTGGTCACCGCGACGTCGAGTTCGTTGCCCACCACCGCGTCGACCAGGGCCGCCGTGCGGTCCTCGCGCACGACCAGTTCGCACCCCGGGCGGTCGCGGCGCAGGCCGGCGAGCACCGGGGGCAGCAGGTACGGCGCCATCGTCGGGATCGCCCCGATGCTCAGGCGCCCCGGCCCGTCCTCGACCTCGGCCAGCAGGTTCTCGGTGGTCTCGCGCACCTCGGCGAGGATCCGCCGCGCCCGGGGCAGGAGCACGCGCCCCGCCTCGGTCAGCGTCACGCCGCGACCGGCCCGGTCGAACAGCGCGAGGCCCAGCGTTCCCTCCAGTTTGCGGATCTGCTGCGACAGCGACGGCTGAGCAACGCGGCATCGCTTGGCGGCCTGCGTGATCGACCCCGCCTCGGCCGCCGCGACGAAATAACGCAACTGGTGGATTTCCATAGCCACAGCCTATGGATCGCATCACCAGAAAGTCTCCGTTTCCTTTGGATACCGCCCGTGCGGACCCCTACCTTCATGATGCGCCCGTTCCGGGCCTTGCCACGCCTCATGAACCAGCCGGAGAAACGCCCCATGGCCACCAGCAGCGACAAGCCCACCTGCCCCGTCCTGACCACCGCCGACGGCGCCCCGATCGGGCGCCAGCACGCGCTGACCGCCGGGCCGCGCGGGCCGCTGCTGATGCAGGACGTCTCGCTTCTCGAGCAGATGCAGCACTTCAACCGCGAACGCATCCCCGAGCGCGTGGTCCACGCCAAGGGCTCGGGCGCGTACGGCACGTTCACCGTCACCCACGACGTGACCCGCTACACCAGGGCCGCCATCTTCTCCGAGGTCGGCAAAAAGACCGACCTGTTCCTGCGCTTCTCGACCGTGGCGGGCGAGCGCGGGGCCGCCGACGCCGAGCGCGACGTCCGGGGCTTCTCGATCAAGTTCTACACCGAGGAGGGCAACTGGGACCTGGTCGGCAACAACACCCCCGTGTTCTTCGTCCGCGACCCCTTCAAGTTCGCCAACTTCATCCACACCCAGAAGCGCCACCCCAGGACCAACCTGCGCGACCAGGACATGCAGTGGGACTTCTGGAGCCAGTGCCCCGAGAGCCTCCACCAGGTCACCATCCTCTTCTCGGATCGGGGCATCCCCGCCTCGCTGCGCACCATGCACGGCTTCGGCAGCCACACCTTCAGTTTGATCAACGCCGACGGCGAGCGCGTGTGGTGCAAGTTCCACTTCAAGTCCAACCAGGGCGTCGAGAACTGGTCCGACGAGCACGCCGCCGGCGTGATCGCCCAGGACCGCGAGAGCCACCAGCGCGACCTGTTCGAGTCGATCGAGCGCGGCGAGTTCCCCAGTTGGACGCTCAAGATCCAGGTCATGACCCAGGCCCAGGCCGAGGAGTGGTCGGCCCGCACCGGCTGGAACCCCTTCGACCTGACCAAGGTCTGGCCGCACGCGGACTTCCCGCTGATCGAGGTCGGCCAGCTCGAACTGAACCGCAACCCCGAGAACTACCACGCCGAGGTCGAGCAGGCCGCCTTCAAGCCCTCGGCCCTCGTCCCCGGCATCGGCCCGAGCCCCGACAAGATGCTCCAGGCCCGCCTGATGTCCTACGCCGACACCCACCTGCACCGCGTGGGCGTCAACCACCACCAGATCCCGGTCAACCGGCCCCGCTGCCCCGTCATGCACTACATGCGCGACGGCCAGGGCGCCACCGCCGAGACCTACGCCGGCGCCCCCAACTACTGGCCCAACACCCGCGTCGGCACGCCCATGCCCGACGAGCGCTACCTCGACCCCGCGTGGGACCTGGGCCAGGCCGTGGTCGACCGCTACGACTCGGCCGTCGACCACGACGACTACACCCAGCCCGGCAACCTCTACCGCATGTTCGACGACGCGCACCGCGATCGCGTCGCCACCCGCATCGCCGCGAACCTCGGCCAGGCCCGACAGGAGGTCCAGATGCGCCAACTCTGCCACTTCTTCCGGGCCGACGAGGACTACGGCCGGCGCGTCGCCGAGAAACTCGGCATCGACATGGCGGCCATGATGGCCGGCCAGGGCGCGGGCGCCACCCGGGACACGCCTGTTCAGGGGTGAAATACCCGGGCCGTCGGGGCGATTGTGTGTCGGTGCTTCCTCTTTATGGAAAGGACCCGACATGCTGACCGCCAGCCTGCTTCTGACCGCCGGGATCGCCGGCGCCGCCCTGGACCGCCCGCCCGCCGACGCCGCCCCGGTGTCGAAGATCGTCGCCGCGCTCGTGGAGCGCGAGCCGAAGGCCATCGTCGTCGCCATCGAGTTCGACGACGACGTCTGGGAGGCCGACGCGCGCCTGGGCGAGACCTGGTGGACGATCGACCTGAACCCCAAGGACGGGTCCGAGGTCCGCCGCGAGAAGGGCGACGCCGAGGAAACCCCGCCCGAGAACGCCAAACCCCTCGCCGAGGTCCTCGCCGCCCTCGAAGCGGAGGTCGGGGTGATCGAGGAGGTCGAGTTCGACGACGGCCTGTGGGAGATCGAGGCCCGCAAGGACGGCCGCAAAGTCAAGGTCAAGGTCAACCCGGTCACTGGGGAACGGGTCTGACTGGAC
>CAZFSO010000029.1:0-3490 GCA_964522095.1 uncultured Phycisphaeraceae bacterium | reverse complement strand
CCGCAAAGTCAAGGTCAAGGTCAACCCGGTCACTGGGGAACGGGTCTGACTGGACCGCTTCGTGAGCCGTACGGTGCCGTGCTTCGACCGAAGGCGAAGCACGCGTTCAGGGGCCGCGATGACGCCAACGCCGCCTTCGCCCTGCGGGTCGAAGGCGGGCACCGTTTCGACACACTGAGATTGAGTCTCAACAAGCGTGACTTTCGGTCCTCGGCGGCCAATCATCCTTTGGGCCTGGTCAGGCATGACCCGGCCCGGATTTGGCCACCCTGCACACCAGCCCGACCGCCCTCGACGTGCCCCGGATCTCCCGCAGCCGCGTGAAGCGC
Organism: uncultured Phycisphaeraceae bacterium; assembly: GCA_964522095.1. GTDB lineage: Bacteria > Planctomycetota > Phycisphaerae > Phycisphaerales > UBA1924 > UBA6054. The sequence continues at coordinate 3,161 of CAZFSO010000029.1, read as the reverse complement.
TACGGCCTGGCCGGGGCGGGCGTGGTGTGCGTCGGCCTGGGGGGCGTGGGGGCGGTGTTGCCCGGCCTGCCCACCACCGTGTTCCTGCTGATGGCCACCTGGTGCTTCGCCCGCTCGTGCCCGTGGCTGACCGACCGGCTGGTGCGCAACAAGTTTTTCAGCCCGTTCGCCTGCTACCTGGTTCCGGGTGTGGTCATGCCCCGGCGGGCCAAGGCGATCTCGATGGCCATGATGTGGACCGCCATCGCCCTCTCGACCTGGGTGCTGCTCCGCAGCCCCGCCCCGGCCTGGGTGCCGGGCGTGGTCGTGGCGTCGGGCCTGGTGGGCACCTGGTTCATCGCGCGGCAGGGCCGGCGGGTGCGTCTGGCGGCGCAGGAAGCGTCGGACCACGACCGCGTGCGTCGGCACCCCGAGGGCCGGGCCTCCCGGGCGCACAAGAATCCCGCATGCACGACCCCGACCGGCGCGTCCTCGAAGAGGCCCTGACCCTCGCGTGCGAGCGCGTGGGCCTCGGCCCCGCGCTGTCGCTGAGCGCCGAGATCGCCGGCGTCTGCCGAAGCGCAGGCGACGACCCCGACCACCCCGCATGGGACGACGCCGCGGCCCGGATCGCGGCGCTGGACCTTGACCGGGTCTCCGACCTGGTGCGCGTGGGGGCGGCGCGGTTCCACCTGCTCAACAAGGCCGAGCAACTCAACATCGTGCGGGTCAACCGCCGGCGCGAGGCGGCGTCCGACGGCGGGCCGGCGCGCCCCGAGTCCATCGACGAGGCCGTGCAGCGCCTGGCCGAGGCCGGCGTGTCGGCCGCCGGCGTGCGCGAGGTGCTGGAGCGCCTGGACGTCCAGCCAACGCTGACCGCCCACCCCACCGAGGCGCGGCGTCGCACCGTGCTGGACAAGCAGACCGACGTCGCCGCGTGCGTCGTGCGCCTCCGCCGCGACGACCTGACGCCCCGCGAGCGGGCCGAGACCCGGGCGCGCCTGGACCGGACCGTCTCGCTGCTGCTGATGACCGACGACGTGCGCACCGCCCGGCTGGGCGTGCCCGACGAGGTGCGCAACGGGATCTACTTCCTGTCGACCACGATCTGGGAGACCGTGCCCCGCCTGTACCGTGACGCGGTGTGGGCGGCCCGCCGCGCGTTCGGCGAGGACCAGTCCGAGATCGTCGCCAACGACCTGCCCGCGCTGCTGCGCTACCGCACCTGGATCGGCGGCGACCGCGACGGCAACCCCAACGTGACCGCCGAGGTCACCCGGCGCACTCTCGCCATGATGCGCGACGCGGCCAGGGAACTCTGGGACGCCGAACTGGCCCGCCTGCGCCACGCGCTGTCCGTGTCGACGCTGCGCGCCGACCTGGGCGAGGAGATCGCCCGGGCCATCGAGCGCGACGCGGCGTTCATCGGCGACGACACGCACCTCGAGCAGCGCCGCCACGAGCCGATCCGCGTGCGCCTCTCGCAGATGCGCACGCGCCTGGCCCGCGACCCGGCCTACAGCGGGCGACTGCTGCTGGAGGACCTGCTGGTGATCCGCCGCGCCCTGCGCCGCGCGGGGCTGGACCGGGTCGCCGAGGAGGGCCTGCTGGCCGACGCCATCGTGCGGGCGCGGGCGTTCGGGCTGCACCTGGCGACGATGGACGTGCGCCAGCACTCCGAGGTGCACGAACGCGCGGTGGCCGACCTGCTGGCGCTGGCGGGCGTGACGCCAGACTACGCCGCGCTCGACGAGCCGGCGCGCCTGGAGGTGTTGCGGCGCGAGTTGTGCGGCGTGCGCCCGCTGGTCCCGGTCGGCGCCGAGCCCGAAGGCCCGGCGGCCGAGGTGCTCGCGACGATGCGGGTGGTGCGCGAGCAGGTCGCGCGGGAGCCGGACAGCGTGCGGGCCTGGATCATCTCGATGACCCACCGCGTCAGCGACATGCTCGGGCTGCTGCTGCTCATGCGCGAGGCCGGCCTGCACGCGCCCGCGCGGGCCGGCCGGCCGGGCGTCAGCCGCATCGAGGTGGTGCCGCTGTTCGAGACCATCGACGACCTGGACCGCGCCCCCGCCCTGATGGACGCGGCGCTGGCCGACCCCGTCTACGCCGCCCACCTGCACGCCGTGTCCGGCGGTCGGCCCGAGCAGGAGGTCATGCTCGGCTACTCGGACTCGAACAAGGACGGCGGCTTCCTGATGGCCAACACCGCCCTGCACACCGCCCAGCGGCGCATCGCCGAGGTCTTCGCCCGGCACGGCGTGGCGCTGCGCTACTTCCACGGCCGGGGCGGGACGATCGGGCGCGGCGGGGGACGCGCCGGGCGCGCCATCCTCGCCGCGCCGCCCACGGCCCGCACCGGACGCCTGCGCTTCACCGAGCAGGGCGAGGTGATCACCTTCCGCTACGCCCTGCCGGACATGGCTCGACGGCACCTCGAGCAGATCCTCCACGCGTCCGTGCTGGCCGAGGCCGACCCCGGCGCCGACGACCCGGACGCTGGATTCGGCGACCTGATGACCCGGCTGGCCGAGCGGGCCCGCGTCGCGTACCGGGCGTTCATCGACGACCCGCGGTTCTGGGCGTGGTTCGTGGCGGCCAGACCCGTCGAGCACATCGGCGCCCTGCCCATCGCGTCGCGCCCGGTGTCGCGCGCCACGGGCTCGGACCTGACCTTCGACGCGCTGCGCGCCATCCCGTGGGTGTTCTCGTGGGTGCAGATGCGGGCGCTCGTGCCGGGGTGGTACGGGATTGGCACGGCCCTGGCCGAGGCGACCGGGGCCGAGCGGGACGCGCTGGCGGACGCCGCCCGCACCCGCCCGTTCGTCTCCACCGTGTTCGAGAACGCCGCCCAGGAACTGGCGCGGGCGCGCATACCGGTGCTGAAGCGCTACGCGCTGGCGGCCCCCGACGGCGCGTTGATGTTCGACCGCCTGCGCGAGGAGTTCGAGCGGTCGCGCCAGGCCGTGCTGGGCGTGACCGGCCGCACCGACCTGATGGCCCACAGCCCGGTGGTGGGCCGCTCGATCGACGACCGCAACCCCTGGACCGACGTGCTGAACCTGGCGCAGGCGGACCTGCTGACCCGGTGGCGCCGGGCGGGGCAGGAGGAGCGTGAGGCGCTTCGCCCCGTGATCCAGGCGAGCATCAACGCCGTGGCCGCGGCGATGCAGTCGACCGGGTGA
>CAZFSO010000028.1:24223-26505 GCA_964522095.1 uncultured Phycisphaeraceae bacterium | reverse complement strand
CCGGAGGCGGTGCGCGGGTTCCCGCCGGGTGAGGCGCTGTCTCCAGAAGCCAAGCGATTCCTGGCCGAGTGCAAGGACGCGGTCGCGCGGTGGCCGCGGAAGCCTGCGGACGTCACACCGTGACCCCGTCCGCGCGCACGAACGGGTTGCCGATCTTCTCGCGTCCGATGGTCGTCGTCGGGCCGTGACCGGGCAGGACGATGGTTTCGTCGGGCAGGGTGTAGAGTTGCTCGCGGATGGACCGCGCCAGCGTCGCGAAGTCCGAGCCGGGGAAGTCGTGGCGGCCGATGGAGCCGGCGAAGAGGGTGTCGCCGACGATCGCGGTGTTGGAGGGGGCGTGGTGGAGCGTGACGCCGCCGGGCGAGTGGCCGGGGGTGTGGCGGACCTGCCACGGCTGGCCGAGCAGGGTCAGGGTCTCGGCGTGCCTGAGCAGGCGGTCCGGGGTGGGGCCGGTGACCTCGATCCCGGCGGCGGCCGAGAGGTTGAGCGTCGGGTCGCTCAGCCACCGCTCCTCGGCCTCGTGGATCCAGATCGGGGTGTGCGGGAAGCGGCGTCGGAAGGCGAACAGGCCGGCGATGTGGTCGAGGTGGGCGTGGGTCAGGACGACGGCCTCGGGCTCCAGAGCCATCCCGTCGATCTGGTTGATGAGGCGGTCGGGCTCCATGCCGCAGTCGACGACCCAGCACGGATCACCCGGTTTGGGGTCCTCGTGGGAGATCAGGTAGCAGTTGGTTTCGAACGGGCCGAGCGGAAAGACGCGGATTTCCGGTCGATGGTCGGGTTTGGCTGGAACTTGGGTCATGAAGCATGGTAATCTGGAGGGGCGGGCCGCGGAAGGCTCGACGGGAGGTTGGCATGACGGCGACCGGTGAGGTGCTGATCCGCAACATCGACAAGACCGAGCGCACCCCCGTTCAGATGGACGGCGTGCGGGGCGCGTCGATGGCGGTGATGGTGGGGCGGGCGGACGGTGCGCCGCACTTCTCGTTGCGCCAGTTCGCGATTGAGCCGGGCGGGCACACGCCGCGACATCGCCATGATTACGAGCACGAGGTGTACGTGGTGTCCGGTTCGGGCACGGTGCTCCTGGGCGGGCGGGAGAACCCGATCCGGGAGGGCGACGTGGTCTACGTCCCGGCGAACGAGGAGCACCAGTTCCGGTCGGCCGACGGGCAGGAGGGACCGCTGCGGTTCCTGTGCGTGGTGCCGGTCGAGCAGAACTGCGGCGGGCCGGTGCCGGGCAGTTGAGCGGCCGCGGGGCCGTGAGGAGGGCGCGATGGACGAGCACGGAGGCATCTCGCTGGCGTGGATCGGCGCGATCTACGGCCTGGTCGGCGTCCTGTGCGGCGCGGCGGCGGTTCGCGGCGTGCTGTCGAACCAGGGCGACTGGGTATTGGTGGGCCTGATCGGGCTGGTGGTGACGCTGTGCACCCTGCCCATCGCCCTCAAGCGGTCGCCGGCGCAGGCAACGGACGGCTCGGCGGTGCTGGAGAAGGAACTGCACGAACTGCGCGGGCAGGTGCGGGGCCTGACCCGGTCGATCGAGGAGATGCAGGAGTCGCTGATCCTGTCCGACGACGCCCGGCGCGTGATCAACCGCAAGCGCGAGCGCGAACTGCTGCGCAAGGCGATCCAGGAGGACATCAACACCGAGGACTGGGACGCGGCGATGGTGCTGATCCGTGAACTGGCCGAGCGGTTCGGCTACCGGGCGGACGCCGAGGAGTTCCGCCAGAAGGTGGAGACGGCCCGGTTCACCACGATGGACCGGCGGGTCGGCGAGGCGGTGCGCGGGCTGGAAGCGCTGATCGCCCAGTGCGAGTGGGACGCCGCGTTGAGCGAGGCGGCGCGCGTCGCCCGGCTCTTCCCCGACTCCCCGCGCACCGAGGGGCTGCGCCACCGGGTGACCGCCGCGCGGGAGCGGTACAAGGCGGACCTGGAGCGCCGGTTCCTGCACGCGGCCGAGGCCGAGCGGGTCGACGAGGCGATGGACCTGCTCAAGCAACTCGACCAGTACCTGACCGAGGACGAGGGCGAGCAGTTCCGCGAGGTCGCCCGCGGCGTGATCGGCAAGGCCCGGGAGAACCTGGGCGTGCAGTTCCGACTGGCGGTTCAGGACCGGATGTGGGAGCGGGCCGCGGAGATCGGCGAGCGGATCATCGCCGAGTTCCCCAACACGCGCATGGCGTCCGAGGTGCGGGCGATGATCGACACGATCCGCGAGCGGGCGGGGGCGCTGCGCGGGTGAGTCAGGCGGACCCGGCGGCGTCGCGTTCGGGTTT
>CAZFSO010000028.1:20437-24123 GCA_964522095.1 uncultured Phycisphaeraceae bacterium | reverse complement strand
CTCGGGTTTGGCCTCGGGCTCGGGCGCACGCCACGAGTACACGATGAGGATGCCGATGCCCACGAGCAGCGCGGCGTCGGCCACGTTGGACACGTAGGGCCAGAGTTCGTCCGAACCGCCCGGCCACCGCAGACCGAAGGGCAGGCGCACCCCCGGGAGCGGGTGCAGGAAGTCGCGCACGCACGCGAACCGGACGCGGTCGTAGAGGTTGCCCAGCCCGCCGGAGACGACCATCGCGAACGCCAGGTGGGCCCAGCGGTCGCGCACGCGGGTCTTGCGGGCGAAGATCCACGTGGCCAGCGCGACGGCCAGGACGGTGAAGCCCACGAAGAACCAGCGCTTGCCCGCGCCGATGCCGAACACGGCGCCCGGGTTGAGCACCAGCGTCAGTTCGAGCACGCTGGGGACGACGACCACCGGGTCGTGCGGCGGGATCAGGTCGCCGAGCGATGAGGCCGTCAGCACGTCCTCACGCCGCACGTCGACCGGGACGCCGGCAACGCGCTGAAAGGCCGCGTGCTTGGTCCACAGGTCCGCGACCAGGCCGACGCAGGTGGCGCCCAGGAACAGGAGCCAGGCCCGCAGGCTCCGCCCGGCGGGGTCGGTCACGACAGGGCGCTCCGCGACTCGAGTTGGCGCGCGGCCTCAACGGTGTAGCGCGCCCAGGGCAACTCGTCGAGCCTGGCCTCGGGGATGGGCTGGTTCGTCAGTTCGCACAGCCCGTAGGTGCCCTCGTCGATCCGCTTGAGCGCGTCGTCGATCTCCTTGATGATCCGACGGTCCTGGGCGGCGAGGTTGAGGCTCAGCGCCTGGTCGTAACTCTCCGAGCCCTGCTCGGCGAGGTGCTGCGGGGTGTGCGACAGTTCGCCCGAGCCGGAGCGCAGGGCCTCGTTCTCCATGCTCTCCACGTCGCCGAGCAGTTCGGCGCGCTTGGCGAGCAGCATGCTCCGGTAGTTGTCGATCTTGGCCTTGGTCAGCGGGGACTTGGTCCGGCGCGACTTGGGGCCGTCGAGCACCGAGGTCACGCGCGGCGCCGACGGGCCGGAGGGGATCAGGGGCTTGGTGAGTTTCGAGCCCGGGCCGAGCAGCATCGGGCGAACGGGCGGGGCGTACTTGCTGACCGACTTGGGCTTCGACGGGGCCTTCTTCGTCGGCTCGACCACCGTGATGCCCTTGCGTGCGCCCTTGGCGGCGCCCTGGTCGGCCGCGGTCGGCGCGGCGCTCTCCGAGGACTTCTTCTTGCTCGTGGGCTTGCGGTCCGCGCCCGCCTTCGGGTCGGGCTTGGCTTCCGGCTTGGCGCCGGGCTTTGCGGCCGGCTTGGCGTCGGCCTTGGCGCCGTTGCCGGGGGCGGTGGTCGCGGCCTTGCGGGTCGTCGGGCTCTTGGCCGCTGCTTCGGGCTTGGCGGCCGCCTTGGACGCGGTGGACTTGCGCGCAGCCTTCTTGCCTTCGGTCTTCGCGGCCGTCTTCTTGGCGGCCTTCTTCACGACCTTCTTGGCGGTCTTCTTCGCGGGCTTGGCGGCCGGCTTGGCGCTGGTGGCGGCCTTGGGCTTCGGGTCGGCCTTCGGCTTGGCGGGCTTCGGCTGAGCGACGGTCTTCTTGGCGGTCTTTTTGGCGGTCTTCTTTGCCAATGTCGTCACCCCGTGTCCGGCGTCGCCCCGGCCGGGGGTCGGAGGGGCGAGTCGTCCGGCAAGTCGGGCCGAAGAGTAGACGACAGGGGGGGCCGGGTCAATCCCGCACCCGGCCATCGCCCGAACCGGTCAGGCGATGGGTTGCGTCTCGGCCACCTCGTCGTACGCGCCGAGCCGGCGGAACCGCTGGTACCGCGCGTCGACGAGTTCCTCGGGGCTCATCCCGGTCAGTTCGTCGAGTTGGGCCGCGATCCACTGTTCGAGCAGGCGGGCCGCGCCGTCCGGGTCGCGGTGCGCCCCGCCGACCGGCTCGTCGACCACGGCATCGACGATCCCCAGCGCGAGGTTGTCGCGGGCGGTCAGTTTGAGCGCGTCGGCGGCGGCGGTGTTGGTCTGCTCGTTGGCCTGCTTCCAGAGGATGGCGGCGCAACCCTCGGGCGAGATCACCGAGTACCAGGCGTTGCGCAGCATCGCCACGCGGTCGGCGACGGCGATGCCCAGCGCCCCGCCCGAGCCGCCCTCGCCGATCACGATCGAGACGATGGGCACCGGCAGGCGTGACATCTCGCGCATGTTGACGGCGATCGCCTCGGCCTGCCCGCGCTCCTCGGCGCCGAGGCCCGGGTAGGCCCCCGGGGTGTCCACGAGCGTGACGATCGGCACGCCGAACTTGGCCGCCAACTCCATCTTCGCCAGCGCCTTGCGATAGCCCTCGGGGTGGGCGCAGCCGAAGTGGCAGGCGAGTTTCTCCTGGGTGTTGCGCCCCTTCTGGTGCCCGACGATCAGCACCTTGCGGCCCCCAATGCGCCCGAAGCCCGTGACGATCGCGGGGTCGTCGCCGTAGCGGCGGTCGCCGTGCAGTTCGCAGAAGTCACGGCACATCCGCGCGACATAGTCCCGCGTCTGCGGCCGGTCGGGGTGCCGGGCCACGCGCACGGTGTTCCAGGGCGAGAGGTTCTCGTAGAGCCGGGCGAGCAGCGCGTCGCGCTCGGCGCGGAGCGACTCGACCTGCGGCGCAGGCTGGGGGGTCTGACCGGCGGCGTCGGGTTCGATGCCGCCGAAGGCCGGCACCGCAGCGGGCGGGGCGGCGCGCTCGGCGGCCGCGATCCGTTCGTCGAGTTCGGCCAGCGGCTTCTCGAAATCGAGTTGATAGAAGGTCGCCATCGGGTCTCCTCGCGAGCCGCAATCGTATGCGCCGCGGACGGCGCCCGGGGCGGCGGTTAGGCTTGACCCATGACGACCAGCGACGCGAACGGCGGGTGGCTCTTCATCGGGGCCGGCAACATGGGCCGGGCCATCGCGTCGGGCGCGGCGTCAGCGCTCGGCGCCGCCGCGCTGGCCGCGGTCGACCCGCACGCGCCGGACGGGGCGCCGTTCGGCAAAGTGATGAGAACACCCGAGGAGAGCGTGGGGGCGTGGCTGAAGGCGCGCCCCGGCGCGGGCCTGGTCCTGGCGGTCAAGCCGCAGGCGTTCGAGACGGTCGCCGCGGGCTGGCGGCGGGTGCTGGACGCCTGCGGCCCCCGCGTGGTGGTGTCGGTGATGGCCGGCGTGCGGGCCGAGACGATCGCCCGGGCGATGGGCCCGGCGGCCCGGGTCGTCCGCGTGATGCCCAACACGCCCATCGGGGTCGGGATGGGCATGAGCGCCATGTGCGCGGGGCCGGGGGCGGGCGAGGACGACCTGGCGGCCGCCGAGTCCCTGTTCGGCGCGAGCGGCCTGACCATGCGCATCGACGAGTCCCTCATGGACGCGTTCACGGCCGTCGCCGGGTCGGGCCCCGCGTACGCGTTCTACCTGGCCGAGGCGATGGTCGACGCGGCCGAGCGGCTGGGGTTTGATCGCGAGCAGGCGTTGACCGCGGTGCGCCAGACGCTCGCCGGCGCGGGCGCGATGCTGGCCCGGTCCCCGGAGCCCCCCGAGTCCCTGCGCGCCGCGGTGACGAGCAAGGGCGGCACCACCGCCGCCGCCACCGACGCGCTCGACGCCCGCGGCGTGCGCGACGCGGTCATCCGAGCCGTCGAAGCCGCCCGGGACCGCGGCGCGGCGTTGGGGCGCGGA
>CAZFSO010000028.1:9532-20337 GCA_964522095.1 uncultured Phycisphaeraceae bacterium | reverse complement strand
GGTCATCCGAGCCGTCGAAGCCGCCCGGGACCGCGGCGCGGCGTTGGGGCGCGGAGAAAACGCGTAAGTCCGAGCCGCGGGCCTCAGCCCGCGCGGTCGCTGCGTCCGCCTTGCCCAGAACGCTCCGCCGCGCGTTCTTCGCGTCCGTCGCGTTGGAACACATCCAGGCTTCTTTCTAGCACTTCCGGTCTCCGTCTTGAGGCGTTCGCCGCGTGCAGGGTGCGCGCAACAGCCGCGCGGGCTGAAGCCCGGGGCTCGGATTGGATCAGAAGTCGCGCCGCGTGAAGATCAGCACGCACAGCGCCAGGCACGCGGCCTCGAAGGCGAGGGAGGTGCCGAGGACCCACGACAGCGGGCGGGCGCGCAGCGCGGCCTGCACGCGGGACTGGACGCGCGGGTCGGCGAACTCGGGGTCCGCGTCCGGGTCGTCCTCGGGGATGTCCACGCCCATCGACTCGCCCATGAGGCGGTTGAGTTCGGCGCGCGAGATCAAGGCGCGTTCGAGCAGCGCCACCGTTTCCTGGGTCTTGGGCAGCACGGTCTTGACCACGCGGATGCGCTTGGACCAGGCCGTCCAGGTCCGGCTGGACCGCTCGGCCACGATCAGGCGTTCGCGGCTGCGGGCCAGGGCGGGGTTGACGGCCTCGCGGCGGGCCTCGGGGTCCACGATCGGCGTGCCGTCCGGGTCGACGGGGGCGTCGCCGGCGTCGGTCAGTTGCTCGACGCGCTTGTCGGCGAAGGTCACCTGGCGTTCGAGGTTGAGCCGGGCGTCCTCCAGGCGGACGGCCGCGCCCTCGCGCATGCCCAGGGTGGCGTTGTCGGCGGTGTTGACCAGGAAGACCAGGAACCAGAAGAGGATCGTCAGCAGCAGCGCTGCGATGGTCGAGCGCGTGACCATCCCCAGCAGCGCGCACACGGCGAAGAGGTAACTGAAGAACAGCACCACGATCGGCACGGCCAGGAACAGCGTCGGCTCGGCCGCGCCGCCGCGGATCCAGATGACCAGGAAGCAGCCGACGCTGAACACGGCCACCTGGAACGTGACGAAGAGCAGGCCGGCCAGGTACTTGGTGAAGAACAGGCGTGCGCGGGAGATGGGCTTGGAGAGCATCGTCTCGATCACGCCGCCGGAGATCAGGTCGGGGAACATGCCCGCGGTGGAGACCAGCGCGAGGATGGCGGCGACCCAACTGAGCCACCACGGGATGCCCCAGGTCGTGAACTGGAGTTTGTAGAACAACTCCGGCGAGATGAAGCGGGTGTTGAACAGGTCGTTGTCGAAGGTCCAGTGCAGGAAGGTCGGGCCGCGCTCGTTGACGCCCAGGCCGGCGAAGAGCGCGACGGCCAGCAGGTTGAGGATCATGGTGATCCAGAACAGTTTGCGGGCGTTGAGTTCGCGGTAGGCGTCGCGGAACAGGGCGAGCGTCTGGATGGCGATCACGGGCGGGCCCCCCTGGTGTGCTTGTCGGCGTGCTTGTCGGCGCCTTTGTCGGGGTTTGAGGCGGCGCCGGGGCGGCCGTGCGAGGCGTCGGACTCGACCGTCTGCATGAACAGGTCCTCCAGGCTGACGCGGACCGGCGCGACGGAGGCCAGCACCACGCCGCGGGCGCGGAGGGCGTCGATGGCCGGCTGCACGGCGTGGGGGTCGTCGGTGCGGATGACGACCCGGTTGGATTCGATGACCACCTCCCGCCCGCCCGCGGCGGTGCGGACGGCCTCGTGGTGCTCATCGGTGAACGCCCCGGCGGCGGCGATGGCGTAGCCCCCGCCCAGGCCGTCGGCCCCGCCCGTCAGTTCGCCCACGGTCCCCTGTCGCAGCACCTTGCCCTGCACCATGATGGCCACGCGGTCGCAGACCATCTCGATCTCGCTGAGCAGGTGGCTGTTGAGGAACACCGCCCGCCCCTCGTCCTTCATGCGGGCGAGGATGCCGCGGATCTCGCGACGGCCGACGGGGTCGACCCCGTCGGTGGGCTCGTCGAGCAGGACGAGTTCGGGGTCGTTCATGAGGGCCTGGGCGATGCCGACGCGCTGACGCATGCCCTTGGAGTAGCCGCCGATCTTCTTGTGGCCCCACGCGCTCATGCCGACGAGTTCGAGCAGTTCGGCGGACCGCGTGCGACGGACCTGCCGGGGAACGCCGGACATGGCGGCGAAGAACTCGAGCACCTCGCGTCCCTTGAGGTAGGGCGGGAAGCGGTGGTGCTCTGGCAGGTAGCCGATGCGGGCCAGAGTCGGCCGGTGCCCGACGGGCCTGCCCAGAACCGTGCCTTGGCAGGCGGTGGGCCGGATGACCGTCATGAGGATCTTGACCAGCGTCGACTTGCCCGCGCCGTTGGGACCCAGCAGGCCGAAGACCTCGCCGGGGTGGACGGTCAGGTCCACGCCGCGGAGGGCGTGGACGCGTCCCTTGTAAACCTTCTCGACGCCGGTGAGTTGGATCGCGGTCATCGTTTCCTCGCGACAATGTGGAAGACGTGCCAGTGCTTGTGGAACTCGGCGGTGTAGGAGGAGGGGCGGTCTTCCTCCTCGAAGTGCTCCAGCACGTATTGGCCGAAGAGGGCGAGGGTTTCCGCCCGCGTCAGGTGGGTGCGGTCCTCAAGAATCGCCCAGTCGTCGCGGTCGCCGAAGAACTGGCCGGCGAAGCGGCCCCCGCTCAGGATGGCGGCGTCGATCCTGGCCCACAGCGCCGGGAAGTGCGCCGGCGGGCAGAAGGGCAGGGCGAAACTGGCGTTGACCAGCCGCACCGGCGGGATCGCGACCGTCTCGAACGGCGCCACGCCGACGTCGAGACGCCCATTCTCGATCGCGTCCTTGCAGGCCGGGCGAACGCGGACGCGCCGGATGGCGTCTTCGCTGCCGTCGCGGGCCCACACGCGCCAGCCCGCGTTGAGCATCGCCTCGGTGTCGCGCCCCGCGCCGCAGCCGAGGTCGGCGGCCAGCGGGGGCGCGGCCGGGTCGACCGGCCCGAACTTTTCCAGCGCGAGCAGCAGCGTGGCGCGTGGGGGCTTGCCCTCCATGCGGTCGAAGTAGGCCGGCCAGTCGCGCCGGGCGGCGGCCTCGTGGACGGGCGGGGGGACGGGCGACGGGGTGGCTGGGTTGGGCGTGGTCATATCCTCAGACACAATGTATCCCGATCTGGCATCGTTCGTCGCAGCGCTCGAATCCGCCGGGGAGATTGTGCGCGTCAAGGAGCCGGTCTCGGCGGTCCTGGAGGTCGCCCGGCGGGCGGACCGCGAGAGCAAGTCGCGGGCGACGAGCCCCGGTTCCGACGCGTCGCGGCGCAACGATCCGGAGTTCCACGCCTACGGCGGGCGGGCGCTGCTCTTCGAGAACGTGCCGGGCTCGGACTTCCCGGTGCTGATCAACGCGTTTGGGTCGTACCGGCGGATGGAGATGGCGTTGGCGGGGGGGGGCGGAGGGGCGGGGGGGGCGTTTGACGCGATCGGTGAGACGATCGGGGAACTGGTCAAGCCCGAGCCGCCGCGGTCGCTGGCTGAGGCCGTCGCCAAGGCGCGTCAGTTCCTGCCGCTTCTGAAGATCGGGCCCAAGCGGGTCAAGGGGCCCGGGCGGTGCCAGGAGGTCGTCAAGACCGGCGACGCGGTTGATTTGACGCGCCTTGGCATCATCCGCTGCTGGGAGCACGACGGGGATTACGAGGCGGTCGGCTACCCACCCGGGATCAACGACGACGTGCCCGGGCTGGGCCACCCGGACATCGACGCGGCCCGCTGGGAGGCCGAGTTCCGCGGCCGGTTCATCACGCTGGCCGGGGTCCACACGATCCACGCGGAAGACCGCGACGAGCCGAAACCCCACCGCGTGGCCAAGTCGCACAACATCGGCATGTACCGCGTGCAGTTGCTGGGCAAGGACCGCCTCGCGATGCACTGGCACATGCACCACGACGGCGCGGCCCACTGGCGCAGTTGGAAGGCGATCGGCAAGCCCATGCCCGTGGCGATCGCCCTGGGCGGGCCGAGCGTGCTGCCGTACGCGGCGACCTGCCCCCTGCCGCCCGGGATCAGCGAACTGCTGATGGCTGGGTTCCTCAACGGCCGCGGGATCCGCCTGTGCCGAGCGAAGACCGTGCCGCTGTGGGTGCCCGCGGACGCCGAGATCGTGATCGAGGGCTGGGTGCGGACGGACGCGGGCTTCCCGGGATGGGATCCGCGCGGCGATCCTCCTGGTGGCCCGGCTCGGCGAGCCGGGCCACCGTTGGGTCCGGGCGCCGTGTTCGAAGGCCCGTTCGGCGACCACACCGGGTTCTACTCGATGCCGGACCGGTATCCGATCACCGAGGTCTCGGCCATCACACACCGCCGGAACGCGGTGTACCCCACGACAATCGTGGGGCTGCCGCCGCAGGAGGACTACTACCTGGGCAAGGCCACCGAGCGGATCATGCTGCCGCTGCTGAAGACGCTGATCCCGGACATCATCGACTACGACCTGCCGATGTTCGGGGCGTTCCACAACTGCGCGGTGCTGCGGATCCGCAAGCAGTACCCGCTGCACGCCCGCAAGGTGATGCACGCCGTGTGGGGCGCGGGGCAGATGGCGTGGACGAAGACGGTGATCGTGGTGGACGAGGGCGTCGACTGCCACGACCTCACCGCGGTGCTGGACGCCGTGTGCCGCAACTGCGTGCCGTCCCGCGACGTCGAGCGGGTGCTTGGCGCGCTCGACATCCTCGACCACGCCGCCCCGCGCCTGGGCTCGGGCACGAAGATCGGCTTCGACGCGACGCGCAAGGTGGACGGGGAGGACGTGGACGGCCGGCCGCTGGGCGAGCCGCACGCGACCCCCACGCCGAAAGAGCGGGCCGAGGACGAACGCCGCGCCCGGGCCATCGCCGGCGTGCTGGACGCTTGGGCGTCGGACCGGGCGCCGGGCTGGCTGTTCATCCGGGCCGACCGCGATCTGAACGAGCCGGACCGCGCCGGGCTGGGCCAGCGGATCCTGGCCGACCTGTTCGCGCAGGCGACGGCGGCCCGGTTCGTCGCGGTGCTGGGGCGGTCGGTCCCGATCGAGGACCACCACGCGGCCCTGTTCCACTGGGTCGCGAACAGCGACACCGGGCGCGACGCCGTGTGGGACCGCTCGCACGGGTGCGACCGGGTCGGGTTCGACGCGACGCCCAAGACGCCCGGGGACGCCCGCAACGGCCAGGCGGTGCGGGCGTGGCCCCCCGTGCTGTCGTCGCCGTCGCTGGAGTGCTGAAGTCAGCCGCCGAGGTTGACCGGCGCCCGGTTCGCTGCCAGCCACGCGTCGAGTTCGGCGACGATCTTCTCGTGAAGCGGCCTGGCGTTGCGTGCCTGGTTGCCCGCGGGCACGTCGTTGATCAGGATGCTGAACCCCACACGCCGCCCGGTCTCTGGGTCGGTCAGCACGCCCGAGAGGGCGTAGACGCCGTTGAGGTAGCCGCTTTTGGCGGCCAGGTTGGCCGTCAGGTCCGCCGACCCGAACCGGGAGCGCAGGGTGCCCTCGCCGGGCACGGCCAGGGAGCGGACGAAGGCGTCCCAGCGTTCCGCGTCCGTCGCGAGCCACCTCATGAGGGCGGTCAGGGTGGATGGCCGCACGCGGTTGAGGCGCGACATGCCCGAGCCGTCGGCGACGCCGGTCGACTCGGCGACCTCGTGGCCGAGGGCGTCGGAGAGGACCATCCGCACGACGGCCGCCCCGTTGGCCCACGAGCCGGGCTCGCCGGTCACGTCGTGGCCGAGGCGCTTGAACAGGCTCTCGGCGTAGAGGTTGTGCGAGTCGGTGTTGACCCGGCGCAGGGCCTCCTCGATGGGCGTGGTGATGACGACCAGCGTGCGGGCGTCGGGGAAGGCGTCGGTCTCCCCGGCGAGGCGCACGTGGTCCCACGCCCAGCGGTCCGGCCCGGCGATGCCCCGCTTGGACAGTTCGTTGGCGATCACGCGCCCGGCGTACAGCGGGGGGTTGTGGATCGCCACCTGGATGTCGGTGCGCGTGCGCACGCGTCCGAGCAGGGTCATCGAGTCGGAGGGCTGCGGGCGCGACACCCAGGCCGTGTTCGTGCCCGCGCGGTCCGTCCGGGCGCGGTTGGCCAGTTCGATCCAGGGCGCGTCGGGGACGAGCGTCGTGATGGGCGAGCCCGCGTCCGTCGTCGGCTCGGTGTAGACCGTCACCACGTTGCGGTGCAGGTTCAGCCCCCCGACCTCGGCGCAGTACCAGCGGTTGAGCTGGTCCGCGGGCCATGACTCGTGGACGAAGTCGCGGTCGAACACGCGGTCGTCCACCACGATCTCCGAGACGCGCTCGACCCCCTGCGCCTTGAGCGTCGCCGCGATCTGGTCGAACAGCCGGTCGAGCGTCAGGCCGACCTCCGGGCGCTCGAGCAGTTCAGGGTCGCCGAGCGCCGGGTCCCCGGAGCCGACCAGGATCAGCCGCGGCGGGGTGACGGACGCGTCGACCCGGAACTCGGTGCGGAAGACGAAGTCCGTGCCGAGAACCCGCAGGGCGGCGCCCGAGGTGATCAGTTTCATGTTCGACGCGGGGATCGCCGCCCGGTCGGCGTGGTGGGCCGCGATCTCCGCGCCCGTGTCCAGGTCGACGGCGTGCACGCTGACGGTGGCGGCCCCCAGGTCCGCGCGCTCGATCAGCGACGAGACGCGCCCGTCCAGGGGGCCGGCGAGCGCGGCCGAGACCGCGCCCAGCAGGACGCCCGCGATCAGTTTCCACGCCGAGGCGGTTGCTTGCATCGTTCCTCCTGGGGTTTCCTGCCATGCATCGGCCCGGCGGGCGGATCGGCTCCACCCGCGGGACGCCGGAAAAGCCCGGTCAGCCGGCCATGATCAGGTCGAACACCGCCTCGAACGCGGGGCGCGTGCCGACCGTCCACTCGGCCCAGATCGCGTCGCCCACGCACGACGCCGCCGTCAGGCAGGCGCTGGTCGCCTTGTTCGAGCCGGCCTCGAACGCCGGCCTGGGCAGGCGTGCCACGACCACCAGGCGATCGGCGCGCGGGAACAGGTAGACCGCCCCCGCCGGGTCGCCCAGCCGCTGCACCCACCCCCACGGGTCGACGCGCACCGTGGCCGCCCTGCGTCCCAGGCGCTTGGACGCGCCCGCGGCCAGCGCCCGGACCTCGTCGGGCAGCGGCGCGAACAGCGTCTCGGGGGCTGGGGGCAGGTATGGATCGGACCGGGCGCCCAAGGGTTCGGCTCCGTGAGTCAGGGTCGGATTGGCACAGGTCGGGCCCCGCGGTGTCGTGGGGGCCTCGGGCTGGCAAAGATTAGGCGTCCGGGCGGGCCCACGCGTCCGACGAGTTCAGCCCAAACGGAGGCGTCATGCCGGAATCCAACGCACCCACGACCGACGCGACCGCCGGAAGGATCGCCCACAAGGGCATCCTGGTCGTCGACGACAACGAGCACAACCTCGAACTGGTCCAGGCATACCTGGACGAACTCGGCGGGCCCGTCCGCGTCGCCCGCGACGGGACCGAGGCCCTGGCGTCGGTCGCGAGCGAGCCGCCGGACATCGTGCTGCTCGACATCATGATGCCGCGCATGAGCGGGTTCCAGGTCTGCGAACGCATCAAGCAGGACCCCGCCACGCGCGACATCCCGATCATCATGGTCACCGCGCTGAACGAGGTCGGCGACGTGGAACGCGCGGTCGACGCGGGCGCGGACGACTTCCTGACCAAGCCGGTCAACAAACTCGAACTGCTCACCCGCGTGCGGTCGCTGCTGCGCGTCCGCGCGATGAAGCGCGAACTCGAGGCGGCGATCGAGGAGGTCCGCGCCCTGCGCGACCAGCCCGGAAAGCCCTGACGCCTCAATCGGGGCAGCCCGCCGCGAACAGGTCGAGGTACGCCAGCAGGTCGAACAGGTCCACCCCGGCGGGCTCGGCGACGTCCGCGGCCGGCGCACCGGTGCTGTAGGCGTCGAGGAAGGCCAGCAGGTCGAACAGGTCCACCGCGCCGAACGGCTCGGCGAGATCGGCGATCGTGCAGCCCGGGTGCGACGGCGCAGCGGGCAGGATGAAGTCGACCACCACCGGCCGGTGGTCGGACGCGATCCCCGACGCCGCCGCGGGCGAGTTGGGGAACCCCGACACCGGGTAGGGGATCGCCGCCTGCGTCATGCCGACGCCGGTCGACCGGAACACGAACGCCCGGCGGGCCTGGGCGATCGAATCCTGCCAGCACAGGTAATCGAGTTTGGAGTTCGAGCCCTGCGTGCTCGTCTCGCCGGAGATCGGATGGGCCGCGAAGTCCCGGGCGGCGTCCGAGCGGTCGCGGTCGGTGCCGTCCTGCCCGCCGACGAACTCGGCCTGGGTCATCCACTCGACCGGGCCGCGCTGCGAGCCGGACCCGGGCTGCTGGTTGAAGTCGCCGCCCCAGACGACAGGCGTGTGCGCGTCGAGCACGTCGCCGACGTTGGGGAAGAACACCTTGCCGGCCGGGTTGCTGACCCCGACCCCCGCGCCGTTGTAGTACTGGTCGATGAAGTACGCCGTGTTCTTCGCGGCCGCCAGCCGCTCCTGCGCGTCCGCGCCGGACCAGCCGGATTTGAGGTGCGCGTTGCCGACGACGAGGTCGCCCGCGTAGGCGTCGTCGGGCAGGTCGATCTGCGCGAACATGAACCCGCGGATGCCGCCGTTGGGCCCCGGCGCGTACGCGTCGGCGCCCATCACGAAGTTGTTGACCAGCGCGGGGCCCCCGTTGAGCGAGGCGAACGGGTGGCGCGAGAGGATCACGTTGCGGTTGTAGTTGTCGGTCACGCTGTTGACGAAGACGTGGGGCAGGTCGTATTCGGGCGCGAACTTCTGCACGAAACTGCCGACCTGCCCGCCCCGGAAGGGGTCGGCCCCGCCGCGGACGAACAGCCCGACGACCTGCTCGAGTTGGGCGACCGTGTCCACGCCGGACCCGGTCCCGTTGCCCTCGTTGTCGCCGGCCTCCTGGATGATCAGCACGTCGGGCTGGATGGCCGCGACGACGCGCACGAGCGCGTTCCACGCGTTGAAGGCGTCGGACTTCTCGGCGGTGCGGCAGATGCCGTCGCCGACGTTCCAGGTCATCACGCGCAGATCGGTCTCGTGGGACTTCGACCAGTCCCCGGCGGGCGGGTCCCAGGCGAGCGCGTCCCCCGCGCCCAGGGCGAGCGCGAGCAGGCAGGTCGTCACGGCGGCAGTTCTCATGATGGCTCCGAAGTCCCCGAAGCGGGGCAGGGTCGGGGTGGGGAGAGGGGCGCCGGGTGGTGCGCCGGGCCCAAGTTTAGCCGTAACCCCGGACGAGGTCAGGCGTTATGCGATCTGGTGCACAAGAAACGCCCGCGCCGGGTGGCGCGGGCGTTCGGTTGGAAGGCGCTTGGTCCGATCAGTTCGGCCGTCGCCGATCGCCCCCGGGGGGCGGGGAGGTCGGGCGTGGGTTACGGGCAGCCGGCGTTGTAGGCGTCCAGGTAGCCGAGCAGGTCGAAGATGTCGACGGTGCCGCTGTTGTTGAAGTCCGCGGCCATGCTGCCGGTGGTGTAGGCGTCGATGAAGCCGAGCAGGTCGAAGATGTCGACGGTGCCGCTGTCGTTGAAGTCGCCGGGGCAGGCGGGCGCGCCGTCGCCGTAGTGACCGACGTAGATGGCCACGTCGTACGCCTCGTCGGCGGGCCAGGCGGGGTTGTAGATGTTGCTGGTGGGGTCGTTGAAGCGGCCGTCGCCGTCGGTGTCGTAGATGATCGAGGCGGAGATGATCACGCCGCCGTTGGTGATCGTGTCGGCGGTGTCCAGGCCGGCGGTGGGGGTGTTGTTCCAGGCGTGGTCGGCGACGGAGCTGGACCACAGGGACTCCGGCGCCGGGGTGGCGCTGCCGGTGGTGGTGCTCAGGAAGTTCAGGCGGTAGTCAAGCCCGGAGTTCTGCCCCTCGATCACGTCGGCGACGTTGAGGACCAGTTCGAGGTCGTAACTGAAGTTGTCCGGGTTGTAGACCGCGCGGATCAGCGCCGTGCGGAAGGCCGACGCGCCCTGGAAGCCCTCGCCGTACAACTCGACGGTCGACAGGAACCACACGTTGCCGACCGAGTCGATGGCCGGGGCGGACATGCTCGGGCCCTGCGGGGCGCTCGGGATGCGCCCCATGTGCGCGAGGTTGCCAATGGCCACGCCGTTCTCGTCGCGGATCACCTTGCCCTCGCTGGTCGTGAACAGGTTGAAGACGTCGATGTACGCGGCGGTCGTCCACTCGACCGGCCCGTTGGGGTCGTCGAAGCGGCCCACCACGATCTGCGGCGAGATGAACGAGGCGTTGCCCAGTTCCTGGATCGTCGCCGCGATGAGCGTGCGCCCCTCCTGGTCGTTGCCCACCGCGACCGTGCCCACGCCGCCGCGGAACGCGGTCGGCCCGGTGTGGTGACGGCTCTCGTACATGCTCGGCGTGTAGACCACGGTGAAGCCCGTGGCGTTGTCCGTCACCGTCGTCGGCACGGTGAAGCCCTTGGCGTCCAGCACGGCGCCCGACGCGTTGACGCTGAACAGGTTGATGACGTTGGCCAGCCCGGTGGTCGGGTTCTGGGCGTTGACGGCGTAGGTCCAGACGCCCGAGCCCAGCGCCAGGTGCGAGGTCCCGCCCAGCGAGCCGCGGTGGTTCGTCACGACGTCGAAGTGGTCCTGGGTCTTGAAGATCGACCCGGGCGTGGCGCCGTAGACGTACTGGGCGTCGAAGTTCGGCCCGCCGTACACGCCGTTGCCGCCCGCGACCGAGGCGGGGATGCCGGCGGGCACGGTGGTGGTGGTCGCGTCGTTGGCCAGCAGCCAGTCGGTCGCGTCGAGCGTGCCGCC
>CAZFSO010000028.1:0-9432 GCA_964522095.1 uncultured Phycisphaeraceae bacterium | reverse complement strand
CGCGAGAAGGTCGAGCCGGTCAGAACGTCCGGGCTGATCGCCACAGACGATCCGAGCGAGTTGAAGTTCTCGCTGCTGGTGCGGCTGGACTTGAGCAGCGGCGCCACGCCGAAGACGTTGCCCCACGAGGTCTCAACGGGCGCCAGGTCCACCACGTACGCCGCGCAGCCCTGGGCCCAGGGATCCAGCGCGTCGCCCGGCAGCCCGCCCAGGCCGCTGCTCACGGAGTCCTGCGCGAGCGCAGGGACGGAAAGACCGGTGGCGGCCACCAGGGCCGCGATCGCGATGTGCTGGCGCATCTGCTCTACTCCAGGGGGTTTGGGGGCGTGACGGCCCCGGCTCTCTCGACTCCGAAGCGCACCGGGACGCGGCCAGACCGAACGCCGTCCCCGGTCGCCGGGATCTCTCAAAGCCCGGCACGGAAAGCCTAGCACGACGGCCCCGCGTCGCGACCGGCGGGAGGGCGTCCCGGGCGTCAATGTTCGATGAAACCACGCGGGCGTCCGAGAACTGTTCGGTCGCCGGGCGGTTATTGGCCGCCCATGCACGACGCCAGCCGGGCGGCCAGGTCCGCGTTCGACCGCACCAGCGCGAGGTTCGCCCGCAGGGTCGCCCCGCCGGACACCCCGTGCAGGGCGCCGAGCACCGCGGGCGTCACGCCGCGACCCCGCGCCCCGGCCTCGGCGGCGAGGCGTTCGGCCTGCGCGAGCCACCCCGCCCAGCTCGCGGTGTCGAGTTCGTCCGCTTCCGGGATTGGGTTGCACACCAACACGCCGCGCCCGGTGCGCGACAGTTCGGCATCGACGAAGCCCGCCAGTTCGGCCGCGTCGTCGAAGCGCGCATCGACGCCCGCCGCGGACTCGCGCAGGTAGAACGCCGGGAACCGGTCCGTGCGGTACCCGATCACGGGAACCCCGAGCGTTTCAAGCATTTCCCGGGTCGCCTCGACGTCGAGCAGGCTCTTGACCCCCGAGGCGACGACGCACACAGGGAACCGGGTGAGCGCGCCCAGGTCAGCCGAAACGTCCCACCGCCGGCCGTAGCCCTTGTGCACCCCGCCCAACCCGCCCGTGGCGAACACCCGCACGCCCGCTGCCGCGGCCAGTTCCATCGTCGCGCTGACCGTCGTGGCGGCGTGCGACCCCCGGTGCATCAGCACGCCGAGGTTCCCCGAGTTCGCCTTGGGCACGTCCGAGGCCGAGAGCAGTTCGGCAAGTTCCACGTCCGTCATGCCCACCACCGCACGACCGTTCAGCACGCCCACCGTCGCGGGGGTCGCGCCGTGACCGCGGATGATCCGATCCAGGTCCGCGACAAGTTCGGCGCACGCCTCCCGCGGCACGCCGTGGACGAGCAGGGTGGATTCGAGCGCGACGGGGTGCGGGCCAAGGCGGGCGGCGGTGGCGTCGGTCATGCTGAAGGGCTCCTCGCGAAACGGTATCGTGCGCGCTCGCCACAAAGACAACAAGCCCCGGCACGCGCCGGGGCTTGTGGGGACATCCGCGGGGAAGTCGAATCAGGCGACCATGTCCTTGAGGCCCTTGAGCGGGCGGACCTTGACGACGTTGCGGGCGGGCTTGGCCTTGAAGACCGTCTCCTCCTTGGTGAAGGGGTTGATCCCCTTGCGGGCCTTGGTGGCGGGCTTGCGCACCACCATGACCTTCATCAGGCCGGGCACGTTGAACACGCCCGCGTTGCCCTTCTTCAGGTCCGCCGCCATCATCTCGCCCATCGTGTCGAACACGGCGGCGACCTCCTTCTTGCTCAGGCCGGCGTTCTCGGCGATCACGCTGACGACCTCGGACTTGCTGCGGGGCTTGTCCTTGGCGGCCGTGATCCTGCCGGGCTTGCGGGCGGCGGGCGCCGCCTTCTTCGCCGTGCTCTTGCGGGCGGTGGTCTTCCGGGCCGCCGCCTTCTTCCCCGCGGTCTTGCGGGCGGTCTTTTTCGCTGCTTTCTTGGCCATTCCTTGCTCCAGTCTGTTCCTCGAAACTGAGGGACGCGGTGTCCTGCCGCGCAGTTTTACCGATCCCGATTCGGTCCGGCAAGGCCGCGAACATCTATTTTTGCAGGGTTTTCTCGGCCCCCGGCGCTCCCCGAGCCCTCACGCGCAGTCGAAATCGACCACCACCGGCGCGTGGTCCGACTCGCCCGAGTCCAGCGCCGGGCCCTCGTGCCACGCCCTGCGCACCCCGCGCGACATCGCCTCGGACACCCACACCGCGTCGATCCGGAAGCCCGAACCCGCCGGGCTCACCCACGTCGGCGACCGATCTCTCGGGCTGAGAAGCCGGTACCCGTCCCGGTACCCCATCGAGGCCAGCCGGCCAAGAAACGCGGGCCCGGTGAAACTCCGACCGGCCTCGTCCAGCCCGTGACGCCCGGCGTTCAGGTCGCCGGCGACCAAGTGACAACCGTCGCGTCGGGCCCGACAGGTCCGCACAACATGCTGCCAGAACGCGGCTTGCCGCTGCAGGCGCCCGGCGTCCGAGCGGTGCGCGTCCGGCGCGTGCACGCCGGTCAGCCACACGCCGACCTCGGGCATCCACACGTCCAGCCAGCGGTTCGACGCCCACGCCGCCGGCCCCGGCTCGCCCGGAACGAGCGGCGTCCGCGCCGCGATGAACACCCCGTTCCGGCCCGCCGCCGGCCCGGTCGTCGCCTGGTGCACCAGCCCGCAGTCGTGCAGCACCCCGGCGATCTGCCCGCCAGTCGTGCGCCGGAACTCCGTCAGCACGACGAGGTCCGGCGACAGGTCGCACAGGCGCAGGGCGATCAGCGGCGTGCGCCGCGGGCCGCCCCCGTGCAGAATGTTCCAGCAGACCAGCCGCATCGCCCGGTTATCCACAATTCGACGCTCGGAACAGCCCGACCGGGCCCGACGAACGACCGCCCGGTGCGAAACGCCCGCCCCGTCCCGACTCCTATTCTCGCCGCATGGACGCCACCCTGCCCGTCGTCGCCGTCACCCGCTCCGTCCCCGGCCGGGTGGAAGTGCCCGGGGCCGAGGTCCGCGTGCTCGGCGACGACCGACCGGAGCGCGCCGAGGTGCTGCGTTTCATCCGGGGCGCGTCGGTCGTCTGCACCATGTTCACCGACCGGGTTGACGCCGAACTGCTCGAGGCGGCCGGCCCGTCCCTCCGGGGCGTCTGCAACTTCGCCGTGGGCTACGACAACTTCGACCTGGACGCCTGCCGAGCCCGCCGCGTCATCGCCTGCAACACGCCCGACGCCGTCACGGAAGGCACCGCCAACATCGCCTTCCTGCTGCTGCTCGCCGCCGCCCGACGCCTGATCGAGGCCGACCGCTACGCCCGCTCCGACGCCTACCCCGCCGGCGGCCCGCTGGGCATGTCCGACCTCATGGGCCAGGACCTGGTCGGCAAACTCCTCCTGGTCGTCGGCGCCGGGCGCATCGGCTACGCCACCGCCCTGCGGGCCAAGGCCTTCGGCATGCGCATCGGCTACGTCGCCCGCAGCCGCCACCTGGAGTTCGAGATGGCCCCCCTGGGCGCTGAGCGCTTCGACCTGGACGACGGCCTGCGTCAGGCCGACGCCGTCAGCGTCCACACCCCCCTGACCCCCGAGACCCGCCACCTGCTCAACCGCGGGCGCATCGCCCTGCTCAAGCCCACGGCGGTCGTCGTGAACACCGCCCGCGGCCCGGTGATCGACGAGACCGCCCTGGCCGAGGCGCTGGACGCGGGCCGCATCTGGGGCGTCGGCCTGGACGTCTTCGAGAAAGAGCCCGAGGTCCACCCGACCCTCCGCGCCCACCCGCGGGCCGTGCTCACCCCGCACATCGGCAGCGCCGAGCAGCGCTGGCGCGCCGCCATGGCCGAGGTCGTCTCGGTCAACGCGGCGGCGATCCTGGCCGGGCGCGAGCCGCCGAACCGGGTGGTGTGATCACCCCCGCCGCGCTGACCCGAACTCGATCTCGATGTATTTGGCGACATAGTCCACGATCGAGTCGGCCATGGGGATGTCCGGGTTGCCGGTCGTCCCGTTCGGCTCGAAGCGCATCCCCTTGAAGCGCATCACCGCCTCGTCCACCGGCAGCCCGTACTGCAGCGCGATCGAGAACGCCCGGCAGAAGGCCTGGCACATGCCCGAGATGGCCGAGCCCTCCTTGGCGATCTTGATGAAGATCTCCCCCGGCGTGCCGTCGGGGTACAGGCCGATCGTCAGGTAGCCCTCGTGCCGGTCGATCGTGAACTTGTGGGTGATCGAGTCACGCGTGGGGGTCAGCGCCTTGCGGGTGGCGAGCATGGGGTTTTCCTCGGGTGGCTGGGTCACGGTGGATCGTTGCGGGCCGCCGGGCCGCGTCCACCCGCCGGGCACGCGTGCCGGAGGGGGCGGAGAAAGCAAGGCGGTGGGGGGATGACGGACGCTCCCAGCCTATCGGACCCGTCGTGCCGTGCCGCTTGAAATCCCCCGAATCAGAGCCGTGCGGCGCCGCCGCCCCGACCCCGGCGGCGGGTTTCCGTCCCCCGTGTTGCTTCAGCACCCCGAACGGACGATACTTCCTCTGGATGACCCGCCCCGTCCGACATCCCGAGCCCGGCGGCCTGGGCGCCCTCGTGGTGCTGGCGCTGGGGTTCCAGATCATGCTGGCCGGCGCAGCCCTGGCGGGGGCCGCCTGCGCCGACCCCTTCGAGCGGACCGGCGTCCGCCGCCTGGTCGCCCAGGCCATCCGTGAGATCTCCGACCGGGCGATCGCCCAGCCCCGGACGCTGCGCCCCGAGCCGACCTGGGCGCCCGCGCCCCGCTCGGCGTTGCTTGCGCGCACGCCCGGCCTGACCGTCCGGCCGGCCCTGTCGGCATGGGTGCTCTCGGTCGCCCCGCCGCGCGTCGCCTGACGACCGCCGGCCTGCGCCTGCGCGTGCCCTCGGGCGCGACGCGGCGCTCCACCCTTCCCACAGCGCACTCACGTGGCGTCCCCCGGCCTGCCGGCGGCGCCCCGCATCACGCCTCCCG
The DNA here is from genome assembly GCA_964522095.1 of uncultured Phycisphaeraceae bacterium. Lineage (GTDB taxonomy): Bacteria > Planctomycetota > Phycisphaerae > Phycisphaerales > UBA1924 > UBA6054. The sequence goes on along the minus strand of CAZFSO010000028.1, from coordinate 4,458 downwards.
GGCCGGTCCGGGCGATCGCCCCACCGGCCGACGAAAGCACCCCCATGGCACATTCCGACATCCCCCTGCTCGGCCCGATTCTCGCCAAGGTCTTCGGCTCGCGCAACGAGCGGTTCGTCAAGCGCTACACCCAGCGGGTCGAAGCGATCGGCGCGCTCGAGCCCCAGATGCGCGCCCTGACCGACGCCCAACTCCGCGCCAAGGTCGTCGAGTTCCGCAAGCGGGTCGACGAGGGCGCCCGCCAGGACGACATCCTCGCCGAGGTCTTCGCCGCCGCCCGCGAGGGCATGGACCGCGCCGTCGGCATCCGCGCCATCTTCAACCCCGAGTTCAACTTCGACCCCGCCCGCCTGCCCGAACCCGCCCGCGCGATCTACCACGAGGTCAAGGCCAGGGCCGACGCCCTGGAGCCGGCCGCGCCCGACGGGATCTTCCTCGGCTGCGCCGCCCCCGTGCCCGGCTGGATGCAGGTCGAGATCCCCAACGAGCTCTACGAGGCCGTCCGCGAGTTGTACCCCGAGTCACGCCCCCCCTTCCGGGCCCGCCCGTTCGACGTCCAGCTCATCGGCGGCATGGTGCTCGGCCAAGGCAAGATCGCCGAGATGAAGACCGGCGAGGGCAAGACCATCGTCGCCCCGCTGGCCGCCTACATGGCCTGCTGCCTGCACCAGCAGGTCCACGTGGTCACCGTCAACGACTACCTCGTCCAGCGCGACCGCGACTGGACCTTCCCCTTCTTCTGCTGGCTGGGCCTGACGGTGGGGGCCATCCACCCCATGCACATGCAGGACGAGGACGAGAAGCGCCGCATGTACCGCTGCGACGTCGTCTACGGCACCACCGCCGAGTTCGGCTTCGACTACCTGCGCGACAACATGAAGCGCTCCGTCGAGCAGCAGGTCCAGCGCAAGCGCCAGTTCGCCATCGTCGACGAGGTCGACTCGACGCTGATCGATGAGGCCCGCACGCCCCTGATCATCTCCGGCATGGCCCACGACGACCAGCCGCGCTACGACCTGGCCGACGGCCTCGCGCGCCACCTCATGGACCGCCAGCGCCCCTGGGAGGAGGCCGAGCGCCGGGTCACCGCCTGCAAGGAGCGCATCAAGGGGCTCGAGGGCGACATCCGCCAGGTGCGCGACCGCGACCGCGTGCCCGAACTCAAGCGCCAACTCGAGGCCGCCAAGGCCGAACTGCCCACGCTGGAGACCGACCGCGACCGGCACACGCAGTACTTCGAGGTCCGCATGGACCGCAAGCAGGCCCACCTCACGCACGACGGCATCGCCGAGGCCCAGCGCGTCGCCGGCGTCGGCTCGTTCTACGTCGACGAGAACATGGACCTGCCCCACCTGCTCGAGCAGGCCGTCCGCGCCCACGCCGTCTACGAGCGCGACCGCGACTACATCGTCATGGACGTGCCCGACCGCATGACCGGGCGCAACGACCCGAGCATCGTCATCGTCGACACCAACACCGGGCGCCCCATGATCGGGCGCCAGTGGTCCGACGGGCTGCACCAGGCGGTCGAGTGCAAGGAGGGCGTGCCGATCAAGCCCGAGACGCAGACCGTCGCCTCGGTCACCATCCAGAACTTCTTCAAGATGTACAAGCGCCTCGCCGGCATGACCGGAACCGCCGACACCGAGGCCCAGGAGTTCCACGACATCTACAAACTCGACGTCGTGTCGATCCCCACCAACCGCCCCGTCGTCCGCCACGACCACGACGACCTGATGTTCCTGCGCGCCAAGGACAAGTGGGAGGAGATCGTCGACGAGATCAAGCGCTTCCACGACCTCGGCCAGCCCATCCTCGTCGGCACCACCTCGGTCGAGAAGTCCGAACTCATCAGCCGCCTGCTGACCAGCAAGCACCAGGTCGCCCACGAGGTGCTCAACGCCAAGCAGCACGAGCGCGAGGCCAACGTCGTCCTCAACGCCGGCCAGCTCGGCGCCGTCATGATCGCCACCAACATGGCCGGACGCGGCACCGACATCAAACTCGGCCGCTTCACCCGCGAGCAGCTCATCGAGCACTGGCTGCGCCGCAGCGTCGCCTCGCGCGACATCCGCGCCGACATGACCGACGAGCAACTCAGAGAGAACGTCTTCCGCAAGGTCGCCCCCACCGAACTCGGCGTCAGCAAGCGCGAGATCGAGCAGGCCCCCTTCGAGGAGGTCGAGATGCGACTGCTCCGCCACTGGGCGGGCAAGTTCACCTGGATGACCCCCAAGCAGGTCGACTCGGCCGCCGCCGACGAACTCCGTGCCGAACTGGACAAGAACGGACGCTGCAAACTCCACCGCATCGCCTGGGCCGACTCCGTCGAGGACCTCGGCGGCCTGCACGTCATCGGCACCGAGCGCCACGAGTCGCGCCGCATCGACAACCAGCTCCGCGGCCGCTCCGGACGCCAGGGCGACCAGGGGTCATCGCGATTCTTCGTGTCGCTCGAGGACGACCTGATGAAACTCTTCGCGGGCGAGACCACCATGCGCCTGCTCTCCCGCCTGGGCATGAAGGAGGGCGACGCCATCGAGCACCCCTGGCTCTCCAAGAACGTCGAGCGCGCCCAGAAGAAGGTCGAGGAGCGCAACTTCCAGATGCGCAAGAACATCCTCGAGTACGACGAGGTCATGGAGCACCAGCGCCAGCGCTTCTACGGCCAGCGCCAGCGCGTCCTCGAAGGGCGCGACGTCAAGGGCCTCATCTTCGAGCAGATCGAGGGCGTCGTCGACAGCGCCATCGCCGAGTACCTCGACCCGGACTTCGCCGCCCTCTCCGCGGCCGAGTACGCCCGCGAACGCCTCGACTGCTCCATCCTGCCCGACCGCCTGCGCGGCAAGGACGCCAACGAGATGGAGACCACCATCCGCCGGCTCGCCCGCGAGGACGCCGCGGCGTCCATCAGCGTCACCCTGGGCGAGTACATCCCCATGGAAGGCTCCGAGGTCGCCGTCGAGTTCGACTCCGCCGGCCTCCAGCGCTGGGCCAAGAGCCGCTTCGGCGTCGAGATCGAGTCGGCCGAGGAGATCCGCGAGGGCGGCATCGCCGAGCGCCGCGCCATCCAGGACCGCCTGGAGCGCGCCGCCTTCGACCGCATCGAGCACACCCCGCTGCCCGAACTGCCCGTGTTCGCCGAGCGCGGCTACGGGGCCCGCAAACTCGCCGAGTGGGTCAAGCGCAAGTTCACCTTCGAACTGGACCCCGACGAGATCCTCGCCGCCCACGAGGACGACCAGCGCGAGGTCCGCGACCTCATCATCGAGCGCGCCGCCGAGACCTACCGGCGCAAGGAGATCGAGTTCCCGGTCGACTTCGCCATGCAGAACGCCATGGCCATGGCCCGCCAGGACCCCGAGGTCGCCTTCGCCTCCCTCGCCGAGTGGGCGCGCCGCCGCGTCGACCTGGAACTGGCGCCCTCCGAGATCAAGAACACCCCGCCCATGAAGATGCGCGAGCGCCTGCTGGAGGCCTCGGCCGCCGCCGCCCGGCGCGACCAGCTCGACGAGTGGATCCGGGCCGCCATGGAGCAGCCCGACGACGACGCCCTGGACGCCTACCTCCGCGAGACCTTCGGCGCGGGCATCACCCCACGCATGCGCCACCTCGACCCCGAGGAGCGCGCCGACGCCGTCCGCGCCCGCGTCGAGACCCTCGCCCGCCCCGAGATGCTCCAGTTCGAGCAGATGGTCCTGATCGACACCTTCGACCAGGCGTGGAAGGACCACCTGTACTCGATGGACCAACTCCGCGACACGATCGGCTTCCGGGCCTTCTCCCAGCAGGACCCCAAGATCGAGTACAAGCGCGAGGGCCAGCGGATGTTCAAGACCGCCATGGCCGACATGCGCGAGCGCGTCACGGACATCATCTTCCGTGCCCGCCTCGCCCCGCCCCAGGCGCCGCCCCCAAGGGCCCCCGGCCGCCCCGCCCCGGCCCAGCCCGCCCCGACACCGGCCGGCGGCCCGGCCGGCCCGCAGGCGGCGCCCGCGCGCCCGGCCGCCGTGGGCAACATCATGGGCTCGACCATCCTCGGCCCCGGCCTGAACCTCGGGCCCGCGCCCCGGCCGGCGCCGAGCCAACCCCCCGCCCCCCCCCCGCCCCCTGCCCCTCAATCCCCACCCGAGTCGGCCCCCTGACCCAACCCCCGACCCGGACCGGCGCGGGATCCGCCCCGCCCCTCGCCCGTACCATCTCAAGACACGCCCCGGACGCCCCCGATCAAGGAGACCACATGCCCCCATCCCGCCGGAGCGCGTTCACACTCGTCGAACTCCTGGTGGTGGTCGGCATCATCGGCGTGCTCGTGGCGATCGTCATCGGCGTCGCCGCCTCCGTCGCCGAGGGCGGCCGCGCCCGCGCCACCGAGGGCGTCCTCCGCGCCCTCGACCAGTCCCTGGACATCTTCGTCGAGCAGCGCGGCGGCATCCCCGACGCCCTGATCGCCGCCCC
>CAZFSO010000027.1:24614-26634 GCA_964522095.1 uncultured Phycisphaeraceae bacterium | reverse complement strand
AAGAGCACGCGTTGGGGTCAGGGCGTGCTCTTCGAGGACGAAGAGCACGGCAGCGGGGAACCGCACGATTCGCATTGCTCATCGTGAGCGTTGGGCTGAATCACGGGCAACCGGCGGCGTACAGGTCGAGGAACGCGAGCAGGTCGAAGAGGTCGATCCGGCCGGTCGGGGGGGCGAGGTCGGCGGCCGGGCTGCCCGCGGCGTAAGCGTCGACGAAGGCCAGCAGGTCGAACACGTCGACCACGCCGAACGGCTCGGCCAGGTCGGCGGGCGAGCAGCCCGGGCCGGCCTCGTACGGGCCGATGTCGACGATCGGGGCCGGGCCGACCCCGGTGTCGGGGGCCGGGGCGTCGATGCGGCGCGGGCGGGCGTCGAGGTCGGCGGTCAGCCACGAGGGCAGACGGGACGAGTCGCCCGCGTCGATCGCGGGCGAGCCCGGCGCGGGCCGGAGGTTCTCGTCGCCGCTGAAGGGCTGCCCGTCCGGCCCCACGGGATCGGTGAAGACCGGATCGGCGTCGAAGAGGCGGACCGTCTCGTAGGCGGCGACCGGGCGGGTGAACGCGTCTTCGAGGATGGTGTCGTACAGCGCGACGTTGCCGTTGACGGAAACCATGTTCTGGTTCAGGGGCTCGATCGGATCGGCGGTGCGGTTGGCCCAGACGACGCAGTTGATGAACTGGTACGAGTCGCCGACCTCGGAGAACTCGTACACGCCCGCGGCCCGACGCTCCGAGGTGTTGCCGACGATGGCGGTGTTGTGAAACTCGACGAAGGCCACGTTGTCGGCGTACACGCCGCCCGCGTCGTTCTCGGCGTGGTTGGCGAGCAGGACGCAGTTGGCGTAGACCGTGTCGGTCAGCCCGGTGTAGATGGCGCCGCCGCCGCCCATACCCAGGGCGGTGTTGGCGACAAAGCGGCAGGACTCGACGCGGGCGCGCTCGGGCGTTGAGAAGTCGCCGCTCATGTCGCCGAGCGCGCCGCCGTAGCCGTCGTTGAGCACGGCGTTGCCGGTGAAGACCGACCGCACGACGCGGGCGGGGGACCGGTGCAGGCTCAGCGCGCCGCCGATCCGGTTGGCCGAGTTGGCGTCGAACACACAGGATTCGATGGTGGGCGAGCCGCGGGAGATGAACACCGCGCCCCCGCCCGGCTCGGCGAAGGCGAAGGGGCCGGAGAGGGCGATGAACAGATGCCCGTTGGCGTCGGCGTGGTTGTCGGTGAAGCGGCAGTGGCGGAAGACCGCGTCGGAGTGGACGAGCAGCGCGCCGCCGCCGGAGTCGTCGCGCCGGGCCGGCCACCAGCCCTCGCCGACCGGCCGGTCGGCCCGGCCGGCGCGGACGGTGAAGCCGTCGACGACGGCGGTGGCGTCGTTGTGCCAGCTCTCGACGACGTGGTAGGCGTTGTCGGCGAAGGTGGCCGGGTCGGCCGGGTCGTCATTCCCGGCCAGGTCGCCCGAGAGGACGCTGGGGAAGCGGGCGGGGTCGCGGGCGTCGGGGTCGGCGGCGCCGAGGCCGGCGTGGCCGCCGAGCAGCATGACGCCATCGCCGAGCAGGAAGGCGGCGAGGCGCTGGCCGGTTCCCGCGGGCGCGGCTGCGGAGCGGTCGGGCCAATAGACGCCCTGCGCGACGCGGATCTCCACACCGCCCGCCGCTCCCGCGGCGGACAGGGCGTCCTGCAGGTGGCGGTGGGCGGCAGCCCAGGACGAGCCGTCACCGCCGGGCGGGGCGTCGTCGTCGACGAAGAGGACCTGGGGGCCGGCGTGGACCGAGGACGCGAGGCCCGCGAAGAGAACGATGACTGACACGGCGGGGACGGTGGACAACGCACACAGGGACCAACGCATGCCTCTTTGCTCCGGGCTGGGATGGGGGAGTTTCGGATCCGGCTGAGCGATACTCCCCCCGTTGATCCGAGGTTGCAGGAGACTGGATGAAGAATGCGCGGGCGGGTGCCGTGCTCTTCGTCCGCGAAGAGCACGCCCTCACCACAACGCGTGCTCTTCGAGGACGAAGAGCACGGC